>CADAAS010000103.1 GCA_902785885.1 Pseudoselenomonas ruminantium
GTCTTCACGGAAACCATCTTCGGCGGCAGTGTACCGCGCCAGTATATCCCGGCTGTTGAGAAAGGAACGGAAGAAGCTCTGGCAGCAGGCGTAATGGCAGGTTACCCCGTGGTGGATGTCAAGGTCAACCTCTATGATGGTTCCTATCACTCCGTTGACTCGTCAGAAGCGGCCTTTAAGACGGCTGCAGGCATTGCCATCCGCAAGGGCGTTATGGATGCCTCGCCGATTCTGCTTGAGCCCATTGACACTATCCGCGTGACTACGCCGGAATACTATATGGGCGACGTTATGGGCAAGCTCAACAGCAAACGCGCACATATCTTGGGCGTGGACAGCAAGGGCAAGGATATGAGCGAAATTTCCGCCCTTATCCCCGAAGCAGAACTCTATCGCTTTGCCACCGACTTGCGCAGCCTTACCCAGGGGCGTGGCTCCTACAGTCTGGAATTTACCCGCTATGAGCCGGTGCCGGAAAGGGAAGCCGTCAAGATTATAGAAGAACGCAGTAAGAAAAACGAATAAAGCAAACGGCGCTTGTCACTACAGGTGACAGGCGCTTTGCTGTGTATAAAGAAAATCGCAAACGTCGCAAGGACTTTGTTGCGATTATGGCGAATAGTACAAACAGGTATATGTAACGAAAAGGAGGGAAAAATCGTGTTCGGTAAACAGAAACTATGTGCCCTGTTTTGCGCGTCATGGTTGGCGATGGGCAGCCTGGCAATAGAACACACAGAAGGTGCTGCGCCTCGCGCCCTGGATGGTTTTTTCAAGCAGGTACGCCAACAAAATGATATGGGCAGGGATAAGCGGGGCGAGTATGAGCTGCTGCATCAAAAATGGGCGGGCTTAGCCGTAGACGAGGATTTGCGTAAAAGCCATCCGGAACTTGCAGCAGCGATTGAACGGCGTACCAAAGCCGACTGGGAGCGGGTGCAAAAGAATCGGCGGGAAATGAAAAAGGAAGCAGAGCAATTCCGTCAGGAAGTTCCCAAAGATTATTATCGTTCCTATTATCAGGATGTGGATGTCCAAATGCGCCGGGCGGATGAATACGTGGTAAGTTATTTGGAAATGGAAAGTACGTATAGCGGTGGTGCGCATGGCATGTATGGCTGGCATGGTGTGAACTTCAATTCGCTGAGCGGGGAGGAAATAGCGCTTTCCCATGTGGTAAAGGACACCGGAAAACTCACCGAGCTCATCATTAAGCGGTTGGAAAAGGATTATGCGCATGCGTATTTTGAGGATACGGCGACGAATGTGCGCAGCTATGCCTTGCAGGGAAAACTCAATTGGACACTTGACCCGCGGGGAATTACCTTCTATTTTAATCCCTATGATATAGCCCCCTATGCGGCAGGTTTGCTGACGGTTACGATACTTTATCAGGAGGCACCGCAGCTTTTCCACGAATCCTACTTGCAGGTGCCGCAGGAATACGCCCAGCCGTTTCCCTCCGACTATCCGTTGATTACATCGCTGGGGGATAACAACAGGCGGGATACGCTGGAAGTCAGTGATTTGGGTGAAAAACTGGCTGTGGTGATGAATGGACAGCAAACAGAATGGGATACAGCGCTAAAGGATTTGCAACCGGTGCTGATTCATATGAAGGATAAGAGGAACTATCTGTATGTGGATGGGCGCACCGAGGACGGGAGCAGGCAGACTGTTGTCTTTGGCATTAAAAAAGGCAAGGTTCAGCATATTGGCACCCTGCCGTATACCTTTAGGCATGTGATTTCTGTAGCACCGGCAGAGCAGGAGTTTTGGCGGTTTTTGACGAATCCCAATGGTTTCCGCATTGACCGCAATGCCACGGCTGGAAATCCGTCCAAAACGGATATCTGTGCGGTGGGCGCTGATGGGCAATTGACTTTTGGTTAACTTGATTTTTTGCCCTATTTATGCTAATATAATGGGCAGAGATTTGTCTTTGAGGCGGGGGGCAGTTCCCCACCGGCGGTATAGCCCGCAAGCCTGAGCGTTCAGGCACGATTCGGTGAAATTCCGAAGCCGACCGTATAGTCGGGATGAGAAAAGGCATGTTTGTTTGCATGCAATTTTAGCCACCGCGAAGATATTTCCGGTGGCTTTTTCGTCTCATTCACAAACCTGAATTCCCGAGAATTTGAGGTGATGAATTTGCAAGATGAAGATTTTATGCGGGCAGCACTTAATTTAGCCCGCAACGCCATTGGCCGCACGTCGCCCAATCCCTTGGTTGGCGCGGTGATTGTGCGGGAAGGGCGCATTGTCGGCGCCGGCTGGCACCGCAAGGCGGGCACGCCGCACGCGGAGATTCATGCGCTCAATATGGCCGGGGACTTGGCAAAAGGCGCCACGCTCTATGTGACGCTGGAACCCTGTTCCCATTATGGCCGCACCGGCCCTTGTGCCGAAGCGGTGGTCAAGGCCGGGATTAAGCGCGTGGTCATCGGCATGGGCGACCCCAATCCTAGCCACGCAAAAGCCCTTTGTGGTGCTTAAAACCGCTATGAGCCTTGATGGCAAGATTGCCACGCATACGGGAAAATCCCAATGGATTACCGGCGAAGCGGCAAGGCGCAGAGTGCATGAATATCGTGACACCTATGATGGCATCATGGTGGGCATTGGCACGGTACTGGCGGATAATCCGAGCCTTACGGCGCGGCTGCCGGACGGGCAGGGAAAAAATCCTGTGCGTATCGTCGTGGACAGCAAGGCCCGCACACCGCTGGATGCCAAGCTGGTGACCGATGGTGCGGCGCTGACCATTATTGCCGTGACAGCCAAGGCACCGCAGGAGCGTGTGCAGGCGCTTAAAGATAAGGGCGTAGCCATCATGGTCGCTGGTGACGGCGAACAGGTGGATATGGACTTGCTTATGCGCAAGCTCGGCGAAATGGAGATTTGCTCAGTGTTTGTCGAAGGCGGCGGGCAGGTGAATTTTTCCCTGCTTAAGGCCGGACTCGTGGACAAGGTTCATGCTTTTATCGCGCCCAAGCTGATTGGCGGGCGTGAGGCGCTGACGCCGGTGGAAGGCGAAGGTTTTGCTGAACTTGCCGAAGCGGTGGAACTGGAGCGTACCACGGTAGAAACCATTGGCCAGGATATTTTACTGACCGGTTATGTAAAAGGGCGGTGAGGGATTGTTTACAGGCATAATTGAAGAAGTAGGGCAGGTCGCCCGTATCGGCGGTGGCAGTCTCGTCGTTAACTGCTCGAAGGTAATCGAAGATGTGCATTTGGGCGACAGCATTGCGGTCAACGGTGTATGTCTGACGGTCACACATTTTGACCGGTCAGGCTTCACGGCTGATGTAATGCCGGAAACGGTGCGCCGCACGTCGCTGGCGGAGCTCAAAAAGGGCAGCCCCGTGAACTTGGAACGGGCGCTGACACTAGCCAGCCGCTTGGGCGGCCATATTGTCAGCGGCCATATTGACGGTACCGGCGAGATTGTCAAATTTGCCGATGAAGGCAATGCCATTTTGATGACGGTGAGCGCAGACAGCAGTCTTTTGCGCTATATCGTCGAGAAAGGCTCTGTGGCACTGGACGGCATCAGCCTGACGGTGGCGCAGGTGACGGACAGCGATTTTACCGTCAGCCTGATTCCGCATACGCGGGAAGTCACGAATCTGGGCCGCAAAAAGACGGGCAGCCCCATCAATATTGAAACGGATGTGCTGGGCAAGTATGTGGAAAAGATGCTCAAAGGCAGCAGCCCTGCGCCAGCCAAGGCACAAAGCAATATGACCCTTGATTTTTTGAGGGAAAACGGTTTTTAAGGAGATAGAATATGTCAGATTTTGCAACGGTTGAACAGGCAATCGAAGATATAAAAAATGGTAAGATGGTCGTCGTGGTTGATGATGAGGACCGCGAAAACGAAGGCGATTTGATTGTCGCTGCGGCTACGGTTACGCCGGAAGACATCAATTTCATGGCTACTTATGCCAAGGGCCTTATCTGCACGCCGATTGACGGCAAGCGTCTCGATGAGCTCAATATCGGCCAGATGGTGGTCAACAATACGGATAACCATGAGACGGCTTTCACGGTGTCGATTGACGCTTTTGATACGGAGACGGGCATTTCCGCTTACGAGCGCTGCCAGACCATCCGCCTGCTCTTGGATCCTAAGGCCAAGGCATCGAGCTTCCGCCGTCCGGGGCATGTATTCCCGTTGCGTTCCGTTGAGGGTGGCGTACTGCGCCGTGCCGGTCATACGGAAACGACCACGGATTTGGCACGCCTGGCCGGTTTCTATCCCGCAGGCCTTTGCTGCGAAATCATGGATGATGACGGCCATATGATGCGCACGCCGAAGCTCATTGAGTTCGCCAAGGAACACAAGCTCCATATGATTACGGTAAAATCCCTGATTGAATACCGCAAGCGTACGGAATCCTTCGTGCAGAAAGTGGCAGATGTGGATTTCCCGAGCAAGTTCGGCCATTTCCGCATTAAGTCCTACGAGAGCAAGCTCGATGGCAAGTGTCATCTGGCTATTGTCAAGGGCGATGTGGAAGGCAAGAAGGACGTGCTCGTGCGTGTGCATTCCGAAGGCCTGACGGGTGATGCGCTGGGTTCCCTGCGCTGTGACTGCGGCGACCAGCTGCAGGCGGCTCTGCAGAAGATTGAAGCGGCTGGCGAAGGTGTAGTGCTCTATATGCGTCAGGAAGGCCGCGGCATTGGCCTGGCCAACAAGATGCGCGCTTATGCCCTGCAGGACAAAGGCCGCGATACGGTAGAGGCCAATGTGGAACTGGGCTTTGCCCCGGATTTGCGCGACTACGGTATCGGCGCACAGATCCTTGCGGATTTGGGCCTGACGAGCATTCGCCTGATGACCAACAATCCGGCTAAACGTGCAGGACTTGAAGGTTATGGCCTGACCATCACAGAGCGCGTGCCGCTGATGATTCATGCCAACAAGTTCGACAAGAAGTATCTGACCATCAAAAAGACGAAGATGGGCCATCTCTTAAATGATGACACCTTAAAATAATTTATGGTTTTGGGAGGAAATGACAATGGCTAATGTTATTGAAGGATTTATTACCGCAAAAGATATGAAGGTGGGTATCGTAGTAGCCCGCTTTAACGAATTCATCACGAGCAAGCTCTTGGGCGGCGCTTTGGATGCTCTGCACCGCCATGAAGCCAAAGATGAAGATATTGATGTGGCCTGGGTTCCGGGCGCATTTGAGATTCCCGTTGTGGCCAAGAAGATGGCTGAATCCGGCAAGTATGATGCCGTTATCGCGCTGGGCGCTGTCATCCGTGGTTCGACGACCCACTATGACTATGTCTGCAACGAGGTTTCCAAGGGCGTTGCCCAGGTTGGCATGCAGACGGGCGTACCGACTATCTTTGGCGTGGTGACCACGGAAAACATCGAGCAGGCTGTGGAACGCGCAGGCACGAAGGCTGGCAACAAGGGTACGGATGCCGCTATGGCCGCTATGGAAATGGCAAACCTGCTGAAGAAAATCGGCTAAGTGTATTTAGGAGGCTGAAAGCAAATGAAAATTGGCATTATCAGCGATACGCATGGCCATGAGGGTGCATGGCAGACGGCTTTTGACAAGCAGTTCCATGATGCGGACATGATTCTTCATGCCGGGGATGTGCTCTATCATGGGCCGCGCAATCCGATGAAAGCGGATTATAATCCGGCTGGCCTTGTGGAAAAAATCAACAACTGCCCGGTGCCGGTCATCATTGCCAAGGGCAACTGCGATTCTTCCGTAGATGCCAGCTGCCTGGAACTGCCCATTGAAGCACCTTATGCCTATGTGGTGGCCGAGGGGCTGCGCATTATCGTGACCCACGGCGATGCCGTGATGACGGATGCCGAAAAGGATAAACTGGCGGCACACTTAAAGGCCGACCTCTTTATCAGCGGGCATATCCATACCACGGTGCTCGAAAAGCGGGGCAATACTGTCTTTTTGAATCCAGGTTCAGCGGCTCTTTCCAAGCGGGAGGACAAGCGCAATACCTTTGCGGTGCTGGACAAAAAGACGATTTCGATTTATGATATTGATACGGACGAAGTTCTGGCAACTTATACGTTTGATTGACAAGCAGGCCTTCCCGCAGGGGAGGGCCTTTATTTTTGAGAGGAAAGATGTAATGAAAGACCATTTAGTAAAAGCCACTGCCGATGGTGTACGCATTTATGCGGCAGTGACTACGGATTTAGTAAATGAGGCGATTCGTCGCCATGACTGCTATCCGGTGGCGGCAGCAGCTTTGGGTCGCACGATGACCGGGGCACTTTTGCTCGCCGCCAACCTCAAGAACAAGGAAGCTCTGACGGTGAAGTTTAACGGCGGCGGCCCCTTGGGCATTGTGACTGCCGATGCTACGCCGGAAGGTTATGTGCGCGGCTATGTGGGCAATCCCCATGTGAACCTGCCGCTCAATGACAAGGGCAAGATTGATGTGGGCGGCGGTGTCGGCACAAATGGTACCGTGTCCGTGACCCGCTTTACGGGCCTTAGAAATCCCATTACGGGCAGCTGTGAAATCACCGATGGCGAAATCGCTGACGATTTGACCAAGTATCTCTATGTTTCCGAGCAGACGCCGTCGAGTATCGGCCTGGGCGTTCTGGTGAACCCGGAGTTTAAGTGCATTGGTGCGGGCGGCTTCTTTATCCAGCCGCTGCCGGATGCTACGGAGGAATGTATCTCGAAGCTCGAGGCCAACCTGCAGAAAGTGAATTCTGTTTCGCATATGGTGGAGAAGGGCTATTCAGCCAAGGACATCATTGCCGAAATGCTGCAGGGCTTTGACATCAACTATATGTCGGAAACGGATTTGGCCTTCAAGTGCCACTGTTCCAAGGAAATGCTCTTTAACGTGCTTATCAGCCTGGGCAAGGAGGACTTGGACAGCCTGGTTGCCGATGGCAAGGCGGAAGTTTCCTGTCATTTCTGCAATGAGAAGTATGAATTTACCGGCGAAGAGCTGCAGGAACTGGCAGCAGCTGCCGATAAAGTGCGCTGATATACCACTTTGGTAGTATCTAAATAAAATTTTTCCACTTTTGGGTAATTGTTTCTCCGGTCACAGCCCTTTATAATAACCAATGTCACTTGGGGAAGTGATGACATAAAATACCTTCAATAGTGGGGAAGCTTTGCAGGTAAAGGAATTATATTTAGAGAAGAGCGGGTCTTGCAAGACCCGCTCTTTTAGCGTATAATGAATCTGTTGTGTTATATGTGTGATGTGTTAATTTCATATTTCCCCAAGAAAGGCAGGAATGTATGCTGCAACTTAATGAACAGGAATGCTGGCAGATGTCTACTGGACTTACGCGGATTATGTCCGCCTCCGTGGATGAATTCCGGCATACAGTGTTCGAAGTGCTGAGCGAGGTTGCTCCTTTTGACTGCGGTATTTCTTATGTGGTAAAGAACGAGCCAGACAAAAAACATTGTCTGGAACCGATGGCATATCCCCATGCCAAATTTGTTCCCACCGTCGCAGAAATTTTTAAGGCGGCTGACCTGGCGCACAAATCCAGCGTTTACACCTCGTTGGAGTGGCAAAAAAAATCATTGGTGTTCCGCGACTCGGATATGTTCAGCAATGAATTTTTATCCCATACGGAAATCGGTCAACTGATTAGCAATGAATGGGGCATGAGTTATGCCTGCAAATTGTTTTTGGTTCATCACGGGTTACTCTTAGGCAAATTCTGGCTGCTGCGTCGTAAAGAAAGCGGCAACTTTGATGAGAAGGAACTGTTTCGGATGCGCCTGCTCGAACCCCTGATTACCCGTCGTATTTATGAATTCCATCCCCAAAATGCCAAGGGACAACTGGCTAAGAAAATTTTGATAGAGCGTTTCGGTCTTACGGACAGGGAACGACAGATTACGGGGCTTATTTGCCGCGGCATGACCAATCAGCAGATTGCGAATAAGCTGTTCTGTGCTGAGGCTACGGTGAAGAAGCACATAACCTCGATAGCCAAGAAAATGGATGTATCCAACCGCACAGAGATTTTCCATTGCTGTGTGATGGAAAAAGCGGTGCAAAGTTTTATTTGATTTTTTTTGAAAAAGCCCTTGACGAGTGTATGACATAGTGGTATTATATTACATGTCCTTGAGAACAGGGCTAACGACTCACTAGCTCAACTGGCAGAGCAACTGACTCTTAATCAGTAGGTTCACGGTTCGATTCCGTGGTGGGTCACCATTTGAAAATTGTAAGCTCTTAGGCATAGCCTGAGAGCTTTTCTTGTATTATCGGCAATGAGGGACAAAGATGAAGGATGAAACCATCGCCAAAATCAAAGAGGAAACAGAAGGCTGGGCCTATATGGCCGCCTTGCCGGAAGAGTGGCATGGCTTTACCTTAAAGCGGGAGCCGGTCATTGGCAAGGATAAATATGATTTGTATGCCTATGTCAATGAAGAATGGCATAAGAGTGCCATTGTCTACTTCCATGAGGAAACCCATGAGTACAAGGTGCGGCTGAAAATCGGGCTGATTGAATTTGCCCGCATTGAGTTTATCACGGCGAAGCTTTCTGTGTTTGAGGAGCTTTTGACTGCACAGTTTGAACAGGTGCTCCAGGATATGGCGCAGTTTAATCCGGCAACCCTCAGCAGTATTGTCAGGGGACTCAACCTGCCGGAATGGCAGTATGGCCTTGATTTGCCTGCGAAAAATGAAGGCTTTGAACTCTTTATCCGCCCGGCGGAACCTGTCAAAATCAACAATGGTTCCTATATCGTCATTGATTACGTGGATTTTACGCTGGTGAGCAGTTTTACGGTTTATTATAATATCTACCGGGATGAATTCTTCTCCGAGGCGCGGATTTGGAACATTCCCGATGTAAATTACGACTTTGACTCCAGTGACCTGCGGGAGCTGGAAGAAAAACTGAGCAGCCGCATGCCCGCCCGCCTGCAGCAGGTTAGAAAATGGGCAGAGGAACAGAAGGAGCAGATACATTATGGTAATAATTGATAAGGCAATTTTACATATCCTGGACTTTAACTCCGGCATGACGGTGTATTCGGATGAAGAACTCACGGTGCAGGACAGCATTGAAACCTTCCTGCTCAAACATATCGAAAAATCCTGAGGCAGCCAGGATGCCAAGCCGGGAACGTTTTATGACGACAGCCATTGTGCCCAGCTGGTCAAGGAATATCTGGGCGGCGAAATGAGCTTCGTGCCGTTTTCCAAGGAGCTTGCCAAGAAGCTCGAAGATGCATTCGTCCATGCTGAGGAAATGGCTTCGAGTGATGTGATTGTGGCGGATGTGCGCATTGATGACCGGCGGCAGATTGTGATTTTTAAGGCGAGCAGCCATATCGGCTACACCCATCAGGTCAATCAGACGGAAGCGGGCATCAAGAACGAAATCATCAATCATTATTCGATTATGCCGAACCTCTCGCAGAAGATGGAGGAATTTGCCTTTATCGACACGGAGAGCAAGGAAATCTCGGTCACGGCGAAAAAATACACCATTGACGGCAACAGCATTCTGGTGTTCCCGGAAATCCTCTTGGAATGCAGCCTGACTCCTTCGCCGAAGGAGGCCATCAAGAACCTCAGCAAGACGGCAGCGAAAGTCGCCGAGGCTTATGGGCAGGACAAGGTTGCCACGGAAGCGGCGGTCAAGAGCTATGTAACGGAAAACATGCAGAATACCGACGAGCTGGATTTGGTGGAGGCCGGCAAGGAAATCTTCAAGGAAAATCCGTCTATGCAGGCGGATTTTGACAATGCCATCAAGGAGGCAGGCTTTACGGAGCCCGTGAAGATGGACCAGGAGGCCACCATCAAGAAGATGTGCAAGCATAAGCTCAAGACCGATACGGGCATTGAGCTCACGATTCCCTCGGAGTATTTTGACAACACGGAGTTCATGGAGTTCCATAACAATGAAGATGGGACGCTGTCGATTATGCTCAAGCATATCGGCAATATTGTAAACCGTGGCTGATAGGAGATGGCTATGCAAGTAAATGGCGACTTGGCCAATATCAAAACGTATATTCTGGAAAAGCTCAAGGCACTCTATGATATGCGGGTGCCTATTGGGCAGATTTCCACGCGGGAACTCAACGAGGAAATGCTCGCCATCACCGAAGATACGGACAGGGAAGTAGCGGTATACCTGAACCGTCAGGGCAAGGTGATGCAGGTATCCTTGGGCGATACGGCGACGGTGGATTTGCCGGAGTTCAAGCAAAAGACCCGCTCGGATTTGCGCCTGTCGGGAATTCGCTGTATTCATACCCATCCGAGCGGAGATGTGCGCCTGAGTGCACCGGATTTATCCTCCCTGCGCCGCCTGCGCTTTGACTGCATGGCGGCCATTGGACGCAAGGACAAAAAGATTATCGGCTGCCTGGCGTTCTTTGCGGGCGAAATGAGCGAAGATGGCACGCAGCTGTTGACACAGTATGGCCCTGCAGAGGACAAGATACTCGCGCAAATCAATTTGAATCTGTTGGTCACGGTGGTCAATAAGAAACTGGCGGCCCAAAGTACCAAGAGCACCGATGATGAAGTGGAACGCGCCATACTTGCGGGTGTGGAGCGGCCTGGCAGCAGCTGGCCCATTGAAGAATCCATGGCGGAACTTGAACGCCTGGCCGATACGGCTGGCGCCAAGGTTGTAGCTACCTTTACCCAACGCAAGGAAAAGCCGGATGCGGCGTTTTTCTTAGGCCGCGGAAAGGTCAATGAGCTGGCGATGGAGATTCAGAACTTAGAAGCGACGCTCCTGATTCTCGATGATGAATTGACGCCTTCCCAGCAGCATAATCTGGAACGGATGCTGGGCGTCAAGGTCATTGACCGCACGGCGTTGATTCTCGATATCTTTGCCCA
>CADAAS010000104.1 GCA_902785885.1 Pseudoselenomonas ruminantium
CCCATATTGAACTATCTCTTTATCATTAACATTAAATTGTTTTAGCAGGTATGACACTCGTCATAGATACCGGCTTTTTTCAAGGTATCGACAACCGTTTCCCCGATGTGGGCTACCGTGTCGGCCACTTCAATGCCTACACCATTGAGCGCCTTGATTTTATCCGCAGCCGTTCCCTTGCCGCCGGAGATAATCGCACCGGCATGGCCCATGCGTTTTCCCGGAGGCGCCTGACGACCGGAGATAAAGGCCGCTACCGGTTTTTCCGGCATGTTTTCCTTAATCCATTTGGCCGCATCTTCTTCAGCCGTACCGCCGATTTCGCCAATCATCAGCACAGCCTTGGTTTCGGGGTCGTTCTTAAAGAGTTCCAATGCATCAATGAAGTCCGTTCCCTTGACCGGGTCACCACCAATACCGATAGCCGTCGTTACGCCAATCCCGGCATTCATCAGCTGGAAAGCGGCTTCATAAGTTAAGGTGCCGGAGCGGGAAACGAGGCCTACATGCCCCTTCTTTTGGATGTTGCCCGGAATGATGCCGAGCTTTGCTTCATCCGTGGTCAGAATGCCCGGGCAGTTCGGCCCAATCAGGCGGGTTTTCTTGCCTTCCATATAGCGGCGCACCTTGACCATATCCTGCACGGGAATATGCTCCGTAATGCAGACCACCAAATCCAGCCCAGCATCCACAGCTTCCATAACGGAGTCAGCGGCGAACCTTGCGGGTACATAGACCACGGAAGCCGTAGCCCCTGTTGCATCCACTGCGTCCTTGACGGTGTTGAATACGGGAACGCCTTCAACTTCCTGGCCAGCCTTGCCCGGCGTTACGCCGGCCACAATCTTCGTGCCGTAGGCCAGCATCTGCTTCGTATGGAAGGTTGCCTGCTTGCCCGTAATGCCCTGTACGATTACTTTTGTATCTTTATTGACTAAAACACCCATTTAGATGGCCTCCCTTACTGTGCTGCCTTGACCCGTTTGACGATTTCTTCCGCGCCGCCCTCCATGGTCGGTGCCATGATGACGTTGGCAATCGGAGAATCCTGCAAAATCTTGCGGCCCTGTTCCACATTGGTGCCCTCCAAGCGCACAACTACGGGAACCGGCAGGGACTTGCCATCATCGGAGATAATCTTGGCCGCTTCGACAATGCCGGCAGCCACCGCATCGCAACGGTTGATGCCGCCGAAGATGTTGACGAAAATGCCCTTGGCCTGGCCGCCATCGAGCATAATCTGGAAGGCCTCGGCAATCTTTTCCGGCGAGGAATCGCCGCCCACATCGAGGAAGTTGGCCGGTTCGCCGCCATAATGCTTGATGATGTCCACGGTAGCCATGGCCAGGCCTGCGCCGTTTACCATGCAGGCCACATCACCGCCGAGGTTTACATAGTTGAGGCCCGCTTCCGCTGCACGGCGTTCCTTGGGGTCTTCCTCGCTCTCATCACGGAGCTCTTCAATATCCGGATGACGGAACAGGGCGCTGTCGTCGAAATTCAGCTTGGCATCGAGGGCAATCACATCATCTTCTGGGAATATTGATGTTGTACGCCATGCGGGTTGCCTGGAACGGTGCCAGCCCAATCACCGGGTCAATATATTCCTTGAAAATCTTCTCCGGCATTTCGGCAGCAACCTTCTCGATTTCCATGCCGCCCTCTTCCGAGCCCATCATGACCACGCGCGCCGTCTGGCGGTCAATGACAAAGGAGAGATAATATTCTTTCTTGATATTGGAACCAGCTTCGACAAGGAGGCGTCCCACCTTCTTGCCTTCCGGGCCAGTCTGGTGGGTGACAAGCGTTTTGCCCAGCAACTCGCTTGCATAATTTTTCACTTCATCAAGATTCTTGGCCAGCTTGACACCGCCAGCCTTGCCGCGGCCACCAGCATGAATCTGGGCTTTCACCACGACCACAGGAGTGCCGATTTTCTTGGCATTTTCCACAGCTTCTTCTACCGTGAAGGCAGGCAGCCCTTCGGGAACTGCTACCCCATAGGACTTCAATACAGCCTTGCTCTGGTACTCATGAATATTCATCAAACATGCCTCCCTGAAATTGGTATGACCTTTCAAGAAGAGAAATCTTCTTCTTGCCGTTGTTTATAATTGTATGCTTTTTTCTCATTTTTGTCTACTATTTATTATTTATAGCAGCATTCTCACAACGCATTACAAGAAGCCACTTCGTTAAACGAAAAATCGCTCAATGGGCTGCCTTTATAATTCATACGATGTGTTTCGTTTTTAATCCTTCGGCCAAAGCACATAAACCGTCTGCGATTCCCACTTCTCCCCGGCCTTGATAATCGGCTGCGGGAAATTGGGATTAGCCAATGCATTGGGGAAATACTGCGTTTCGAGGCAGAAACCGGAACGATGCGGGAATTCCACGCCCTTCTTGCCCGGCAGCCCTCCTTCGAGGAAATTGCCCGTGTAGAACTGCACGCCGGGCAGGGTGCTGTAGCAGGTCAGCGTCAGGCCGCTGTTATCCGATTCGGCATAGGCCACTTTCTTGAGTCCGCCCTTGAGATAATCTATCGGACAATGCGGGTCATAGCCAAACATTCCCGGCTTCATTTCCACCATCACGGCTTCATCGCGGATTACCCAGTTGTGGTCATAGCCCTTGCCCATAACGAGTTCATCAAAATCATCATCGATATGTTCGCCGATTCGCGTGGGCTGCCGCAAATCCATCGGCGTCCCCTCAACCGGCAAGATTCTGCCATCCGGCAGGGATTCGCTGTCTGCCCAGGTGTACTTGTCCGCAAAAATCTGGATTTTCTGGTCGAGAATCGACGGCGATTCAAAGCCATCCAGATTGAAATAACTGTGGTTAGTCAGATTGCAGATGGTGTCCTTGTCGCTGACGGCTTCATACTTAATGGACAGCTCATTGTCATTGGACAGGGAATAGATAACGGTTACATCCATATTTCCCGGATAACCGGCATCGCCATCCTTGCTGTGATAGGTCAGCCGCACACCTTCATAGACCTCCTCAGCCTCCCAGAGTTCATTGTGGAATCCTTTGGAGCCGCCATGAATGTGATTCTGCATCTTGGAGCCGGTATTTAAGTCCAGCTGGTACTCCTGCCCGTTAATGACCGCCTTGCCGCCCGCAATACGGTTGGCATGACGCCCTACAACGCCGCCCATGCTGGTATCATCCTTTTCATACGTCAGGGCATCGGCATAGCCCAGTACGATATCCACCTGTTTTGCATCCTTGCCAAAAACCCGCCAGCTGACCAGCCGTGCACCGTAGTTAGTCACTTTCACTTCCGTGCCTTTCGTGTTGCGCAGCGTATAGAGAAACGCTTCACGCCCATCACTTAACCTGCCAAAGGATTCTTTCTTGATGATTGCCATATCATTACCTCCCGGTATTTGACTAGGAATTGCTCCCATTTTTAAACAATTCTATACAGATTCACTTTACTCTTTCTTATTTTATTTGTCAACCACCTGTGAAGATTCAATTTAATTTATCATTTTTGACAAAGTATGCTATAATATTTTTATTGGTTACATATTTATAAATGAAATTATTTTTATATTATTTCAAGGGGGATTATCAATTATGGCAACCGAAAAAAAAGCTTATGTATTCTTTAACTGCGATGAAGAAAAATCGCAAACATCCATGAACATCTTCTACAACAGCACGGTCTACAACGCTACCAAGAAAGCCCGCAAGGAACTTCTGGCAAAAATTGAGGACGAAGTTGCTGCCGGCCGCGTTCATGTTGCCGATGGCAAGATGGATACCGTGAGCAAGGAGATTCTGGATGGCGAGCCCACGAAAGCCAGCAAATACCTGCAGTTTGGTGCCATCGAAAGCTTCGCTATCGTATAAATCACGCATAACAAAAGCCCGGATAAACATACACAAAATGTTTATCCGGGCTTTTTTGCGCCCACCTTACTCAAAGGGGAAGGCTTTTTTTACGTCCAGCAGGCTGTCCACAATTTCATCAGCCTTGCTTAAATCCTGTTTGCCAGAGTTCGGATTGCGATAAGCCACGCAATACATCCCGGCCCGTTTTGCTGCCAAAATGCCATTGGTGGTATCCTCAATCACAAGGCATTCCGCAGGGTCAATACCCAAGCGCTCCGCACTGATTAAATAAATCGCGGGATTCGGCTTGCTCTCGGGCAGTTCTCCACCAGAGAGGATGGATGTAAAATACGGACGAATGCCAAAGCTGTCCAGCACGGTATTCATCACCCGTACATTGGAAGAAGTCGCCAACGCCAAAGGCAGGCCTGCCGCATGCAGGGATTTGATCAAATCCACGCTGCCCGTTACCGGCGCAATTTCACCGCTTTGCAGTATCTCCAGATAATGGCTATGCTTATACGCCGCCATATCTTCCGGTCGGATATCCGTGCGCCCGGCTTTGGCAATGGTTTCACTGAAGATTGCATTGCTCGTACGCCCCATATAATGAACTAAATCCGCCTCATTGAATTCCAGCCCAAAATGCGCAAAGGTATCCATCTTCACCCGGCTGTGGATAGGCTCGCTGTCAATGATTACCCCATCCATATCGAAAATTACTGCTTTAATGTTTTTCAAAAACCCTGACTCCTTTTAACCAGTCCCATAAAACTTCCTACATCTATTGGCTTTGAGAAATAATAGCCCTGTATCACCCGGCAGCCGATTTTCTCCAAAAAATCCACCTGTTCCTTGGTTTCTACGCCCTCAACCACGACTTCCATCCGCAAATGCTTGCCCAATTCCACAATGCTTTCCAGAATAGCACCTGCACGGCTGGATTTATCCACTTCCTGCACAAACGCCATGTCAATTTTGAGCACATCAACAGGCAAGTCCTTGAGCATCGAAAGGGAGGAATAACCGCTGCCAAAATCGTCCATCAACACGGAAAAGCCATGCCCCTTAAAGGCCCGCACCATAGCAATAAGCTGGTGGGGATTATCCATATAGGCACTCTCCGTAATCTCCAGCTTGAGCAAATTGGTTGGCAGGTCATACTTCTTCATCAGCCCCTGCAGATACTCCAGCAAGTCCTGGCTGTAGAAATTCAGGCGCGAAAGATTTACCGAAATCGGCACCGGCTTAAGCCCGGCATCAATCTGGGCACGCAGGACCTTGCAGGCCTCATCCCAGACAAAGCGATCCAGCCGCACAATAAAACCGTTCTTTTCAAAAATCGGAATGAATTTCCCCGGGCTGATCTGCCCCTTATTGTAATTCCAGCGAACCAGAGCCTCCGCCCCAAAGATACTGTTGCTTTCCGTTTCATAAATCGGCTGCAGGTTGATGTAAAACTGACCTTCCTGCAAGGCATAATCCATATTGCGGACAATCATCTGTTCCTCAATCATCTGGTCACGCATGGCCTTGTCATAGTAAGCAAACCGCGTCATATAGCGACCTTTGATCCGATTGAGGGCCATGTGGGCGCGATCACACATTTGATCAATCGGCAGGAAGGCATTGTCCACGGGATAAATCCCCGCATAAAACAAGACATTGTGACTGATGCCCAAAGACTGGATGGTGCTGTCCAGCCCGGCAATAATCTTACTCATATCCAATTTATCCGTGGGAACGCATAGCACAAAATGGTCTGCCTCAATCCGGGCACACAGGCCATCTTCGCCCACCACCATATTGAAATAAAAGGCAGCTGTCTTCAGTATAAGATTTCCCGTCTCAATGCGGAACAAGTCATTGATGACCTTAAAACAGCTGATGTCCAGATACACAATGCTATAGCTCGTCTGATGGTGTTCCTGCATAAGCTCAGCAGATTTCCGGTAAAACGCCTCCCGGTTATAAATCCCCGTCAGCGCATCTTTTTCCGCATACTGATGCATTTCCATGAGCTGCCGGTTCTGCGCTACCTGCGCTACCCTGCGCCACTCAATCTCCTCGCGTGCCATGACATTCCGTATCCGGCAGCGTACAATCGTTGGGTTGTAGGGTTTGGTGATAAAATCTGCCGCCCCCATCTCCATAGCCCGCGCTTCGCTGTCGCCATCGTTATTCGCCGTCATGACCACCACCGGAATACCAGCAAACTGGTCATTCCGTTTCATCATGGACAGCAATTGGAATCCATCCATTATCGGCATAACAAGATCCACCAGTACAATGCTTACTGGCTGCTGTTCGATAACCGTCATGGCCTCCTGGCCATTTTCCGCCTCGATAATCTGATATTCTTCCTGGAAAAACTGGGTCAGCACCACCCGGTTGATTTCCACATCATCTACAATTAACATCACCGGTTTATCATCCACAATATCGCCTTCTTTACTGTGTGAGTTTTACCACGCCCATAGGTACACTATTGTTATTATACTACATCGACCGGCAAAAATCCTGCTAAATGACAAAAGACTCTATCTCGTCTTGCAGGAACGAAACAGAGTCTTTCATCAAAAGCTTTATGTAAATTCTTGGCACCTTGCCGGCGCCGTAGGAATCTTGCCTGGAAAACAAGATTCATGAGGAAAAGAAAGCTTGTTATGTGATTAGTTTATCTTTTTCCCGTCAAGAAAGAAAGGACATTCGACCTCAAAATATCTTTTTTATTTGCAGGAAATAATATATAATGAAGGAAACAGCAATTTAGAAAGGACCATACCTATGAAATTGGAATACTTTCTCGACCATATACCTGACGAAATCCTGCGTCAGACCACCCACAAGATTTACCTGCCCGGCGAAACCATAGTCCGCAAAGGTGAAGAAGCCAAGCATGTCTACCTTCTGCTAAAAGGCGAAACCCGTGTCAGCAATGAATTTGCCAGCGGCCAGCGATATACCTTTGCCTCGCTAGGCAGCTCCGACCTGATTGGCGACTTGGAGGTACTGGCCGGCCAAAAACTCTGCGCCGCCTCCAATGAGGCGGTTACCACTACGGAGGCCATCGTCATGCGGGCAGAAACCTTCCTGCAATGGATGCAGATTGACAATGACTTTGCCCTGGCCGTTGCCCGACAACTAGCAGCAAAAATGTACCCCACCTCCAACGAGGCCGGACGAATAAAATTCCTGCCCAGCCTCCACCGCCTGCACAGTTACCTGCTGAAACGATTGGGCGACATCGAAACAGACCTCTTTATCCTCCATACCAGCCGCCAGCAGATTGCCGATGATATTGGCACCAGCGTCAAGACCGTAAACCGCGGCGTAATCAAATTAAAAGAGGCGGGATTCATTTCCCTGCTCCACGGCAAAATTACCTTGGACAAAGAACAGCAACGAATGCTGAAAGAAACCTTTAGCGAAGAATAACCACAAAAAATCCGCTCTCCTGGGGAGAACGGATTTTTTTCTTGCAGGCAAGCTTAGAAGAAGTAGCTCAAGCGGGCATACATCGTCTGCGTCTTCCTGTTGTTATTCAGCTGTTTGCCGTTGAAATAGCCCAGCGTCACCAGCGTATTCTTGAAGGGGATATAGGTTGTGCCCAAATCCCAGCCCTTGACATTGGCTGCTGCACGGGTAGTATCAAACGTCGGTGCCAAAGATACGTTGGCGCCTACGTGACGATAGCCCAAGAATGCGCCCCAGCTGCCGGCATTGACCTTATTGGCCTTTTTGTAGTCGAGCTGTACGCTGGCCGACCTGTCATAGCTGTCTGCCTTAGTGTTTTGCGCATAAGCACCGCCCAACGCCCAGATATTGTTGAACGTATACTTGCCGCCTACAGACCAGATATGGGCATCTTCATCATTGCCGCCCTTGCTGTAATCCACCGTCTTGAACACCGTACTGTTGAAGTGGCGATAGCCGACGCCAGCAAAAACTTTGTCCTTTTCATAGTTGACCTGGATGCCCTGATACCCTGCATGGTCCTTCACATCAGCAGCATTGACATAGCTGTTGCCCTGGCCAGCGATATCCCAACGTCCAGCCTCCAGGACAACCTTCACGTCCTTGCCAGCCGTAAGCTGTGCGCCAGAGAAGAAATTATCCATCACCAGGCCATCATCATTGGCCGAGAAAAACGGCATCCGCCCCACTTTGATTTCAACATTGTCGTATACGCCATCGGCATAAACAAAGGTCAATTCTGCATTGCCGGCCGTATCGTTCTTGGCGTTGCTCGTAGCGGTGAAACGCGCCTTTACTTTCCAATTCTCATTGATTTCTGCCGTGGGCAGCAGGCGGAACTGCATCGTTGCCTTGTCCGTCCTGGCGGTTTTGCCATCTGCCTGCTTGTCGCGATAGTCCCAATAACGGTAACGGGCTTCGCCGTTCCACTTCACGTTATCGGCATTGCGTTCCAGATTTGCTACACGGACACCCAGATTGCTGAGTTCTTCCCCGAACTCAGCAGCCAGCTTGTCCACCAGCGCCTTATCCGCACCATTGGTGTTCTTGGCCATAGCCTTGGCCACCATCTGCGCCATTTCATAACGCGTGATATTACGATTGCCCTTGAACGTGCTATCGCCATAGCCTTCGATAACACCATTCGCAGCCAGCTGGCTCACCGCATCATGAGCCCAGTGATCAGCCGGAACATCCGCAAACGGATTGGCCGCGGCAAACGTAGTGCTGGCAGCACCAATAACCAACGCCGTCGTCAATGCTGCACTAAGAGTCTTCTTCATTACAATTTTCTCCCTTGATATCGATTATGTCCACCACCAATATACACTCCCCGTTGTATTCCTTGTTCCCCGGAGGATTTTCCACTGATAGCGAACACGTATAGTATTGTAACAAAATATCTGATATTGTGCAACTATGTAAACAACAAAAAGACCTCCACCATAGTGGAGGTCTTTGTTGGTTGCGTATATGCCACTAAGCGACAGTTTAGAAGAAGAACTGCACACGACCGAAGAAGTGGTCATATTTTTTACCGGTACCACCGATGTCTTTGGTCTTGCCATAGCGGAGAGTACCAACAACATTCTTGAGGAACGCGTAGTTGCCGCCGATTTCCCAGCCTTTTTCACCCGGTTTTACAACATCCCAGGGATTAGCAATCATAGCGTTCTTGCCGAGGTGGCTGTAGGCAATCCATGCACCCCAAGTGCCCTTATTTTCTTTCTGGGCACCCTTGTAGTCTAATTCCAGACGACCGGCTTTCTTCTGAATATCCGCGTTTTTATTGTAAGCATAGAAGCCTTTCACGCCAATATTCTTGTCGAACTGGTAAGAATCATCTTCAATCAAGATGTTCATCTGATCCGTCGAATTGCCATCATTCTTGTATTTAAAATCACCATCATGAGCCTTTACATGGTGCCAAGCAAGACCGCCCTTATATTTACCGCTGGCATATTGAACGCCAACATACTGATAAGAACCGGACTTACGGATAAGCTGCTCAGGTTTAGGAATCAGGCTGTTCTTGTTGATACGGCCAACACCAATGATTCCCTTAATTCCCTTGCCATAGGAGAGTTCAACACCGGAGAACGTGGTATCTGCAATTGTATCGTTGTTAATCTGAGCAAATTTACCCAACTTAACCTGGAACTTGCCATAGTTGCCCTGTGCCCAAATACGCTTCAACGTGACCTTGCTGTCATCCTCGCCCTTTTCGTTGATGCCGCTGTCGTTATTTGCATAAGTAGTAGCATCCAAGCGAGCTTTTACCTTCCAATGGTCGTTAACTTCTGCGGTAGGTTCAAGACGGAGCAACAGCGGGCCAGATGACTTCGTCGTACTGGTTCCATCATTGTACTTCGTCTTATCATGCTTATACGTATAACGCGCTTCGCCATTCCACTTAACCATGTCAGAGTTGCGTTCGAGGTTAGCTACACGAACACCGAGGTTGTTGAGCTCTTCTGAGAATTCAGCAGCCAGTTTGTCAACCAGTGCCTTGTCAACGCCGGAAGTATTCTTTGTCATAGCCTTGGCAACCATCTGAGCCATTTCGTAGCGAGTGATGTTACGGTTGCCCTTGAAGGTGTCATCGCCATAACCATCGATAACGCCATCAGCAGCCAGCTGGCTTACAGCTTCATAAGCCCAATGATCAGCAGGAACATCGGAGAACGGATTTGCAGCAGCGAAAGTCGTGCTTGCAGCTGATCAGCAGGAACATCGGAGAACGGATTTGCAGCAGCGAAAGTCGTGCTTGCAGCGCCAACAACCAAGGCGGTCGTCAAAGCAGATACGAGAGTCTTCTTCATGAGAACCTCCTCCTTCAAAAATAAAAATAACACTCGCCCTGAAGAAGGAGCAGCATATTGAAAGTGTCCATGTTTCCTTATCAATCGCCAATCCTTCCTTAAGGTATCTTCTATTCTACCACAGACAAAATAATATAGCAAGAACAGATATTGATTATATTGAAAATTTTATGACAATTCTCTTGTTTTCGTCAATCTAAGTCTGAAAGGAATACCAAAAAGACCTCCACCGAAGTGAAGGTCTTTATTTGTTGCATATAATCTGCTAATCGAAGGATTAGAAGAAGAATTCAACACGACCGAAGAAGCGATCAACTTTCTGGCCACCCTGGATCTTCTTGTCCTTGCCGTAACGAACAGTCGTAACGATGTTCTTGAACGGCGTGAAGTTAGCACCGAGTTCCCAGCCTTTTTCGCCCGGTTTCGTTGCATCCCAAGGATTAGCGATCATAGCGTTCTGGCCGAGGTGGCTGTATGCGAGCCATGCACCCCAAGTGCCCTTGTTTTCTTTCTGGGCGCCCTTGTAGTCTAATTCGAGACGAGCAGCTTTCTTCTGGATATCTGCGTTCTTGTTGTAGGAATAGAAACCATTTACGCCAACGTTCTTGCTGAACTGGTAAGCAGCTTCAGCACCAAGGATGTTCATCTGGTCCGTCGTGTTGTCATCATTCTTGTAAGTGAAGGCACCATCATGAGCTTTTACATGGTGCCAGGAAAGCATGCCATCGAACTTGCCCTTGTTGTAGCCAACGCCAACATACTGATAGGAACCAGACTTACGGAGGTTCGGTGCATCAGTTTCAGAAAGCAGGCTGTTCTTGTTGATACGACCAACGCCAACGATGCCCTTTACTTCCTTGCCATAGGAGAGTTCAACACCAGAGAACGTGGTATCTGCGAAAGTACCATTGTTGATCTGAGCGAACTTACCAATTTTAACCTGGAACTTGTCATAGTCGCCCTGAGCCCAAATACGCTTCAGTTCAACCTTATTGCTGTTGGTATTATTGTCGGAGTCAGAACCGGCATAAACCTTGGCATCGAGACGAGCCTTTACATGCCAATTATCATTTACTTCAGCAGTCGGCTCGAGACGGAAGAGGAACGTACCTTCCTGTTCAGTGGTATCGCGGTGGCCTTCCTGACCCTTGAACTTGTCATGCGTATAAGTGTACTCAGCCTTGCCCGTCCACTTAACCATGTCAGCGTTGCGTTCGAGGTTAGCTACACGAACACCGAGGTTGTTGAGCTCTTCTGAGAATTCAG
>CADAAS010000105.1 GCA_902785885.1 Pseudoselenomonas ruminantium
TTCCGCATCGATGCCATCGTCTATATCAAGAAACCTGCTGAATTCGTGGACGGCGAGCCGGACAGCGATGACGGCATGGTCAATATCCATTCCATGATTGCCAATACCCCGGGCATCCTGGATTTCCTCCATGAGTTCAAGGAAAAGGTCTTTGAGGGCCACGATATCTTTACCGTGGCCGAGGCCAACGGCATTGAGCCGGAGGATTTGGATAAGTGGGTGGGGGATCAGGGCGTTTTCGATATGCTCTTTGAATTCTCCCATATGAACCTGGAATTTCCCCATGGCGATCTCTGGAGCCAGGCGACAGGGTATACGCCGGATATCATTCCCCGCTTGAAGAAGGTGCTCAGTGCCAGCCAGCAGGCTACGGCCAAGAACGGCTGGTATCCCATCTTCTTTGAAAATCACGATCAGATGCGCTGTGTCAAGCATTACTTCCCCGCTACAGCAGATCGGAAACGCGCAGCCAAGGCCATGGCTGCCAGCCTGATGACCCTTCGTGGCACCCCCTTTATCTACGAAGGGCAGGAATTGGGCTTGGATAATGTGGCCTGGGGAGCTATCGAGGATTACAACGATATCTCCTCCCATGGCCAGTATGAACTGGCTTTGGCAGAGGGCAGGACGGCAGATGAAGCCATGGAACTCGTCCATCGCTACAGCCGGGACAATGCCCGCACCCCCATGCAGTGGACGAAAGGCAAGAATGCCGGCTTCAGCGCCGGTACCCCTTGGTTGCCTGTCCACGAGGATTATCGCTGGCAGTGTGTGGAAAGCGAGGCCATGGAGGATGACTCCGTGCTGAGCTTCTACCGTCAGCTGGCGGCCCTGCGGCATACCGGCGAGGCTGCCGGTGTCCTGCAGCAGGGCGATTATACGGAACTTTTACAAGAAGATCCATCCATAATGGCCTTCAAGCGGCATTTTGGCTGTCGGGAGATCTATACGCTGGTGAATTTCACCGGTCAGGAACAGGCTTACAAGCTGGCGGAGCTTTCCGGTGCAAGGCTGTTGGCGGAAAGCGTGGCGGGCAGCCGTTTGGGCAGCCTGCGCCCCTATGAAGCAGTTATATACATCAAGGAAACAGGTGAAAGTTTATGAAGATAGGCGCAAGCGATTACGATGGAACCTTGTTCCGCCAGCGAACCATCGCGGCAGAAGATGTGGAGGGCGTGAAGAGATGGCGGGCGGCAGGCCACAAGTTTGGTGTGGTCAGTGGCCGGGATTATGGTATGCTGATGCCTCAGCTCCAATACTATGGCATTGAGTCTGACTATGCCATCTGCAACAACGGCGGCATCATCCTCAAGGATGACGGTACGCCGCTATGGCAGGGGAGCATCCCGTTGAAAGTCCTGACGGAAATCGTGCGGGAACCATCTGTGCGCCGTTCCTTCCACTTTGCCTTCTCCGCAGTAGATAAGACATACCTTTACCATGAACGGGACGGTTCCTGGATCATGCGTGAGGCAAAGGAATGGGATTTCCCCATCGTGAAGATGGAGGAACAGGACATCATGAGCCTGCCGCAGATCCATCAGTTCTGCCTGGGCTACCATGAAGCCGGTGAGGCGGATGAGACCAGTGCCATCATCAATGAGAAGTACGGCGAGTTCGTCCATGCTTATCCCAATGGCTGCAGCGTGGACATCACGCCTGCCGGTGTCAGCAAGAGCCAGGGCATCGCGAAACTGCTGGAACTCATGGGCTGGCAGGAAGCGGAGGTCTATGCCATCGGCGATGAAAGCAATGACCTGCCGATGCTGGAAGCCTACGCGGGGTTCACCGTAGATACCGCCCGGGAGGTCATCAAGGAAAAAGCCAGAGCAGTATATCCGTCCGTGGGCGGGATGCTGCTGGCAAATCTATAAATTGCATAAGGTGCTTCTTTTCAGGGGCACTTATAAATAAATGTATTAATATATGAATATATATTGAGATTAGAGAAAGGAAGCTTTGGTTATGAAAATGAGCAGGAAAGTTGCCGCAATCTTAGCTGGTGTTACTGTGGGGGCCATGGGTCATACCTTGGCCGCCAGCGCAGATAGTTTCACCGATGTACCCAAGGATCACTGGAGCTATGAGGCTTTGGACTATCTGGCCAGGGAAGGCATTATCGAGGGCATGGGGGACAGCACCTTCCAGGGGGGCCGCGCCATGAGCCGTTATGAAATGGCTTCGATTGTGGCCAAGGCCATGCAAAAGGGCGGCGGCAGCTTTGGGGATAAAGCTGTGCTGGACAAGCTGGCGGCAGAATATGCAGGTGAACTGGACACGCTGAAAAAGCGCGTGGCTGCTCATGACAAGGATATTCAGGAGTTGAAGGAAAAGGCTGACCGTTTCCAGCTTCATGGCCTGGCCAGGGTACAGATGGGCAATGACAACGGCCTGAAAAATGATGGTTATGGTGGCGACTACAACAATCGTTTCTATATGGACTTAGAGGGTTCGCTAAAGGTCAATCCGTACATGACTGCTCGTTTTACGATAGAGAAAAATGCGCGTTTTCGTGATCGGGAATATTTGACTACGCAGGTAGTCAAGACTAAGGATGGACAGGCATATACCGTTAATCGTACAGTTTCCGGTGAAGACCGGGATAATGTCAATAACGATGCTAATCATAATGGTTCGATTTCCAATATCTGGGTGGAGCTGGCTTTGGGAAAGAATCATGACTGGTATACCAATATCGGGCGCAAGTGGAATGGGATTGGTATGCAGAATTTGCTTCTGGGTGGACAGGTGGATGGCATTGCAACGTACCATGCTATTCCCAAGGGTCACGGCTGGTGGTTCAGTGCGCAATATTTCAAGCCCTCTGCGGATTGGAGCCAAACGGTAGAAACCTTGACGAAGAATGCGGAAGGTATCTATGAGGTTACGGATACTAAGCGTTATACCAATCGGGCACCGATTGCTGGCGTTCTGGACTTTTGGGGACCTTTAGGTAAATATATGGAGGCCAATGTGGCTTACGCCCGGGTTATCCAGCATAATCTGGATGAAAATGATACTAATAGCGGCTTTTATTCCGGCGCCAAAAATTTCTATGGCATTGATTTGAAAGTAAAGCCGGTTAAGGATTTAGCAATTACCGGATCCTTTGTAAAATCGGATGCTGACGTGAATAAACCCTACAATACTTGGGCGCAAAAAGGTCATGCCAATCGTGACCTGGCGGTGAAAATCGAGTACAAGGGGACGGATATCAATAAGGTTGGCAGTTATGGACTCTATGCAAAATGGGTAGACCTAGGCTGCCTTGCTGATCTGGGACATGATGATGAATGGGCTACGCGTGAACCGACCGGCATCAATGGCGTGCGTGGCTGGTATTATGGATTCAAATGTGTTCCCTGGAAGAATGTCGAATGGGAAACGATGTATGCTAATCTTACCGAGAACACGAACAACAGCTGGGCTGGGGCAACCACGCATAATCGTCGCATTCTCCGCAGCTGGCTTGACTTCCATTTCTGATTCCCTGATTTGAGAGGAGCTATATTGATGAGTCGCGAAAAATATTTACGTCAGGCCGTCAGCATGTCCTTGGCCTTCGGGCTTTTGGCCGCACCAGTGTGGATGCCGGCAGACCTTGCCGCCCCCGTGAGAAGCTTTTCTGTGGCGGAAGCCGCAGCCGTAGGTGCCACGGATGTGGTGCTGGTGGGCACGGTGCAGAGCAAGCTCGGGGCTGGCACAGACTGGGCACCTGCTGATGGTGCCACAATCATGCAGCCTGTGGGCAATGGCAAGTATCAGCTTAAAGGCAAACTGCCCAAGGGTAATTATGAATTCAAGGTTGCCATCGGCGGCAGCTGGAATGAGAATTACGGTGCAGGCGGTGCCCGTGATGGCGGCAATATCAGCCTGAAACTTGCGGTGGAGAAAGAAGTCACCTTTACCTATGACAGCCTGAGCCATGAAACTACGGTCAGCTACGAGGGCATGGAGGCGGATCAGGCCGCAGCGAAAAAGGCAGAAGCGGCACAGGGGCGTGTGGTTGTGCTGGCCGGAACCGTGCAGTCCAAGGCCGGCGCCCAGAAGGATTGGGACCCGGGCGATATGGCCACCCGGATGAAGCCGCTGGGGCATGATACCTACAGTCTGTCCGTGGATCTGCCCGCCGGAACTTACTATTACAAGATTGCCGTGGGCGGCAGCTGGGCAGAGAATTATGGACTGGGCGGCAATTTTGACGGTGCCAATGTGCAGCTGACTTTGCCCAAGGCGCAGAAGGTTACGTTCTATTACAATGATAAAACGCATGCCATTGCCGACAGCACGAGTTACAAGCTGCTGGATGCTGCCAGCCTGCCCAAGCTCAGCGGCAGTTTCGGGGCGCTCAAGGATGACACCATGCAGGACTTGCAGATGGCGGAGTTCTATCAGCAGACGGTGGAGCTGAAAGCTGGCAGCTACGAGGTCAAAGTGGCGCAGAAGGGCAAAAAGCCCTTGACGCAGACGGTGCATATCAAAAAAGATGGCGCGGTGACATTCTATTATGATAGCAAGGAAAACCGCTTGATCGCGGATGATGGGCGCATTTCGGAAAAGCTGGTGGAGCATGATAGCTGGAGCAAGGCTTACCGCGTGCCCTTTGAAGCTATCAAGGCAGGATCTCCGGTAACGTTGCGGCTGGCTGTGGGGAAGGATGAAGTGGGAAGCGTAAAGGCAGTACTTTATAAGGCAAAAATCACCGCTAATGGTGGTGATGAATACAATCCGGATTTTGCCGCCGGCAGCAAGGCCGAATATCCGCTGACATTGAAGGAAAGCCGTGATGGCCGCGATTATTGGGAAGTTACCTTGCATCCACAGGAACATGGCATTTATGGCTATAAATTCGTCCTGGATGACACCAAAGAATATGGTGATGATGACAAGCCGGGCCATACGGGGGCTTTGAAACTCCGTGGTGCAAAGCCTTTCCAGCTGACCGTTTACCGCGCAGATTTTCATACGCCGGATTGGGCCAAGGAAGCTGTGACGTATCAGATTTTCCCGGACCGGTTCTTTAATGGAGATCCATCTAATGACAATGCGCGCACTACGGCGCGTGGCAATCAGCCGGTGCAGCATCGTGCCTGGACGGATCTGCCTGCTAACGCCAGCAAGTCACCTAAGACCGATGGTGATAACTGGGAATGTAATGATTTCTTCGGCGGGGATATCGCCGGCATCACGCAGAAGCTGGATTATCTGCAGAAACTGGGGATTACGGCAATCTATGTCAATCCGCTGTCAGCAGCCTGCTCGAATCATCGTTATGATGCCGTGGACTATGGCAATATTGACCCCATTTTAGGGAAATTGCCGGAATTAAATGTTTTGGCGGCTGAAATGCAGAAACGCGGCATGCATTTGATTATGGATGGCGTGTTCAATCATGTGGGAGATGACAGTATCTATTTTGACCGTTATAGCAAGTACAAGACGGTTGGCGCTTATGAATATTGGTCACGCATCTATGATTTGATGAATGATAAGCATATGAAGCTTGAGGCGGCCAAGGCTGAGGCCAAGAAACAGCTGGAAGCCGAAGGACAGGTATTCTCGCCCTGGCATTGGGAAAACTGGTTTGAAATCCGTAATGAAAAGACGAAGGACAGCATGGGGGCGAAGTATGCCTATCATGATTGGCAGGGCTTTGACAGCCTGACGCCATTCCGTGATGCGGATTATCCCGGCAGTGAAGCCGGGACACAGGTATCCGATTTGGGTGATTATCTGCTGCGGGGGCGTAATGGGCAGAAGGGTGTCATCATGAAGTGGTTTGATGATGGCTTGTCAGGCTGGCGTCTTGATGTGGCCAAGGAAGTCCCACCAGGATTCTGGGCCAATGTGCGCAAGGACGTAAAATCCATTCGCACCAAAGCAGGTGAAGAACCTCTGCTTTTAGGCGAAATCTGGCAGGATGGTTCTCAGTTCCTGACGGGGGATCAGTTTGACTCGGTGATGAACTATAAGCTTTCCTTTGCCGTTGGGGACTTGTTCCTGAATCAGGGCAAGGCAGAGGCTTGTGATGATGAACTGACGGTGTTGCGTCAGAATTATCCGAAGGAAGCGCTCTATAATCTCATGAATATCGTTGATTCTCATGATACTGTCCGTGCAATTTATAAATTTGGCGGCGGTCAGGAGAATGTGGCGCAGGCGACCAGGCAGGACTTCGATTACCGTTTGGGAAAGGCTCGCTTGAAATTGGCGGCCATGTTCCTGATGGGGTATCCCGGCATGCCCACCATTTATTATGGAGATGAAGCCGGTGTCTATGGCAGTGCAGATCCGGATTGTCGCCGCACTTACCCTTGGGGGCGGGAGGACAAGGACCTGGTGGAATTCTATCGGCAGGTTATTGCTGTGCGGCAGCAGCATAAGCAGCTTTTCGCTCATGGTGATGTAGAGACGCTGCTGGCAAAAGGTGATGTTTATGCTTTTGCCAGGACCAATGATAAAGGTGAAGCTGCGGTGATTGTTTTAAATCGTGGCAAAGACACGGACGTGGAACTGCCAGCAGCCTTCGCCGCTGATGGGACTGTGCTTGCAGACCAGCTTACAGGTCAGGCGGCAATGGTGTCCGAGGGGCGTATTAAGCTTCATTTGAACCCTAACCAGGGGTTAATGCTGGTAAAATAAATAATCCCTTTACATCCCCTTACTGAGACTATGTTTATTCATAGTCTCAGTTTTTTCTATATTTTGCAGGAAATTTCTGTATTCGGGGCGTATAACTACAATGAAAAGTGTCACTTTGCACAGGGAAGGGAGTGTCTGTTATGGCGAAATATATCTTTCTGGTACTGCTGGTGATTGCCGTAGCAGGAGCCGGAGGCTATTACGCTGCGATTCAATATGACCAGACGCGGGCTATCGTTCAAGCAGAACAGGATAAGAAGGATGCGGCCAAGCAAGAGGAACTGAAGGCTAAAGAAGAGAAGGAAGCTAAGGCCAGGGCAAAAGCCCGGCGCAAGCAGGAACTTATAGACAAGCGCACAGGCAAGGCCGAGGAGCCGGATCAGGTTATTCGTGGCCTGACTGCGGATATGCTGGTGACGAAAGAGATGGATGGTTCCACCTATTATCGGTATGAAGACCCCATAGAGGATGGTATCTTTTTGCAGCCTTATCTTGTTCGGGATGCTGGCGGGAGAGCAGTTATTCATATTATTTTGCGGCATCGCGGCGGGCGGCCGATGAATTTCCAGGGGGTAGGGCTGCAGGTCAGTGAAGAGGAGATTTATTTTGTACGAACCAGTGGCAATGTGGTGACGTCGAATACCAACACTGGCATTATGGAATGGTGTGATCAGGTAGCCGATTCGGAAACCTTGAAAGGCATGCAGGGCGTCGCAGATCAGCTGGCAGGAAAAATTCTCATGATTGGCGTGCCGGGGGGCTCGAATGATGACCGCATGTTGTCCGCGACAGAGGCTTCGCGTATAAAGAATATGCTGGATTTGTGTGATATCTTTAATGGCAAGAAAAAGACCAAGGATAGTTAAGCGGGGGTGTTAGTATGGAAACAGGATTATTTTCCCCTATGATAGCGGATACGGTTCTGATTTTGGTAGGGGTTATCAGTTTAGTGGCCTTGGTGGGTATATCCTATAATTATTCGTTGATGCTTAATGCTCGGGGAAAAATTGCCAAAGTAGAGGCTCTGGAGCAGGAGATGAAGACTTTGCAGCGCGAGTTAAAAGAATTAAAGTCGCAAATGGTCAAATATCAGTTTAAGGAGGCAGTCCCTGTTGACAAAGGAGTACCCAAATCAGCCGTTAATACAGCAAAGGCTGAGGCAGCGGATAGCCCCTTAAAACAAGAGGTATGGCAAACATTTGTGGATGATTATAATAATCTGGCGCGCAGCATGGATGTGCCTAAGGCAGATAAGGCCTGCGAAAATTTTGTGCGCAATAATCGCTTGCATCTGCTTATTTGTGTGGAGCCATCCGATACGGAGAATGGTGGAGGAACGCCGCTGTATGCTCCCGTGGATGAAGTGGAACTCAGCAATTTTTGGGCTTGGCAGGCACCGGGCAAGGCGGATGTGTTTGTCGTGGTGCCGAATCCTTTGGTAGAGTATAATGAGGAATTGCATAACCACAAGGGGATGAAGGAGACTTTTGCCTCGAATTATGAAAAGGGGAATTTTAAGCAACTGCAGGTTAAGCTTCCGGCACAGTTTACGCAGCGGCTGGGGGCATGGAAGATTGTGCAGCCGGGGGTTATCAAAGTGCAATAGTTTGTGTAACATCGAAACATAAAGGCGCCCGCGGAGCCGGTAATGTTTTCCTTCGCCGTAGACAGGCTTGTCAAAAGCTGCGGAAAACATCACCAGCTGCCGCGGGCTTATTGCGTAGATTAAATTGCAGTTTGTCAGTGCGTACTGAAAGATTTTTGTTACAGCTCAGTTTGGGCGGAGGTGGTAATACTTTTCGCCGTTGCACGAAATGACCCACAAGTA
>CADAAS010000106.1 GCA_902785885.1 Pseudoselenomonas ruminantium
CGAGTGCGGATACGGATACGCCGCCGGCATTGGCTGCCTTGCCCGGAGCAAAGAGCACCTTGTTCTGCTGGAAGTAAGCGATAGCATCCAGCGTGGACGGCATATTTGCACCTTCGCCTACAGCGATTACGCCGTTAGCCACGAGTGCCTTGGCGCTTTCGAGGTCGATTTCGCCCTGCGTTGCGCACGGCAGGGCCACATCGCATTTGACCGTCCAAACGCCCTTGCAGCCTTCATGGTATTCAGCCTGCGGATGATTTTCCACATATTCCTTGATGCGGCCGCGGCGAACCTGCTTGATTTCCTTGACAGCATCGAGGTCAATGCCATTGGGGTCATAGACATAGCCGTTGGAATCGGAGCAGGTAACCACCTTGGCACCGAAAGCCTGCGCTTTTTCGATGGCATAGGTTGCCACGTTACCGGACCCGGAAACCACAACCGTCTTGTCCTTGAGGCTGATGTCTTTAGCGTCAAGCATATTCTTGACAAAATAGAGCAGACCGTAACCGGTAGCCTCAGTACGGGCAAGGCTGCCCCAGTAGTCAACGCGCTTACCCGTCAGCACACCTGCATCATAGCTGTCGCGAATGCGCTTGTACTGGCCGTAGAGATAGCCGACTTCACGACCGCCTACGCCGATATCACCAGCCGGAACGTCCACATCCGGGCCGATATGGCGGTAAAGTTCCGTCATAAAGCTCTGGCAGAAATGCATAACTTCATTGTCGGATTTGCCATGCGGGTCAAAATCCGAGCCGCCCTTGGCACCACCGATGGGCAAACCGGACAGAGCATTCTTGAATACCTGTTCAAAAGCCAGGAATTTCAAAATATCGAGATTTACGCTGGGATGGAAACGCAGACCACCTTTGTAGGGGCCAATGGCGCTGCTCATCTGCACGCGGAAACCGCGGTTTACATGAACTTCGCCCTTATCGTCCTGCCAAGGTACGCGGAAGGTAATCACGCGTTCCGGCTCGATAATGCGTTCCAGAATCTTCTGTTCCTTGAATTCCGGATGTGCTTCCAACACAGGGATAACGCTTTCCAGGACCTTGGATACCGTGTTCTTGAACTGCGGCTGGTCCGGGTCGCGTTTTGCAATCAGGTCTAACGTATCTTGTACATACTGTTTCATGTCTGCCAAAGTAATCGCTCCTTTGTCTATAAAACTCATACAATTGTGTCCACCAGTAAATAGTATACTACATTCCCGCCTGAATGTACACAATTTTATTATAATGATGAAAATTTATAAAAAATATTGTATGCATGTTCAAATCGACGCACATCATACATTTTGCAGATACTTTCGCGGAATGTTGCGGATAAAACTGCTGATATGACGGTAGTGACCGTACATGGTCTGCGACCACGACAGGAACAGCTGCTTTTTCGCCCTGGTCATAGCCACATAAAAGAGCCGTGCTTCCTCTGCCAGCCGCCCGCTTTTCTCCGCCTGAAAGCCAGGGAATGTCCCCTCCTGCAAGCCTGCCAAGAATACATAGTCAAATTCCGAGCCCTTGGCCTGATGGATGGTGATAATGGGAATCTGCGGACGCTTCGTCAACGCATCCAGCTCCGTATTGGAAAGTGTCGTATAACGCAGGAAACGCTCCACCGCATCGAGTGGCCGGATGGCTTCATCATCCAAATCCCGCGCCTGCCGGAATAAATCCCGCAAGTGTTCCACGCGCTGCGGTTCCTTATGCTTGACATAATACTTGTCCATGCCCCAGCTCACCACAATCTCACCCAAGAACTGCCAGGGACGCAGGTGCTTTGCCTTTTGGCGAACTTCGGTGAGCTTGGTCGCCCATTCGGTAAACAACTCCTGATACTTGGCCATAATTTCCTGCCGCGCCTCCACATGAGGACGCAAGTCCCGCTCCACGGCATACAGGAGGATTTCCGCCGTCGCCATAATATCATCAAAGGCATCGTGGCTGGATTTATGCTTGACCTCGCAGTATTTCCCCAAAAATTCCAGCTTGTGATTGGGCAGATTGGGATAAAACCGCCGGAAGATATCCAGCGTATCATAATACAGGGGATATTCCAGTGGCGGCAAATCCAGCCGGGACAGCTCGCTGCCCAAAATCCGCAAATCGTAGGACACATTATGCCCTACGAGCACCGCCCCTTGGGCAAAGGCGCAGAAATCCTGCAAGACCTTTTTGGGGTCTTCGCCCTGCTCCCGCAGAAAATCATCCGTAAGGCCGTGCACCTTCACTGAATCGCCAACCTTGCGCAAGGGCGTCAAAAGGCGTACAAACTTTTCCTTGACCGCCCCATGCTTATCCAGGCGAATCCCCGCAATCTGGATGATTTCATCACGAGTCGTATCCACACCGGTAGACTCCACATCAAACACGACGATGTTCTCTGCCGCCAAAGCCGCCAGCAGCTGCGCATAAGGTTCGCCGCTCTCGCGGGCATCGGCATCGACAAAATCCGTCAGCCGAATGCCTGCACTGCGGATTTCCTCACTGGACAGTTTCTTGATGGTCGCCGGGCCAATTCCGGTTGCAAAGCGGTTCAGCACCCGCACCAGACTTGCTGTGTCATGCTTATTGACCGCCAGTTTCAAAACTGCCAAGGCATCCTTTATCTCCTGCCGCCGAAAGAACTTCTGCTCATCAATCAGCATAAAGGGCAGACGTTCCTTTTCCGATACAAAACGGCTCAGTGAACGAAAATGGGCGGACAATTCCTTGTTATAACGATTGCTGCGGGTCAAGATGCAGACCCGGCTGTAATCGGCAACAGGCAGCTGCTGAATCTGATAGTAAATCCATTGCGCTTCCTCGCTGAAATCCGCCGCGCCCTTCAATACAATCGGCTCTCCATGCTCACGGCTCACCGCCTGCAGGCCATCGGGATAAAGCAGGTTCACCCGCTCCGGGAAGGAATTCCTAAGCCAGTCAAAGGACGCATTCAAGAGCACCTGCGTAGCCCGGTAATTTTCATGGAGCACGATGCGTCTGGGATTATAGTCCTGTTGGAACTTGCGCAAGACAAGTTCCGGATGTGAGCCACGCCATTCATAAATGGTCTGAAAATAATCCCCGCAAAGGAGCAGGTGACTGGCACCGAAAATCTGGGAGATAATACGGTACTCCAACAGGCTCGTATCCTGCACCTCGTCGATATTGATATAGACAAACCGCCGCGCCCATTTTCCTGCCACGCTGTCCTGCCGGAAAAGCGTATCCACCTGCACCAGCAAATCCGTAAAATCCAATCCATGCAGCTCGTGAAGGCGCTCATCATACAGCGCAGTCTTCTCTGCGCCCCAGACTTGCCAGCCCTCATAAAGCCGCCCGTGGAATTTATAGGCGTCATCCACAGTTAATGCCTTTACTGCAGCGGTTTCCTTTTGCAAAAGCCGCTGCAAGGTCTGCTGATAATCCGCAACTAAATCCCCGCTGTCAATGGCATATTCGGCCTTCTTTTCCTTCAGCTGATTGACCAGATTCTGCACCGCCTTGAGCGGCCATTCCTCGTCAATAATCTCCTTTAACAGGCCCTGACAATCTGTTTCATCAAAAATCGTAAAATCCGTGAATAAATCCGAATGACGCTTGGCCTCTGTCTTAATGACCTCATAGCAAAATCCATGAAAGGTCTTTACCATCACCCGGCTGCCATTATCTCCTGCCCGCGACTCCACCCGCTCGCGCATTTCCCGACAGGCCTTGTTGGTAAAAGTCAGACAGAGGATTTCCTCCGGCAATGCCCGATTTTCGCCAATAATATGCGCAATACGGCAGGCCAGGGTATTTGTCTTCCCTGTGCCTGCCGGTGCTAATAATAAAATATTTTTTTCCAGTTCCTCTACTGCTGCTTGTTGTTCTTTGTTTAATGCCAAATCCATAGTTCCTGTGCCACCTTAGTTTTCCGCTATGCAGTATGCCTAATGCCGTCTACGGTCAATCCCCAGACGGCTGTAATACGCAGCCTTATCCTTATACATCTCCTGGTCAGCCAAGGCAAGCAATTCATGCAATTTCTTTCGCGATGAATCGCTGTTATGCGCTGTGCCCAGCGATACCGACATCGACTTATTCCATTTGCCATGCCAGTTGTCGAAACGCTCTTTCAACGATTGAATAATCTTGGGCAAGCCTTGCTGCGGTGTTTCAATAATCGCCACGAATTCGTCACCGCCTGTCCGGTATACGGAGCCATAAGCGGACAAAGCCTCTTTCATACAACCGGCAGCCCCCATTATGAGTTCATCACCAGCCTCATGCCCCATGGTATCATTGACGCCTTTAAGACCATTCAGGTCCATCGATATCACCACCAGATTATCCTGGGGATAATCCTGTTGCCTGGCATTCAAAAAGTCATTATAGCAATGACGATTCAACAAACCAGTAAGTCCGTCATGCTGGGCGATATACTGCATTTCCCGTTTATTGCGATGAATCAGGAAGATATATGCCACCAGGCTGCTCAAAATGGCAATAATAATCCCGATTGCCAGCATGACGGTAAGCAGATTCTCCAGCAGATAATCCCGGAAAGTCATCGGCGCCATCATGCCGGTATAGGCATAAGTCGAAGTAAGGCCAAAATCACTGGGCAGTCTCGTGATACCACGATTCAAAATGGATAATAATTCACTATTGCCCTTCCTTACCGCAAAGCCCAGACTAATATAATCCGTTAAGGCAATCGACTGCAAATCGCGATAACCTGCCCGAGCCAAATAAGCCTCCCTGCGGAATTGATTGAGGATACAGCCGTCCACAGCTCCTCGTTTAACCGCATCAAGCATATCGTGGATATCATCGTAATAAATCATTTCCATATGCGGATAATGCGTTCTCACATAGATATCACCAATCGAATTTTCCCGTTTTACTCCAATGCGCCGCAGATTAAGGTTCGCATAATCCCCCGTGTATATCAGATACATTGGTGATGTAATGACGTCACTGCTCAGGAAAATCCCCAGTTTTTCCGCCTGCTGTACATCGCTATTCACCGGAAAAGCTGCATAGATTGAGCCATCCGCTAACGCACGAAGCATCTCATCATAGCTGTCAAACGGGACAAAGGAAAAACGCAATTTATCCTGAATGTTTAGCTTTTGGACAATTTCCTGAAAGATATCCTTGAAAATACCCTCCACCTGCCCCTTATCATCACGGTCGGATAAGGGCAGATAATCATCGACATAGCCAATGGTGATCATCGGATTATGATTAATCCAATCCATTTCATCCCCAGAGAGATTCGCTACCACAGCCAGTTTGGAAAAATAGGTATTAGCAAGCTTATCAACAAACCGGGGATTTGTCGTAATGATTTTGTTGAGTGCTGTGTTAAGGTCATTCACCAAATCCGGACGGTTCTTCGTGACCGCCAGATAATAGTCGGATTGGCCAATCCAGGCAAAGGGAACCATGTTCGTATCCTCCTGAACGGCATTATCCGTATCTACCGTAGCATCTGCCAAATTGGCCTTGAAATCACGGTAACGCGAATCATTGCCGCTATAAGTGAGGATGTTCAGCTGATAATTCCCAGCCTGATTCCACCTCTGGAGCAAATCACTCATAATGGTATTTTGATTGACGCTGACGGTATGCCCATGCAGCCCGGCAAGCCCCTTCATGGCCAAAGGATGGTCGGTATGGACATAGATATAATAATTTTCCGTGCCCATAGCATAATCGGGGAACAGCATTTTGCCAGCACGTTCCGGTGTCTTGGAGACCCCCGCCATGACATCGACTTCCCCTTTGTAGAGCTTATCCAAAATGGTTGCCCAATCTCCATATACATAAACATAGCGCCAGTTCGTATAATAGGATACGCGCTGCAGATAATCGTAAGCCAGCCCTGACTTTACAGCATCATCACGCATTCCCTGCATAAAGCAAGGTACTTCCACATAGCCTACCCGCACGTTCTTGATTATCGGCGCAACATATTCGGATGCCGCCGCCTTCGGATAAACCTGTGCAAGATTCCCAATCCGCCCACCTAATGCTAAGAGCAGGATAAGGCTGGCAAAAATACGCAGAAAAATATTATCCACAATTCCACCCTTTTCATGTAACTGGTGAATCATCTTATTTCTCAAATAAATCGACTTCTATAATCCGTGTAGCATAGTACTGTATTGCAGCTAAGTGTAACATGAATATTTCTTCCGTATATCTATACACTCTTTTGAATAATTCCATGCCCAACGCAAAATTCCTGCTATTTCATGTACAATTTCTCATCGCCTTCGCGGAAACCAGTACCAAAAATAAACGGTGCAGGTATATAAAATCGCCTGCACCGCCTGTAACATGCTAAAAATATGTCTCTATTTTATTGTACTTTTATTCTTAGTGCGTTGCCAACGCTGCCTCAAATACTTCTACGCAGGATTTTTTCTGTTTTGCTGCCAGTATCTCCTCATAGCTGGCCGGTGTCATGCCCATGCGCAGAAACTTTTCATGCAACTCAACGGTCTGGTTTGCGGCAACTTCTGTAATACCTAATTTTTTTGCTGCACTCTTGAATTCTTCTGCTGTCATAAAAATCATCCCTTCTGCATATTTATCTGATATTATATTATTTCCACTTTTAACAGCAAAATCCTGCTTTTTATTGATAAGTTTCTACCCGCATGCGCTCCCCGTCCGTATAAAAAACCACTGCACCATTTTCGTCTGTCCGCAGGGTCTTAATCCCCTGCTCCTTAAATCGTTGCACCACAGCAGGTTTCGGGTGCCCAAACGAGTTGTCGGCTCCCACACAAAATACGCCAAATTGCGGTTTGACCGCCTGCAGGAACTCCGGCGAACTGGAAGTATCGCTGCCATGATGGCCAATTTTCAGCACACTGCTGGCAGGATTTATCCCCTCTGCCAATAACTGTGCTTCTTTTTCTTTGGTCAAATCCCCCGTAAACAAGAAACTTGCCTTGCCATAGGACACACGATAAACATTTGATGCCTCGTTGCCCGTTTTATTATCGCCTTCCTGCAGTGGTGGGGCAAACAACACTTCAATGGTCACGCCATCAACAGTCATACGTTCTCCCTGGCGGGCAGTATGGAATTTGTGCAGTAACGGATCATTATCCCCCAACTTCATACTGCGGACATAATCCAAAATTCCTTCATCGGCGGTTATTACCTGCGCAACCGGTATTTTGCGCAGAATGCTGCCACAACCTGCCGCATGGTCTTCATGGGCGTGGGAAAGAAAAACGCCATCCAACTTCAACACGCCATAGTGCAATAAATACGGCACATCCACTTTCGCACCGATATCAAAATTGCCATCCCGAGTACCTTGCCGCCATTATTCTGAACGCTCATCACGCCATACTTTGTAGGAACTTTGGATTTCCCCATAGCATCCAGATTCTGGCGGTACCATTCCTTGATGCGTTTAATCCGATTCTCCAGAACGGCCTGCTATCGCTCAAACCGCTGCTTCTCCTGCTTATAGGCAGCAGCATACTGTTCCAGCGACTTAATCAGGGCGATGCCGTTGGCACATTTTTCCTCTAACTCACATTCGATGGATTCCAGACCTTCTTCCAACAGAGCCAAATCCACCGTGTCATCCAGCACCAGTTCAAAAAGATTGTTGTACCCTGCGGCAAGTTCATACAGTGGTCTTGCTGGCATAGGATTTCCCCCTTCCGTTTTCAAAAATCGCAACCTCATCCACAGAATCTCCCGGCACAATGACCGTGAGCTTTACCGGACACCCCATCAAAAAACGCAGGAGCCGTTCCGGCGGCAGGTCATGATGCCGCCATTGTCCTTTCCCTTGGATACCTTGATGTTCAGTGTGTGTTTCATCCTGATTTTCCTTTCTGAAGGGCTGTTTTTTTTATGATTTTTTTGCCCTTCACCTAATAGCCACGGGAAATCCAAAACTTCGTGTTTTTTATAAAAAATTTTTCTTGTCGAGCAAATATTTTTTCAAACGCTGATATATCCGCCGCATACGATCCGACACTGTATTCTCAGCCACGCCTTCCTGACGGGCGATATCTACCTGTCTCATCCCCTCCCAGAACACACGCCGCAAGAGTTCCTGTTGCTGGGGACGAAGTTTTTGGATGGCATGATAAAGCTCCGAATAATCCTCCCCCATCAGTTCAGATGGCATATCGGACAATTCCCCTGGCAATTCATGGTCTATTGTTGACATCTGTAAATGCCTGCGAGTTTCAGCACGATTTCTGTTGAATGTAGGCGCATTAACCTCTTCATCCAAGATTTCCTGAACCGTACGCCGAGCAACCGCAGACTTATCCTCCGCTACCTCCATTCGTTGCTGGTAATCCGTTTCCACCATTACAGAGCACTCCTCATCCGGAACCTCCAGCGTTGTAGGATGGAATTTGTCCTCGTAGTACATTGTGATTTTCATGATTGTGTCCTTTCCCCTGAACTGGGCAAAGGACACAGAAAAA
>CADAAS010000107.1 GCA_902785885.1 Pseudoselenomonas ruminantium
AGGAAGCAAAAAAATATCTAATTTTCTGTAATGCATTTTCTTCTCATGCGTATGTTATAGTGTAAGCAGTTAAGAGCTGCGGAGTAAGGAAACGCAAGGTAAAACTTGTGGCGTAATAGATAAAGCATGAGGAGGTCTTATTTTTCCTTCGCCATAGACAAGCTTGTCAAAAGCTGCGGAAAAACATCACCAGCCCCGCAGGCTTATTGCGCATATATGGGGGAATTAATCGGAAGGTTCAGGTCATGTTGGCAGTGAGGAGGGCGGGGGAGGCGATGACTTTCGGCAGCGTTAGGCAAGCCTGCATAAGCAGACGAAAGTTATTGCCTCCCCCGCCCTCCGTCTTGTGGCTCGAACTGATGTAAACATGTTTGACTTTTTGCTGTTTATGCCGTATACTAATCAATGTACGTTAGCACTCAGCCTGAAAGAGTGCTAATCAACTGGTATATAAATATTTTTCATAAAAGAGAGGCGTAAACACATGGCTAAAGAAACCCATGAATTTCAAGCGGAAACTAAACAACTGTTAGACCTCATGATTCACTCCATTTATACGAATCACGAGATTTTCCTGCGGGAACTTATTTCCAACGCATCCGATGCGATTGACAAGGTGCATTTTGCCAGCCTGACCAATCGTGATATCCTCGAAGGTGATGACAGCTACGAAATCTTCCTCGAACCGGATAAGGAAAACCATACGCTGACCATTCGCGATAATGGTATCGGCATGAGCCGTCAGGAAGTTATCGAAAACATCGGCACCATCGCTAAATCCGGCACCAAGGCATTCATGGAACAGCTCAAAAAGACCAAGGAAGCCAGCGAAGGCGCTGAGGGCAATACCGACAAGGAACTCATCGGTCAGTTTGGTGTAGGTTTTTACTCCGCGTTCATGGTAGCCGAAAAGGTGGTTATCGAAACCCGCAAGGCAGGCGAAACGGAAGGTACGCGTTGGGAATCCACGGGTGACGGTTCCTACAGCATTGAAGAATGCGACCGTGACAAGCGCGGCACGAGCATCACGATTACGCTCGGCAAGGAATTCTTTGGTGACGATGCCGAAAATGACTTTACGGAAAATTACACGCTGGAACGTCTGGTCAAGAAGTATAGCGACTATGTGCGTTATCCTATCAAGATGAACTTCGAGCATGAGGAAACGCCGAAGGACGATGAGGGCAAGGAAATCGAAGGTGCTGAGAAGGTTAAGACCATCGAATGCCGCACGCTGAACTCCATGCAGCCGCTTTGGACGAAGAACAAGTCCGATATCAAAGAGGAAGAATACGACGAGTTCTTCAAGAATCAGTTCCATGAATGGGAAAAGCCCATGGAAGTATTCCATACCAAGGCGGAAGGCTCCGTGGAATACACGGCGCTGCTTGCCATTCCTTCCCGCGCTCCGTTCAATCTCTATCATACGGATTATGAACCGGGGCTGCAGCTCTATTCCCGCCATGTGTTCATCATGGACAAATGCAAGGACCTGCTGCCGGATTACCTGCGCTTTATGAAGGGCCTTGTGGATTCTCCTGACCTGTCCCTGAATATCTCTCGTGAACTTTTGCAGCAGAGCCGTGAACTCAAGGTTATCGGCAAGGCTCTCGAAAAGAACATCCTCAAGTCCTTGGCCCGCAAGCTCAAGAACAAGCGTGAGGATTATGAAAAGTTCTGGAATGAGTTCGGCAAGTCCCTCAAGATTGGCGTTTATAACAGCATGTATGCGGGCAGCGACACCATCGATAAACTCAAAGACCTGCTCCTGTTCATGAGCTCCAAAGAGGGTAAGCTGGTTACGCTGAAGGAATATGTAGAGCGTATGCCGGAAAGCCAGAAGAAAATCTACTACGCAACGGCCAAGGATAAGGAAACCATCGAACATCTGCCGCAGATGGAAACCCTGCGCGACAAGGGCCTCGAAGTGCTTTATCTCCTTGACCCGGTAGACGAATTCTGCATTGAAACCCTGCGTGAATACGAGGGCAAGAGCTTCCATTCCATCAGCCGCGGCGACCTCGACCTCGACGATGCCGAAAGCCAGGAAGTCAAGAAGGAAACCGAAGACATCCAGAAGAAGAATGATGACCTCTTAAAGGACATCAAGGAAGCTTTGGGCGAAAAGGTTGCTGACGTTAAGGTTTCGGCACGCCTGAAATCCAGCGCGGTCTGCCTCGTGGCGGACGAAGCTGGCCCGTCCCTTTCCATGGAACAGACCTTTGCCGAAATGAACAATCCGATGTTCAAGGCTAAGCGCATTCTCGAAATCAACCCGCACCATGAACTCTTCACGCGTCTGCAGGGCCTCCATGATGCCGGCAAGGACAGCGCTGACTTCAAGGATTACTGCGACCTGCTCTATACGCAGGCACTCCTTATCGAAGGCATCCTGCCGGAAAATCCGGTGGAATTTGCCAACAAGGTTGCAAAACTGATGGCAAAATAATTGCATAGCGCATAAAAATGACTGGTCGTTTGCTTGACCAGTCATTTTTTCATTGGATTTTCAAGAAAACATGCTTATAATAGATAAGGAAATAAGATTTTTGGAGGTGCGGTTATGCGTGTTTTATTGGCAGAAGATGACCGGCGCTTAGGCAAATTAGTGCAGTATATGCTGGAGCAGAATAAGATAAAGGCTGACTGGGTGACCAATGGCAGTGAAGTTTATGAGTACGCCATGTACACCGATTATGATATTTTAATTCTCGACTGGATGATGCCGGGTGAAAACGGCATTGATATCTGCAAACGGCTGCGAAGTGGGGGATATGCCAAGGCAATTTTAATGTTGACGGCTCGTGACTCGGTGGAAGACCGGGTATCGGGGCTTGATGCGGGGGCGGATGATTATTTGGTGAAGCCCTTTGAATTTGCTGAACTCATGGCGCGGCTGCGGGCTTTGGGGCGCCGCAGTACGCAGCAGATTCAGCAGGACAAGGTGGAAGTGGGCGAATTTACGCTGAACCGCACGACGAAGGTGCTGAAGAAGAAGGACGAGGTCATTCAGCTTTCGCCCAGGGAGTTTCAGATTTTTGACTTGTTGGTGCAGAATTTGGGCATTGTGGTGCCGCGTGATATTCTGCTTGACCGTATCTGGGGCATGGAAGCAGACGTCAGCTCCAATAATATCGACTCCTATATCAAGATTTTGCGGAAGAAACTGGATTTAGGAGACGGAGAAACCGCCATTAAGACCGTCCGGGGCATTGGCTATAAGCTGGAGGTTGGCGGGCAGTGACCGAAAATCTCTTTGGCGAAAGCCGCAAGCGGCTCACGATGCTCTATTCTCTGGTGATGATTATTTTCCTTGCGATATTGATTTTTGCCATGCATCAGTCGATGGATTGGTCGATTCGCTCGGAGCAGGCAAGAGAGCTTTGGGACACGGCAGATAATGTGGCAGAAGCACAGAAGTATCTCAATCAGCATCCGGAACTCGTGATTGATGATACGCTGGCCTACAAGAACACCAATGACCGGCTGTTCTTCTACGTCTTTGACGAAGATGGCAGGCTCTTGAACTTTTCGCGGGCGTCTTTCCGCATTGAGCCGTTTATTCTCGATGTGATGTCGCAGTGGACAGCTCCCGAAGGGGATGTTGTAGTCGTGACGAAGCCCAAGGAAAATGGGCATAAGTCGGAAATCATGATGACCACGCAAAAAATCACCGAAGCAAATGGCAAGGTGCAGATGGTCTATGTGGGCAAGGATGTTACCGCATTGTACAGCGGTATGGAAAAGGCCACGAGCATTATGGCGGGGCTGGGCTTGTTGGCACTCTTAATCGCTACGATGGTCGGGCACATCCTTTCCGGCAAGGCTATGGTGCCGCTGAGATCTGCCTATGAAAAACAGCGGCAGTTTGCTGCCGATGCGTCCCATGAACTGCGCACGCCGCTGGCAGTCGTGATGGCCTCGGCGGAAATTTTGCAGAATGATCCGGAGATAAAATCGCCCTTCTTGAAACAGGTCGTGGAAGATGTCCGCGATGAAGTCAAGAAGATGACCAAGCTCGTGAGCGACCTGCTGGTGGTGGCCCGCAGTGACAATAAGGCGCTGAAGCTTAAGACGTCCAAGTTCGACTTGGGAGCGGTAGCGGCACAGACGGCACGCATAATGCAGCCGCTGGCTGAGCAGAAGCACATCACCATTGCTGCCGATAATCTGCCGAAAACCATCATCCATGCAGACGAGCAGAAAATCCGTCAGCTCGTGTTGATTTTGGTCGACAATGCGGTGAAGTACACGCCGGACGGGGGCAAGGTCACGGTAGAATTCCGGCCGGCTGAGAAGGGCAAGGTAACCTTGGCAGTGCAGGATACTGGGATTGGCATTGCCAGGGAAGACCAGGAAAAAATCTTTGACCGCTTTTACCGGGTGGATAAGGCGCGTTCCCGAGAAATGGGCGGCAATGGCTTAGGGCTCGCGATTGCACAGGAAATCGTCGAGCTGCATCATGGCAAGATTGCCATTGAGAGTGAATTGGGCAAAGGTACGACCTTTTTGGTTACGCTGAAAAGCAAAATGCGGGGAAAAAATCTGCATATGTTTTAATTTGCTGGCAGGAAATTTGCAGTAAGCAACGAATACTAAATCATAATAAAGGAAATTTCCGGGGGGATGTGCATGAAACATTCAGGGCTGGATGAGCGCTTGGATGCCATATTAGTGCGAGCGGCCATGCGATTGGAAGAACGTATGCGGCTGGCGTATTTTCGCGGAAACCTGGCTAAGTATTTAGAACGGGTTGGTTTGGCCAAATACATGGATGAAGAAAAGCTCGCCAAAGGCAGCCTCCTGGATTTGCAGGATGATGCAGCTGTCGTGATGGCGTATCGCCTGCGTAAAGCGCGTAATCGTGGCTATTTGAAGGAAGCATTGGATGAACTCAATATGGCAGAACTCTTACAAAAGGAAACCCGGATAAAGACGGTGGTACCCTCCATTAAGCGGCAGCCTGCAGAAAACAAGGTGCAGCTGCAAATGGTGAAAGGTGAGAACAAATCTTCAGCGCTGACCGCAGAAGAAAAGAAAAAGTTATTGAAAAACTTTAAGGTGATTAAATGAAATTCGCTGATGAACCTCGCGTTCGTCAGCGATTTTTTCCCCGGAAATGAGGAATAAAAATGCGGCATAACTTTACAGTTACGACAAAAAGACAAAAATTTACTGCAGGGGGGATAGCGCTCCTTTTGCTGGCCATTGCGCTTTATTTTTATATGGGCATGGGCAAGGATAGTATGCAGAAGGTTCGCCGCAATCGTCCTGTTGTTGAGGTGCAGGAAGTGGTGCGGGCGGACATGGGGCGCCATATTGTTTTGTCTGGGCAGACGGTTGCTGATGCCAGTATCAGCCTGGCCCCCAAATACAATGGTCGGATTACAGCGGTTTATGCTGACTTGGGTGATTGGGTGGAAGAAGGCCAAATTCTCATGGTGCAGGATTTGGAGGATTTGGACATTTCCATTGCGCAGAATGCGGCTGCTGCCGGTGCGGCAAGGGCGGATGTCCGGGAAACGGCAGCTACTTATAATGCAAATCTCAGCAGCAAGAAAAATGCTTATGAGCTGACCAGTGCCAAATATGAGCGCCAAAAGTATCTTTTCTCCATCGGGGCCATCTCACAGGATAAGCTGGACAGTGTAGAGGCTGAATACAGTGCTGCCAAAGCGGCGTATGAAGTGCTGGCAAACCAGCAGGCCGGTGGTATGGCTGCGGCCATAGAGTCAAAAGAGTTGTTGGCGGCCAAGCAGGAGCATGCTACAGAGGCGTTGGAAAAACAGCGGTCAGATATGATTTTACGGGCGCCGCGCAGCGGTATAATCGCTTATCGAAATGCTGAAGTCGGGGCAATGGCTGCCGCAGGAACGAAAGCGTTTACGTTGGTGGACAATGGCCATATTAATGTAGACTGTACCATTGGCGAAAATGATGCGGCGATTTTACAGGCCGGGATGGAGGTCAATGTTACCATCGATGCCTTGGGAAAAGATTTTCTAGGGAAAATTATCTTTGTAAGCCCGGCTATGGACGAAGATAGCAAGAGCTACAGGGTGCGGGTTTCTTTGGATAATCCGGACAGTACAGTCAAGGCTGGTTTGTTTGCCCATACGTCCGTGGATATTTTGCAGCGTCCGCAAACAATATTTGTACCTCAATCGGCAGTGCTGACCCGAAATGGCGAGCAGTATGTTTTTATCCTGCGGGAAGATGGTACGGTAGAGCGGCGCGTGGTGAAAATAGGCCTGCTTAATGATGTTTCGGAGGAGATTCTGGAGGGCCTGACGGAAGGTGAGAAGGTTGTTCTCACGAATCAGGATAAACTGCAGGATGGCATGAAAGTCAAGGTGGCAGCAGAATGAATATTACCCGTTTATCAATCCTCCGGCCAGTGGGCATATCGATGATTGTCGCCTTCTTTGTGGTGTTGGGGGTGTATAGTTACTACCGCATTGGTGTGGAACTGCTGCCTGCGCTAAATACGCCTTATGTTACGGTTACGGTGAAATATCCCGGAGCCAGTGCCGAATCTGTGGAGCAGGAAATCATCAAGCCCGTGGAAGATGCGGTATCTTCCGTGTCCAATGTGAAGACCATAACATCTGTGGCCAGCTATGAGCGGGGCCGCGTAATGATGGAATTGAATTTTGATGCGGATGCGGACATGGCGGCTATTGAGGCCACAAAAAAAGTAGAGGCCATTAAAAATAAATTGCCTGATGAGGCCGACGCACCTGTGGTGGTAAAGCGGGATATTAACGCCAAGCCCATCATGGAACTGGCGGTCATGAGCCAGCATGGCTTGGGCGATACCTATTCCATGACGGAAAATGTCTTTCAGGATGTTTTGCAGCAGGCGGGCGGCGTTTCGGAAATCGAGCTGCATGGTGGCCGGGATAAGGAAGTAGCCGTGGAAGTGGATCGGGACAAACTGGCTGCCTATAAGCTGACTCTGCCCAAAATCGCCAGCGCTGTCCGCAATGAAAATCAGCTGCTGCCGTCCGGACCGATATATACGGAGTCGACAAAATCCGATGTGCGGGTGGTGGCCGAATACAGTAAGGCCGCAGATATTGAAAAAGTCCGGATACAAAACAGCAGGGGAGAATTGATTCCGCTGACGGCCGTGGCCACAGTGCGGGAGCAGGATGCCCGTCAGCAGCGCTATGGGCGTTTGAATGGAGAACCGGCAATCAATGTGCTAATTTACAAGAACAGCGATGCCAATGTGGTGGAGACAGCAGGCAATATCCTGAAAGCGGTAGAAAAACTTCGCCGTGACTATCCGGACTATCAGTTTATCGTGGTGTCCAACGATGCGGACTATGTGGACACTGCCCTGCATAATACCTTGGGGACTTTGGTAGAAGGGCTGATTACTACAGGGTTGGTATTGTTTCTCTTTTTGCGGGGATGGCGCTCCACAGCCGCTGTTATGATTGCCATACCCACTTCGCTTATCTCGACATTCTTTGTCATGTACCTGGCTGGTTTTACGTTCAATATGATGTCCTTGATGGGCATGACTTTATGTGTGGGGATTTTGGTCGATGACAGCATTGTGGTGCTGGAAAATATTATCCGCTATTTGAAAAATGGCGTTGCTCCCGCTGAGGCGGCGGAAAAAGGACGTACGGAAATAGGCATGGCGGCCATTGCCATTACCCTTTGCGATGCGGCAGTGTTTATGCCGATTGCGTTTATGGAAGGCATGACCGGCCAGTTCTTCCGGCAGTTTGGTCTGACCATTGTTTTTGCCGGGGCGTTTTCGCTGTTTGTGTCCTTTACGCTGACACCGATGCTGGCTTCACGTTTCTTCAAAAACGGCTATCATGTGGATAACCGCTTTTTGTGGCAGTTTATGGATAAGATGGAAAAACGGGCTGTGGGGCTTTATCGTCAGGCACTTTTTTGGAGTCTGGGACATCGGAAAAAACTTTTGCTTACGATTCTGGCCGTTTTTGCAGGTGTCATGGCTTTGATTCCTTTGGGAGCAGTAGGGACAGAGTTCATGCCGCAGACGGATGAGTCTGGTTTTACCATCAATATTCAATGTCCTGTGCGGGCTTCCTCGGAAGAACCGAATAAAGTGGCCTTGCAGCTGGAAAAAAAGCTCTCTGAGATTCCCGAAGTCAAATACTATATGACGCAGGCTGGTGGGTCGAGTAATGCCTATGAGGGCCGTATTAAAGTGCAGCTTTTGGGACGGCGGGAACGCAGCCGTTCTGTTTGGGAGATTACGCAGGAAGTACGTGAGTATGCCAGCCATATTTCCGGGGCGGAAATCCGGGTGACGGAGAATCAGTCCAATATGGGCGGTCCCAGTGGCGGGCGTGGCGGCGGCGGAGCCCTGCAGGTTGAACTGCGGGGAAACAATATGCAGGACTTG
>CADAAS010000108.1 GCA_902785885.1 Pseudoselenomonas ruminantium
TTCCTTCGTCTTCATCATGCTTTCCGCAATGGTCTGGATTGAACTGGTTTTCCCTCCCACCCCTGTGGAAATCAGCGGCTCGTGAATCATTACCTTGCTGTGAGGCAGAATATACCGGCCATGCTGACCGCAACAGAGCAGAACCGCTGCCATGCTGTAGGCCTTGCCCGTGCAGTACACCTGAATCGGCGCAGGGCTGCCCTGCAGAATATCATAGATAACCATCCCCGAATCGATTTCACCGCCACAGGAATTGATAAAGAGCTTGATTGGCCTGACGGAATCCTCCATGACCAGGTAGGTCATCTGCTGCACCACATTCATGGCAGCCTGTTCGTTAATTTCTCCATTTACATAAATCACACGCTGATGATTCAATAATGCCTCAATGGGCATGACCTGATAGCCGTTCACACTTTTTATTACAGTCTGCATACGTGTTACCTCCTCATCGTTTATACTTGGAAGAATCTCTTTTGTTTCATCATATGTAAGAGAATAGCTTAACAATCGTTGTTCTGTCAACACTATTCTTGAAAAAAATAAAAAATTATGTTAGATTATACTCAAACTTATCAAAAAGGAGCCTAGTATACCATGACACCCCAACAGCCTGTACAGGGCATTTCCATATCCGAACTCACAGAGAAACTAAAACTGAGCCGCAATTACATCACCCGTAATATTACCCATTGTATCCCCCACCTGGAAGAATCCCCATCCAAGGGGGCCCGGGTTATCTTTGACGAAACAACGCTTCGGGATTATCTGGTACAGAAGTGCACATTCACTCGCCAGACGCGGCGAATAAATTTGGAACGAGAAATTCAGAAATACATAGCCGCACACCCAAATGATGAACGCCTGCAGAAAAGCACCTTCCGTGAAGACTTCATTGGCAAAATCCCCGACTGGAACAAAGCAAAGCGGAGCGAGCTGCCCGCCATCCCACTGAAAGCCACAGACTTCTGGGATTTTTCCCTGATCTTTTCCAAAGAATACACACAGGGAGATGAATCCCCCGACGCCCCCCGCAAGTCCGCTGAAATCTGCTACCGTGATATGTTTAAGATTGGCGCCATTAAAATCCAGCTGGGCCGACAAAAGACCATGTTCTACATCCCTTATGATGAAGATGTCTGTCTCCCGCCATTAAATCAGTTATCGAAGATAAATAACAATGACGAAACCTGTTTCCTTGTTCCCGCCGACTGGGAACCCTTTTACCAGGGGCATAAAGAACCATCCTCCCAAGACAGCACCATCTCCAAGATACAGATAACTATCACAGCCGATGAAAAGAATTTCGACCAGGGGCTAATCGAAAAAGCGCTGCGCAAGGGTTTTGCCCTGGAGCATGTTCTCTCCCATAACATAGCTCCGGCAGACAATCAAGTTTCCGTTACGTACCAGGGCACGCCCCTGATCAATACCTCCTCGCCTTCCCTCTGGGAGGAATCCGAATCAGTTGATGAAGATGATTTTATGCGGGACTATGAACAGTCCCTGAATGACCTAAAAATTCTGGAGGATCGGGATTACCTGGACTGTCTGGATACCCTGTGTGATTTGGAGTATGACGAATGAGTCTGCTACCTGACAGTGTCCTTAATGACTCTCACTGCAGAATCCATCATTTCACTCTGATTCCCAAAACAAACCTCAAAGTCTTTGAACCCGACAATCTTTCCGATTTGCGCACCATCGAAACGGAACTTCCCATCCTTCCCCCTTCCATTGACTTTGCCTGGTTATTATGCCATATAATAACTCACATAGCATTTACAGGCACTGTCCTCTCCCCAATCCCCATTGGACAGCGCCATTTGTGAGCTTCCCCAGTTCGCATATAAAAAAAGCCCTGACTGGTCTTTAACCAAAACCAGTCAGGGCATTTTTTTATTTTATCAATCGGCGTCACGGATTTCATCCAGCACAACCGCCACATCATCCTTGCAGCGATACTGAATAACTGCCAGCAGCAAAAACACCCCCATGATAGCAGCAATCCAGCCAAACATTCTGGTAAAACCAATCTCCCCGGCCACCGTTCCAAAAACCAAAATACTGGTACTCGTGCCAATATCCAGCACATTGTAGAACGTGGTTGCTGCACTATGCCGATCTGATTGAACCTGATTGAGCATCCAGGTCAAAAGTGCCGGTAAAAGGGCACCAGCTCCTAAGCCATAAAAAGCCGATGCTGCCAGCATGGCAATGAAGGTGTCCAACCTATTCATGGTAAAACTATTCTACCCGCACATTTGGACAATGACTGGCGATATGAGACAGCACAAAATCATACTGGGCGGGAGATGCATAAATCTGATTGTATTCAAAGCCAGCTCGTACTTTTATCAAGTCATGAGAGCGATCCTGTACAATACTCTTGACGTTGGCAAACTTGGACTCCATTGCATTCCGACCATAATTTGCCATTCCCATGCCCGCCAAAGTAAGATTCCCCGTAAGTGCACCAACGATAATGGCCACATCACTTATATGTTCCCCCGTTTTGTCTTTCGGCATCACCATATGGACGACAATGCTATCATTCATGAAAAAAAGCATATTATACCTGCCGCCGCTGATTGCGGCGAAGACAGCATAGCCAATCAGCGAAAGAATCGCGAACCCTGCAGCAAAACCGCCGCTGACGAGCAACATTTCTCCCCCATCGAAATTGCCTTCCATGATGGCTAGTCCACCAATAAAAAGCATAACAAGCATAACGGCAATCATCATGACCTTTAGTACCGTGTACAAAATTGTCGGATTCGACCAAAGGCTTTGCGAATAGGTCCAATAAAAGGTGCCGTCCTCAAGCTGGTCAATCCCAGGAGGTAAATCGTGATTTCCAAAGTTTTGGCCATACATATTCATCCCCTCCTTCAAAATAATTTATTCAACTTATTGGAACAATTCGCCAAATACATCGCTTTTCCTGCTTTCCAAGAAAAACACCCTCTACGATGACCGTTTTATCAGTATCGTAGAGGGTGTTTGTTATCTCATTTTAGAGCTGCGGGCCAGCGGCAACGAGAGCCTTGCCTGCTTCATTGTTCTTCGTGTATTTATCGAAGTTCTTGATGAAGCGCTGAGCGAGGTCTTTTGCCTTTTCTTCCCATTCAGCCGGATTCTGGTAGGTATCCTTCGGGTCGAGGATGTTGGTGTCAACACCTTCAAGTTCCGTCGGAACTTCCAGATTGAAGAACGGAATCTTCTTCGTCGGAGCACTCTTGATAGCGCCGCTGTGGATAGCATCGATGATGCCGCGGGTATCTTTGATGGAGATACGCTTGCCGGAACCATTCCAGCCCGTGTTCACGAGGTATGCCTTCGTGCCGTTAGCTTCCATCTTCTTAACGAGTTCTTCAGCGTACTTGGTCGGATGCAGTTCGAGGAATGCCTGACCGAAGCAAGCGGAGAAGGTCGGCGTCGGTTCGGTGATGCCGCGTTCCGTACCAGCCAGTTTAGCCGTGAAGCCGGAGAGGAAGTAATACTTCGTCTGTTCCGGAGTCAGGATGGAAACCGGGGGCAGTACGCCGAAAGCATCAGCGGACAGGAAGATAACGCTCTTGGCTGCCGGAGCTGCGCTCTTGTCGTTGACAAAGCCCTTAACGGTGCCTTTGATATGGTCGATAGGATAGGATACACGGGTGTTTTCCGTGATGGTCTTATCAGCAAAGTCGATATTGCCCTTGTCGTCAAGAGTTACGTTTTCGAGCAGAGCATTACGTTTGATGGCGCCATAGATGTCCGGTTCGGATTCCATGTCGAGGTTGATAACCTTAGCATAGCAGCCGCCTTCGAAGTTGAATACGCCTTCATCATCCCAGCCGTGTTCGTCATCACCAATCAAGAGGCGTTTCGGGTCCGTGGACAGGGTGGTTTTACCCGTGCCGGAAAGACCGAAGAAGATAGCCGTGTTCTGGCCCTGCTTGTCCGTGTTGGCGGAGCAGTGCATAGCAGCAATGCCCTTGAGCGGCAGGAAGTAGTTCATCATGGAGAACATACCCTTCTTCATTTCACCGCCGTACCAGGTGTTGATGATAACCTGTTCACGGCTCGTGAGGTTAAATACTACTGCCGTTTCGGAATGGAGGCCGAGTTCCTTGTAGTTTTCAACTTTAGCCTTGGAAGCGTTGTAAACAACGAAGTCCGGCTTGAAGTTAGCCAGTTCTTCTTCCGTCGGCTTAATGAACATATTCGTTACGAAATGTGCCTGCCAAGCAACTTCCACGATGAAGCGGACAGCCATGCGAGTGTCTTTGTTGGCACCGCAGAAAGCATCTACAACGTAGAGTTTCTTGTTGGACAGTTCTTTCTTAGCGATTTCTTTCAGAGCGTTCCAGGTCTCCGGCGTAGCTCTGTGGTTATCGTTGTGATAATCCTCAGAATCCCACCAAACAGTGTCGTGGGAAGTTTCATCATCCACGATGAATTTATCTTTAGGCGAACGGCCGGTGAAAATACCAGTCTTTACGTTAACAGCGCCCAGTTCGGAAACCTGGCCCTGTTCGTAGCCCGTCAAACCTTCTTTAGTCTCTTCTTCAAAAAGCGTCTTGTAAGACGGATTGTGGAGAATTTCAGTCGTACCAGTGATGCCATACTGGCTAAGATCGATGTTTGCCATTTTACATTCAACCTCTTTCGTAAAAAAGATACTTTTCGCAGTTTGAGAAGCTTTTCACTTTTGACTTCTCACCACGCGTATTATATTAGCTTATTTTTTCATAAATGTCAACTATTTTTTGTTTAAATTACAAAAATATCATTTATCGAAATTGTTTGACAAGAATAATACAATAAAAGAAAACACTCGCCAACAGCTTATTGTTGTCAAGTGTCTTCCCTTTAACCGGTCAATTTGCAATAAAATTCAACACGGCTTCGCTCATCTTATCTTTGTCGCATACGCCTTTATGCAGTACTTCCTTGGTTTTAAGCGCCGCAAGGCCGGCAGGAATCGGATTTCCATTGAGTACCTGTAATTTGTCCAACAGGGCAAACTCATCCAGGCCGGCAGTTTCTGCCTGCAGAGCATCCAAAACGCTGCCATTGAATTTATAGGGGCTGGCCGTCGAAGCCACCACCATCATATGGTCGTCATGGGTTGCATGGCGATAGTTTTCTGCCACCTGATAAGCCACAGCCGTATGCGTATCCAGCACATACTTATGCTGGAGGTATACCTGCTGAATGCATTTTTTCGTTGCAGCATCATCCACCCAATCAGCCCAGAAGGTTTCCTTGATGATGCCGCGCGTCTTTACATCCACCTCGTAGCTGCCGGAGTTGTTCAGCTCAGCCATCCAGCCTGCCACCTGCTCCTTGTCCCCGGTCACATGGTAAAGAAGGCGCTCCAGATTGCTGGAAATCAGAATATCCATGGACGGCGTGATGGTTTTGTAGAACTCACGGTTTCGGTCATAACGGCCTGTCTGCAGGAAATCCGTCAGCACATTGTTGGCATTGGAGGCGCAAATCAGCTTATGAACAGGCAACCCCATCTGCTTGGCGTAGAATCCTGCCAGAATATTGCCGAAATTGCCGGTTGGCACGGTGAAGTTAATCTTCTCCCCTGCCTTGATGCGACCAGCCTTGCGCAAATCTGCATAGGCGCTGAAGTAGTAGACAATCTGCGGCACAAGACGGCCCCAGTTAATGGAGTTGGCCGAAGACAGCTTCACGCCCTTCTCGGCCAGCTGTTCATTAAAGGCCTTATCCGCAAAGATTGCCTTAACCCCGCTCTGGGCATCGTCAAAATTGCCCCGCACAGCTGTGACATTGACATTTTTGCCCTCCTGAGTCAGCATCTGCAGCTGCTGAATACGGCTGACACCGCCCTCAGGATAGAAGACCATAATGGAAATCTGGCCTACATCGCGGAACCCTTCCAAGGCGGCCTTGCCCGTATCACCGGAAGTTGCGACAAGAATCAGCACATTGTCCTGTTCGCCAGTCTTTTTCAGTGCCGTACTCATCAGCTGCGGCAGGAGCTGCAGGGCCATATCCTTAAAGGCGCTGGTCGGGCCATGCCAAAGTTCAAGCACCTGCATAGCACCTAAGTCTGTCACCGGCGCGCGGCCTGCACAGTCAAATTTGCCCTTGCCATAAGCATTTTCCACGCAGGTTTTGAGTTCTTCGTCGGTATAGTCGGTCAGGAACAAGCGCAAAACCTTTACCGCCCGTTCCTCATAGGAAAGGGGCACCAATTCTTCAATAAATGACGGGGAAATCTGCGGAAGCTCGTCCGGCACAAACAGACCGCTGTCTGCTGCCAGCCCTTTGATAATCGCTTCTGCTGCCGTTACCTGTACGCTGTCTCCACGAGTGCTGCTGTATTTCAAATAAACCGCCTCTTTCCTCTATGCTATAATCCAACAAATCTTATCTGCTGACCGCCGCTACCGTCGCCTTGGCCGCTGTGATTAAATCCGCAGGTTTCAGGATAATCTGCTCACCACGCTTGCCGGCACTGATGGCAATTACCTCCTGCTGCTCGGCACTGGCATCCAGATACACGGGATAATCCTTCTTGGCACCCAAAGGAGAACAACCGCCACGGATATACCCCGTAAGCCCGAAGACCTCCTTCAAGTGCACCATTTCCACCCGCTTGTTGCCCGAAGCCGCAGCCAGTGCCTTCAAGTCCAGCTCACCGCCGCCCGGAATCACGGCCATCAAAACACCATTCTTATCGCCGCGGCACACGAGCGTCTTATACACCATTTCAATGGGCATGCCCACCGATTCAGCCACATGCACAGCGGAAAGGTCGCTTTCGTCCACCTCATAGGTTTTGAGCTCATAGCTTATTCCTAATGTGTCCAAAATACGCGCTGCGTTGGTCTTTGCTTCTTTTTTCTTTTTTGCCATTTCTTGTTACACCTAATTTCTTTCTTGAACGTCCGTTACTTATTATACAGCGATTTTACAAAATATGCTACTACATTTTATAAATCATCATTTTTTTGTAAATCAATGTTTTCTCCGATTATCTTTATGCCGCTTCCCTATTTTAGTTTTTGACTTGTCAAAAGATATGGCGTATAGTTGAAGGTAACTTAAATATACCTGAAAATGGAGTGAATACCTTGTTAAAAGTAGCTATGGCCCAAATGGAAGTCATTCCTGGGCATCCCGATAAAAATACCGCCACGATGCTGCGCATGATTGATGAAGCCAGGGAAAATCAGGCTAATGTAGTCATCTTCCCTGAAATGGCCATTCCCGGCTACCTGTTGGGCGATACCTGGGAACAGGCCAGCTTTTTGGCTGACTGCGAACATTACGGGCAGGAAATCATCGCCGCTTCGCAGGATATTGTCGTCATGTTTGGCAATATCGCGATGGACTGGGACAAGAGCAATAACGACGGCCGGGTACGCAAGTACAACGCGTTCTTTACGGCACAGAATGGCAAGCTGATTGCCCCCACCGGCCAGGAATATCCCTATGCCATCAAGACCTTGATGCCCAACTATCGTGAATTTGACGATACCCGTCATTTTTACAGCCTGCAGCAGCTGGCCTTGGAACAGGGCAAAAAGCCGGCCGACCTTATCGCGCCTGTCTGCATCAATGTACAGGGCCAGGAATACAACGTTGGCTGTCTGCTCTGTGAAGACGGCTGGAGCGATAACTATGCGTTGGAACCGTTGCAGATTTTGCAGGACAATGGCCGCATTGACTTCTTTGTCAATATCTCCGCTTCCCCCTATACGTTAGGCAAAAATGGCAAGCGCAACCGCGTCTTTGGCGAACAGGCACGAACCGCCTGCAAACCACTGTTCTATGTCAACGCCATCGGCCTGCAGAACAACGGCAAAACGGTCTACACCTTCGATGGTTCCAGCACCGCCTACAATGCCAAGGGTGATGTCTGCGCCATGAGCGAGGAATATCAGGAAGAACTCACCCTCGTGGATATGAGCGAGCTTGCCGATATGCCGGCGCTGCCCGAAGATAAGGAACCGGACATTGCCCATATCTATCGTGCCCTGAACTACGGCGTGCGCCGCTTCCTCGAAAACATCCACATGAAGAAGGTCGTTATCGGTATTTCCGGCGGCATTGACTCTGCCGTAGCTGCGGCCCTCTATGCCAAAATTGTCGGCCCGGAAAATCTCCTGTTGGTCAATATGCCCAGCGTCTTTAACTCCGCTACCACCAAGGGACTCAGCAAGGAACTGGCGGATAATCTGGGCTGTCAGTATGCCATTGTGCCGATTCAGCAGTCCGTTGACCACACGGTTGACCAGCTTTCCCATACGCCGGTTACGTATCTGACGGACGGCTCCCAGCAAAATCTCACCATCTCTTCCTTT
>CADAAS010000109.1 GCA_902785885.1 Pseudoselenomonas ruminantium
CTACTACTATCACTGAATTACGCTGACAGAATTTCCCGCAACAGTTCCTGGGCACTAGGGTCGGTGGGGTCGTTTGTGCCCAGTTCTCCACGGAAGGCGCGGGCGAGGATGGATTTTTTGAGGGTGTCAATGATGGTCAGGGCTTCTTCGCAGGCGGTGACAATGGATTGTTCGCGGGAGAGCAGGTTGTCCAACAGGCGGACGATTTCTTGTTGCTCTAGCACGGAAGGGATCTTTATAACTACTTCCTTTATATCACGTAAATGTAAATTAGGCACACCTATACCTTTCAACCGTTCATCAAACTGTCGCTTACAAATCGGACTATTAACTATACGCAATAAATAACGCGGGTTAATAATATCTGTATTGGGACGAAGAACTGCTAATGTTACATATAAATCAAAAACCTCATCTGTATCAACGATTGCAGCTACACCTGTTGTTCCATTTTTAGCTAACAAAATATCATTTCTTTGTGGTGCCAATCTTGCATGCAATTCTTCGTGCAATTCGGGAATAATATATTTTATATTATCCCAACAAATTTCCCCCTTGGTTACATCCTTAGCCGATATGAATGGTACACCACCTTCCTCCTTAGTTGTATACTTAGGAGTTTTATGCGTTCCATCCGTTATCTTAGTTAAACATACATTTTGTAGATTGTTTTCTTCCCAACTATCATCACTTACAGCATTTTCTTTTCGCCACTTCTCCGTCAGCTTGCCTGTGAATGCCTGATGAAGTATAGCGGCACGGCGCAGGTCAGCTCCATCGAGAACTTCCTGTATTTTTTCCTTGGCTTCGTCCAGCTTGGCGAAAAGGGATTCAATACGAGCGATTATGCGGGATTGCTCTGCCCGTGGTGGAAGTACCATAGGAATAACATTCATACTTGCCTGCGTCAATTTCAATCTAGTTGTTCCATTGACATACCCATTGAAATTAAATTGATTTAAGTAATGCACCAATAATTCATTGCCATTTCGTCCCCAAAAAGACCGCAATATATGTGCGTGGTTATTTACCCAAGCCTTCCCTTCAATCATATAGGCTTTATCTTTATATAAATCCAAAAATGGTGCACCATCTTCACCAAGTAAAACAAGCTGCTCATCGGTTAAATAGTCATCAATCCAACCGACTTGCCCCGTAGCACCATAATAAGGTATTTCTCCAATTCGCTCAGCCCGTTCCTTAGCGTTTACTGGTTTTCTATATTTATCCAAACATTCCGCATATCCGGCTAACAAATAAACCCAGCACCAATTCTCCGGCACCTTATATGGCTGTTCCTCGACTGGCACCAGTGCCGCTTGTAATTTTTCTTCTATTGTCAGTTGCTTCTTTGCCATCTACTGTGTGCCTTTCCTAGTTGTTTTGCATATAGCTAATTTATATTTTTATTCCTACAGCTCTCATCATGTCGTACAAATTAACATATTTTACACCAACCTGTTGGCATATATCTGGAATCTTTACCTTCGTTGTCCCTTTCCCCGGCATTTTCTCTTGTGTTACTACCGTCGCATTAAAAGTCTTCCCAGCTGCAATAAGCCAAAGGTCAGCTCTTGATAGGAACCAGCCCTTTTCCGCATCACTATATTGCTCATTTTTCATGACCAAGTTTGCTATATCTTGATAGTTTTGAAGGACTGTACCATCTTGTTTAGCTTGGATAACATACGCGCCACCTTCATCATCCGCAGATTTCTTTATGTTTTCACCAAACCATTTCGCTAAATCATCATTGCCATCAGCTATTTCACCAGCAACAGCATCTATAACTTTTACCTTACCAATCTTAAACATTCCTAATAATGTTGACCAAAAAGAAGGGACTATATCATAAGCATAAAATGTATTTTTTGCTGTTATAAACGTATTCGTATCCAATATATACAACATATTAGCCCTCCTTTGCCATACTCATAACATTAGCAAAGGTATTTCCTTTGACCCCCAACAGTTGATATGCCTCTGTATAAGATAAACCACCATTATTAACTGCTTCATTAACATAACGGCAAAAACCTCGTCCGGCACGATAGGGACTAATCTTATAAAAATCGCCGCCACCACTACTTTTAGCCAATTTACTATATTTAGCCTGATACTGCCTCAGCAAATCAGCATATTCTTCTTCGTTTATTTTTTTATAAGTCAATGCCGCTCTATACAAAACCAGCTGACTGACCTTAAAATATTTTTCTAGCTCATCATAATCATGAGGATTATCTTCCCATGCCTTGTTAAAAAGCGCTTTCGGAACCAGTAGTCTTGCCGCAATCCGATTACCAAACGGCTCAGAGCGGTCATCAAGTCCATCCTGTCCCAAGAAAAGATGTACCACCTCATGAAAAAGCGTAAAAATTCTTGCTGCTGTAGCATCTGCACCATTTATAAATATTACTGGTGCGATTTTATCTACCAAAGCAAAACCGCGAAATTCATCAACATCCAATTTCCTTTTTGTATTATTCCCTACAATACCATTTATAAAGACAGATATACCACTGTTTTCCACCATATCCACAAAAAAACGTAATGTACTTTCTTTGTTGTGAAAATTACTACGCCAATCAACAGGGATTTTCAGCACCTTGGTTATATGTCCAACTATTTCGTCATCAGACATATTTCGATTTATACTACCGATAAAATCCACAGGTGCATAAGCATTGTCCTTCTTATAGTCACGGAGCCACTCTTGCCGTCTACGAATGATGTTGATAGTATCACGCAGTGCCGCACTATATTCCCCTGTAGTAGCAAAACCATGATTTTTTAACGTTCGGAAATCAGCAATTCTTTTAACAGAAATATCGGGAGGGGCAGAAAGCATCAAGTAACCGAAGGGTATATAAGCAAACTTTGCCACATCCTCTAACTGTTTTACAGTGGGCTGGCTGTTTCCCTTCAGCCAATCTTCCACATGAGAAAATTTTTTCTTGAATGCGTCCATCCCACGCTGGCTATATTCTATTGCCCAAAGCAAAACATCAGGATTGATATTCACCCTAGCCACAGTCATACTCTCACCCCTGTCTTTTTCTCTTTGCACATAACTCAAAATAAGGAGGAAGCTCCTCGCCTCCTCCTTTTTGCCAATGTTTATAAGAGCACATTGAGAAGCCCCTTCATTATCATATTTCGGTTCGGGTATCATTAAGTCCCCCGACTGGACTACAACTTCTTTCCTGTTGCCGGACGAGGCGCCCATTTATGACACCATTTCAGAGACAATACTCCCTGCTTACTTCATTATATCAGTTTTGGAAATAAAATCAACGTTTTTCCCTTACGCCTCCAGCTGTTTCAGCTCTTTAGCCACCGCTCGCAGCATATCCACGGCTTCTTCCAAGGTATCGGCGGCGTTTTCGGCAGCTTCCAGCGGGTCGGGCAGGTCTTCGTAATCTACAATGCTATCATCTTTGATGAGCCCAAGGTCAAGGCTGTCGCCACGGGCGGCGATTTCTTCACGGCTCACCACGCTCCAGCGCTCGTCCTCTACCTTTCTTCTTTCCTCGGCTTCGTAGGCTTTCATAAAGCCCTCAAAGTGTTCCTTTTTCAGCGGATTGGTTTTGCCAAAGGACGGCATATTGGTGCGCAGGTCGTAGAACCACACTTCCTTGGTATTGTCCTTGTCGGTTGTTCCTCTGGTAAAGAACAGCACATTGGTCTTGACCCCCTGCGCATAGAAAATGCCTGTAGGCAGGCGCAGGATGGTATGCAGGTTGCATTTATCCATGAGATTGGCGCGAATTTTCGCGCCATCCCCATCGGCAAAGAGCACGTTATCCGGCAGGACTACCGCCGCCCGCGCCTTGCCGTTCTTTTTGAGACTCTTATAGATGTGTTGGAGGAAATTAAGCTGTTTGTTGCTGGTGATGACATCCAAATCATCGCGGGTCGCGCGTTCGCCGCCTTTTTTCGTGCCAAAGGGCGGATTAAAGTCTTTCTCTAGTTTCAAAGCCAGATTACCATATATCATTCATTAGTCACCTACTTCATATATAATTCATGTCATTTGTTGCTGTAACGACCAACCTATCAGAAAAGCTTGTTGATATCAATACCCGCTGCGCTTGCTGTATTGACATCAACAAGCTTTTCTGATCTGGTACTGAGAGCAGCAACATCCTGAAGTCTGATGACTCCGATTACAATACTTATATCCACTGAAGTTAGTGGCGAGTACCACATCATAGTCATCCAGATATTTTCCCAAGGGCGAGAGCGTATCGCCCAGGGTAATCTTGCCCTCGATTTCATGCAGCATGGCATTCATCAATGCCAAACGGTGTGTGTCGTGCACGAGTTCACAGCCGGTGAAGGCTTTTTCGTATTCAAACTGCGCCTGGTCGCTGTCCAGGTCCATAAAGTCGTTCGTATGCTTGTAAACGTACTGGAAGGCGGAAATCATAAAGCCGAAAGTACCGCAGGCGGGGTCCAACCTTTGTATAAAATTGATACAATCACATTTTACCCTTGATTGCCACCGTTTGTGGGGTTGCAAATTTATTCTTCTATACATTAAGGGGTTGCAAGCCGTTTGTAAGTATCGTGAAACTTTGATTTTACTGGACTTATCGTATCTTAAGCAACTGCTCGCCCATCCGCTGCCCATAGGTTACAAACAACTCCTTAAAGCTTTCAATGTCCTGACTCATGCCTACCGGCCCAAGATGAATAACCGGCTTTCCACAGGCAGAGCCGCCAGAGTAAGTCATCATGCCCATGACCATCATAAAGACCAGCATTTCCTGGATGGCATTTTCCGCTCCACCATGGATATACTGCTCCGTAGCATAAGCACCACCGAGCTTGCCAGCCAGTTTCAGCTTGCCCGCATTGCTCTCCAGCCAGCTTTTCATCTTTGCCGTAACAGATGCCATATAAGTTGGAGAACCAAATATCACCAGATGGGACTGCTGGATATACTCAAAATCAGCCTCATCGATATTAAAGCACCGTGCCTCAATATCATCAACGGATTTCAGCCCCTCGGCAATGAAGTCTGCTGCCTTCTCCGTGGTATGGGTTCTTGAATCATAAACTATCGCTGCTTTCATCAATCGGTCTCCTCGTACATACAAAGTTCTATCAGATTTCCGTCTGGGTCACGGAGGTAAATGCTCTTCATCCTGCCCATGGCTCCATTACGCTCCACAATGCCTGTCTCCAATGCTACGCCCTTTGACTTCAACTCCTGATAGACTGCTTCTATCGGTTCATCGATGACAAGGCAGATATCAAGGGAGCCGCATTGAGGGTATCTGGCGGCTGGCAAAAATTCCGCTTTCCTTGTGTGGATATTGATTTTCTGTTTACCAAAGCGCAAGGCATAGCGGTTATTGTTTCTGTCAATATCCATTCCCAGCACATCAGAGTAGAAGTTCAGACACTCATCTAAATGCTCTGATGTCAATACGAAATGGTCTAATCGAGTTATTTTCATACCTTAATCCGCATCCTCATCCATCGTTTCCACCAGAAAACTGACCGGACGGAAACCATCATTGCAGGAAATCATAGCTGACCGTGGATTCTTCATCCAGCCATCGTAGAAGTTCTCCGCGCCGTGTGCCAGCCCCATGACGAACGGGGACATGGACTCCCAAGCACTCTCGCACAGTCCCTCCGGTCTCTGCCAGCCGTTGGCGATGAACACGGCTCCTTCCGCTATGTCACAGGCATGCTCGATGGGATTTTCATACTTTTCCATCAAATCCGGGTAGCAAGCCTTACGCACGACAGTTATCCGTACCTTCTTCACGCCAACACCTCCTGCCGTATAAACCTGTTACAATTCTACCATAAAACGAGAAAATTGGCACGAGCCTTTGCCCCGTGGTATGTGTCAAGAAGTTCTCGGTAATATGCTATTATTTTTGCAAATTTTCCTATTGGGCTTCTGCTTGGGGCATCAAGATAAATACGGCCATATATTACACCCTCATGTGGACACTGCTTGACTTTTTTCAGTGCCTGCCGTACTGCTCCTCTAAAATTCCACTTGGGGCATGTTCAAAATGCTCTTCTCTGGCCGCTAATGCTAAGCGCAGGTCGCCATTTTTTATGCCTTTCAATATCTTTGCCATGCCCAAACCGCCTGTTTTTCCCCATCTGCGGCCTTGTTTCTTCATACAGTAGAAGAAACACAGTTTGGATGAACTCTTTGAGAAGAAATTATTGTTCTTCCTGCCCTTCTACATCTTCAGCCATGAGAAGTAACTGCCGGAATGCGACACTGATAAAGAGAAGCTGGAGCATCTGAAGAATGTGTACCGCCACATTCGCTCCAGGCTTGATGAACTCCAGCGAGCCGGAGAAATTGATGTGCTCACCAAAGATGCTATCTGCTCTTCGAGCAACCATGTCATGGCGCTCATAGCGCAGAAGTATCGGAAAGTACGGAAAGGAGTGGAACATATTATGCGTGGAAAAATTATAGATTACGAAGCTAAGACAATATTGAATAAGGACCGAGATGAAGGCCACAATGAAGAACGACAAAAAGCCCTGACCGAAACGAGGAGCGAGCTAAGGACATAATTCGTGACCGCATGAATCTTTCCCTTGTGGAGAAATACACACATCTTTCGCTTCCCCGTATCAAGGAACTAATCCATGGACTGTGGTTATACTCTAAGACACAGAAATCCCCCACGATTGTCACCATAAACCTGTGACAGCCCTGGGGGATTTTTTCTTGCGCCATTATAATCATATTCTTAAAAATAGGGAGAGGGATTCGAACCCTCAAGGCGACAAATCACCAACCGGCTTATCAAACCGGCGCCTTAACCTTTCGGCCATCCCTCCATTTTTATTATAGCAAAATGCTTCATTTCTTACAAGAAATATTTTTCCCGTGCCAACTGTCAATCTATATGAATTTCCGTGCCGTCCTTGAATGTGACGGATATATCTTCTTTACTGTAGACGGTCATGAAGTCTACCAGTGTACCCCACAAACCTTCATCAAATTCCGTCACCACCGTTCCCTGCACCTTGATTGCCTTGGCAAAGGCCTCCAGCCGCTCAGCCTTAGCCCGCCTTTTCTTGATGCCCTGTTCTGCCGTATCGTACTTGGCCTTGGTGGCATCGTAGCGGCTGACCAGCTCATCGTAGCGTTTCTGATAGTCCGTCTGGTCTTGAGCAATGCGGGCATTTTCGTTGATACAATTCTGCACCATGTCCGAGAGCACCTGCAGTTCCCTCATGAGCCGCTGGCTTTCGGCTTCAAGGTCAGCCGTACCGCATATCTGCTCCTGCACCAGCCGGATATTCTCCAACAGGTCATTTTTGCCCTTCAGCAGCTTGTTCACCGCCTTGATGAAGGCTGACTTGATTTCTTCTTCCACCAGATGGGGCGTATCGCATTTCTTCCTTCCCCCGAACTTGTTGTTGCATTGATAGACCACCCGCCTGTACTGGTCTGTGCTGTGCCAGACCTTGGAACCATACCAGTGACCGCACTCTCCGCACTTAATGCGGTTGGAGAAAACGGTTACACCGCTGTATCTCTTACCATGCCTGCGCCGCTCAATCTCTGCCTGTACAAGGTCAAATGTAGCCGGAGGGATAATGGCTTCATGATTGCCTGTCACATAGTACTGCGGAATCTCCCCTTCATTCTTCTTGTGTTTCTTGGTAAGGAAATCCACAGTGAACTGCTTCTGGAGCAGGGCATCGCCCTTCATCTTCTCATTGGTAAGGATACTCTGCACCGTGCCAGCATTCCATTTATCCTTGCCAGCTGGTGATTTTATGCCCTTTGCCATAAGTTCCCTGCAAATTGCCTTATAGGACAGCCCAGTAAGAAATAGCTTGTAGATAAGCTTCACGGTCTTGGCCTGCTCCGGGTTGATGACCAGATTGCCGTCCTCGCCCCGGTCATAGCCGAGAAAACGTTTGTACGGAACACTCACCTTTCCATCGGCGAAGCGTTTCCGTTGTCCCCATGTGGTGTTCTCCGATATACTCCGTGCCTCTTCCTGCGAAATTGACGAGAGCACCGTGATGAGAAGTTCGCCGGCGGAATCCAGCGTCCAAATCCCCTCTTTCTCAAAATACACCTCTACACCGCTGGCCTTCAGTTTCCTTATGGTTGTCAGGCAATCCACGGTGTTTCTGGCAAAACGGCTAACGGATTTCGTGATAATAAGCTGGATTTTACCGTCAAGGGCATCTTTTATCATGCGGGTGAAGCCCTCACGCTTCTTGGTGGAAGTGCCTGTCACCCCCTCATCTGTGTACATCCCGGCAAACTCCCAATCTTCCCGCTCCTTGATGTACTTGGTGTAGTAGTCCACC
>CADAAS010000110.1 GCA_902785885.1 Pseudoselenomonas ruminantium
TGTTCTGTTTAGCTCCGTCAAGCCGGGGGGAGTTGTTTTTGCCTTTCTGACTATACATACGAAGGAGAAAACAAAGCATTACAGAATCTTTTAAAGATTTTTTAAAAAAATCACCATGACATTTGTAACATTTTACCAGGATTTACATTTTCAGGCAGGATTTTCCTGTCGATTGTCGTATATGATACATATATATTGATTCAGACTAAAGAAGGGTGGATTTATTATGTATCAAGATGAATACAAACGCTGGCTGGGTGCTGACCTCATTGACTGCGACCTGGGCAAGGAACTCCGGGACATTGAAGGTGACGACGAAGCCATCAAGGAGCGTTTTGCAGCTGCGCTGCAGTTTGGTACAGCAGGCCTGCGCGGTACGTTAGGTGCCGGCACGAACCGCATGAACATCTGGGTTGTGCGCCAGGCCACGCAGGGCGTAGCCGATTGGGTAAAAGGTGAAGGTGGCACGCAGACGGTGGCCATCAGCTACGATACCCGTCTCAAGGGCTGGACCTTTGCCAAGGAAGCGGCAGGTGTCCTGGCCGCCAATGGCATCAACGTGCGCATTTACGACGAACCCATGCCGGTACCCGCCCTTTCTTTTGCCACCCGCTTCTATAAGGCCAATGCCGGCATCATGGTGACGGCCAGCCACAACCCGGCCAAGTACAACGGCTACAAGGCCTACGGCCCGGACGGCTGCCAGATGACGGACGATGCCGCAGACGTCGTTTACAACGCCATTCAGAAAACCGATGTGCTCACGGGTGCAAAATATATGTCGTTTGCCGAAGGCGTGGAAAAAGGTCTCATCAAGTTTGTCGGGGAAGACTGCAAGGAAGGCCTGTATAAAAACATCGAGGCCTGCCAGGTTCGTCCCGGTCTCTGCAAGACGGCTGGCCTGAAGCTCGTCTACAGCCCGCTTAACGGCACCGGCCTTGTGCCCGTTACCCGCGTACTGCGCGATATCGGCATTGATGATGTGACGATTGTGCCGGAACAGGAATACCCCAACGGCTATTTCACGACCTGCTCCTATCCGAACCCGGAAATTCTTGCCGCTATGGAAAAAGGTGTCCGGACGGTTCCTATGAACTGGTTTCCGGCAACGAGATGGGCGTGCTGCTCCTCGACTACATCTGTGCCGGCCGTCAGGAAAAAGGCACCATGCCCAAAGACCCTGTAGCCGTTAAATCCATCGTGTCCACGCCGCTGGCTGATGCCGTGGCCAAGCACTATGGCGTAGAGCTGCGCCACACGCTCACGGGCTTCAAGTGGATTGGCGACCAGATTCTCGGTCTGGAAAATAAGGGCGAAGTGGAACGCTTCATCTTCGGCTTCGAGGAAAGCTACGGCTACCTCGCTGGCCCCTATGTCCGCGATAAAGATGCTGTGGTCGCTTCCATGCTGATTTGTGAAATGGCCGCTTACTACCGCAGCAAAGGGTCGTCTATTAAGCAGCGTCTCGAAGAAATCTACAGCCAGTATGGCCGTTACCTCAACAAGGTGGACAGCTTTGAATTCCCGGGCCTGTCCGGCATGGACAAGATGAAGGGCATGATGGAAAATCTGCGCAAAGACCCGATTCAGGAACTTGCCGGCAAGAAGGTTACGAAGGTTATCGACTACCTCGATACCGCCGCGACTGGCCTGCCCAAAGCCAACGTGCTGACCTACGAACTCGAAGACGGTTCTTCCGTCATCATCCGTCCGTCCGGCACCGAGCCGAAAATCAAGGCTTACTACACGACGAAGGGCAAAGACCTCGCCGAAGCACAGGCGGCCAAGGATAAGATGGCTGAAGCGGTTAAGCCGTACCTGTCCTAAGTAAAATCATAAAGGAAAAACAGTCTCTCCATGTGTTGAGAACTGCAGCCCCCCATAAGTCAGATCAGAAAATCCGGCTTATGGGGGGCTTTATCTGTTTCCGGTTTGGATAGTTTGGATAATGCGGTTTAGCAGGCAGGGATAGTTTGGCTAAGGATAGAATAAGATAGTAAAGATGCGATTCACAGGAATGATGCGACAATGAAGCAGGTGGGAATATGCTGGATAGGGGCTTGTTTTTGGCGTTACAGGAGCTGCCGGCAGGCGGTAAAAATGAAGTGCTTACCCTGTTGGACGGCCCAAAGCGCGGGGCCAAAGCCCTGCTGTCTGACGGGAAAGCCTTATGGCAGCATGGTGCAGGGGATTTTGGGCAGGCGAATGACTCGGCGGCGCTGCTGGTTGAACCTGTGCCTGCGGAGCGAAACCTGATTATCTGCGGCGCCGGCCATGTGGCGCAGGCGGTGATTGTGCTGGCGCAGATGGTGGATTTCCATATCACGGTGATTGAGGACCGTCCGGATTATGCCGAGGAGGCACAGCGGGCAGGGGCAGATACGGTGCTGGTGGAAGGTTTTGAACAGGCGCTGGCCAAAATTCCGGGAGGGGACAATACGTATTTTGTGGTTCTGACCCGGGAACATCAATATGATGAACGCTGCCTCAGGGCCATTTTGCAAAAGGAGTTTGCCTATGCCGGCGTCATGGGCAGCAGGCGCAGGACGGAGCTGCTGCGGCAAAAACTCATTGCGGAAGGCATTTCCGCAGAGGTCGTAGCTGGACTGCATGCGCCGATTGGCCTGGACATTGGTGCTGAGACGGAAAGGGAAATCGCTGTGGCGATTGTGGCCGAGCTGATAAAATTCGGCAGGAGGGCCAGCAGTTTCCCCAAAAAGCTCATTGCGGCTGCCTTGCAGGCAAAAGAGCCGTTTGTGCTGGCGACCATCATCCGCCGTGAGGGGTCAGCACCGCGGGATGTCGGTACGAAGATGCTGATTTTTGCGGAGCATATCGTGGCAACCATCGGTGGCGGCATGATTGAAGCAAGGATTATCCGCCGGGGGCGGCAGATGCTGGCGGAAAAAGAAACGCAGGATGTTTGGGAACAGGTGGACATGCGTGGTGATGAAGTCGCTTCCGGGCATATGGTATGTGGCGGCATTGTCGAGGTGTTATTGGAGTATGTGGAACCGGAAAAGCCGCGTTGAGGAGGGAAAATCATGGAAGATATCAGCAAAGCCGTTGAGCGGAAAGACCATCGGCTGAAGATGTCCGGGCGAGCAGAATATACGTGCGACAAACGCTTGGAGGGCATGCTCTATTCGGCGTTTGTGCGCTCGGAAATCGCGCATGGCCGGATTTTGGACATAAAGCTGCCGGATTTGCCTGCGGGGTATGTGGCAGTAGGCGGCCATGACCTGTATGACAATCATCTGCCTGTCATTACGGACGAGCAGCCCATCTTTGCCGTGGATGAAGTCTGCTTTGTCGGGGAGGCCATCCTGCTGCTCGCCGGGCCTGATTTGGAGACGGTCCGGCGCCTGTGCCGGGAGACACAAGTAACTTATGAGGAATTGCCTGCCGTGCTGACCTTGGATGAGGCCACGGAAATGGCCGCGCATTATCATTGCCGCAAAGGGGATGTGGAAGCGGCTTTTGCACAGGCGGCACAGGTGGTGGAGGAGACCTTCACCACCGGCTATCAGGAGCAGGCCTATCTGGAAGTGCAGGGCATGGTGGCCCAATGGGATGCCGAGAACGGGAAAATGCATGTCTTTGGTTCGCTGCAGGCGCCGTATTATGTGAAAAATGCCGTGATGCGTGTGCTGGGGCTGGATGATGAGCATGTCCGCGTGGTGCAGCAAGTGACCGGCGGCGGCTTTGGCGGCAAGGAGGATTATCCTTCGCTCATAGCCTGCCAGGCGGCGGCAGCGGCGAAGAAAGCCGGGGCACCGGTTCGTGTCGCCTATGACCGCCGGGAGGATATGACGGTTACGACCAAGCGCCATCCGAGCAGGCTGCACTATGCCGCAGCCCTGGATGCGCAGCACCGCATTATCGCGCTCAAGGCCGATATCTGTTTGGATGCCGGGGCGTATCCGGGTTTGTCCAGCGTGGTGCTGCAGCGTTCGTTGAATGTGGCAGCCGGTGTCTATAAAATCGAGAATCTCGATGTGGATGGGCGGGCGGTTATCACGCATACCGTGCCAAATGGTGCCTTCCGTGGCTTTGGCGCCCCCCAGAGTATTTTTGCCATGGAATCGTTGATGAATCATCTGGCGGCCAAGGTGGGGATGACCCCGCTGGCCTTCCGGCAAATGCATGTCGTGCAGCAGGGCGACGCTACGGTGGCCGGCGGCAGGTTCCATCAGTATGTGCCGCTTCCGGACTTGCTGGCCAAGGTGGAGGAAATGTCTGCCTACAGCCGCAAATATGCAGCCTATTCGCAGCCGCAGACGGGACGGTACCGCAGGGGCATCGGCCTGTCGCTGTTCCTGCATGGCTGTGGCTTTACCGGTTCGGCGGAGAAAGATATCCTGCGCGCACGCGTGATTTTGCGCAAATATGCGGATGATACGGTGGAGATACTGGCCAGCAACGTGGATATCGGCCAGGGCCTCAAGACGACGTTCAGCAAGATTGTTGCTGCGGTTTTAAACCTGCCGCTGGAGAGGATTACCTTCCAAAATCCGGATACCGACCGCGTGCCGGATTCCGGGCCGACGGTGGCTTCCCGTTCCCTGATGATTGTGGGGAAGCTCGTGGAGCGGGCGGCAAAAAAATTGAAGGCCGGCTGGGAAAGCGGCAAGGGGCAGGAAGCGGTGGCGGACTACGAAGCGCCAGAGCTGATTCCCTGGGATATGGACAAGTTTAGCGGCGATGCTTATCCCGCGTATTCCTGGGGAGTCAATGTCGTCGAGCTGGAGGAAGACCGCCTGACCGGCATGACAGAATTATTGGGCGTTTGGGGCGTCTTTGACGTGGGCAAGGTTATCGACAACACCGTGATGTTGGGCCAGGCTGAAGGCGGCATGCTGCAGGGAATCGGCTATGGTTCCATGGAAAAGATGGAAGCGGCAGCGGGGAAAATCCGTCAGGACAGCTTTACCGACTATATGATTCCCACGGCCATGGATACGGTGCCGAATCAAATTGCCTTTATTGATAATTTCTATGCGGATGGCCCGTTTGGGGCCAAGGGGGCAGGCGAACTGACCTTGCTGGGCGGTGCACCTGCCTATACAGCCGCAGTTGAACAGGCCACGGGCAAGGCCTATCCAGATATCCCGTTGACGCCGGAGCGTATTTTGGCGGCAGAAGCGAAATAAGCGGAGGTGGGAAAAATGTTGGACTTTATCTTGAACGGCAAAAAATGCACAAGCCAGCTGCCGCCGCAGAGCCGCCTGCTGGACGTCCTGCGGGAAGAATTTGGCCTCCATGCGCCCAAGGAAGGCTGCGGCGAGGGGGAATGTGGGGCCTGTGCGGTGCTGGTGGATGGGATGCTCTGGAATTCCTGTATCACCCCTTTGGCGAATGTGCAGGGGAAAAGCGTGCTCACGCTGGAAGGGTTTCGCGATACGGAAAAATACAAGCTGCTGGAACAGTGCTTCGGGGAAGCCGGGGCGGTGCAGTGCGGCTTCTGCACGCCGGGCATGATTATGGCGGCGGAAGCCCTGCTCCGGCAGAACCCACATCCGCAGGAGGCAGAAATACGCGAGGCGATTTCGGGAAATCTCTGCCGTTGCACGGGATATAATATGATTATCGCGGCTGTCCGCATGGCGGCAGAAAGGGGGGCGGGATTATGGTGATGACCTATAGGCCGACCTCCGTATTGGAGGCCCTGCGCCTGAAACAGCAGGCACAGGCCGAGGCGCTTTTTGTAGCCGGCGGCACCGATATCATGCCAGCCGGCCGGACGGCTCCCGTGCTGATTTATCTGCAGGGAATTGATGAACTCCGTGAAGTGTCAAAATCCGAGGACGTCCTGCGGATGGGGGCCGGCTGTACCTATACGCAGCTTATTGGGGATAAGCGGATTCCGGAAATTTTGCGGGAGGCCATGCAGGAGATTGCATCCCCCGCCATCCGCAACGTGGGCACGCTGGCCGGCAATATCTGCAATGCTTCCCCGGCCGGCGATACCCTGCCGCTTCTCTATGTCCTGGATGCGATACTGGTGATGGGGCATATGGATGAACAGGGAAAGCTCAGGACGCGCAGGCTCGGCATTGAGGCGTTTATTCAGGGCGTGCGCAAGATTGCGCTGAGGCCGTCGGAAATGGTTTTGGCAATCGAGATTCCCTGCGCTGCCTATGAGAACATGACGAAACTGCAACGGTTCAAGGCCGGCGCGCGAAAAGCGCAGGCCATAGCGAAACTCTCCTTTGCCGGACTCTGCCGGGTGGAAGGGGAGGTCTTGCAGGACGTGCGCATTGCCTTTGGGGCTGTCGGGGCAACGGTCATCCGCAGCTGGACAATCGAGGCAAAGATGCAGGGCCTGAGCCTGACGGAACTGGCCGCAAGGCGCACGGCAATCGTGCAGGAATATGGAAGGATATTGCGGCCGATTGACGACCAGCGTTCCACGGCGGCTTATCGCCGGCAGGTATGTCTCAATCTGTTGGAGGATTTCCTGCGCTTATGAAAATCGGAGCCTTGATATTAGCCGCAGGATTATCCTCCCGTATGGGGGCGTTCAAGCCCCTGCTGGACCTGGCAGGAAAAACGCTGATTGAACACGTTATCGCCCATTTCAGCCAATTTGGCTGTGAGCCCATTCTGGTGGTGACCGGCAGGGACGCGCAGCTTCTGGAGGATTTTTTGACGGAAAAATTTTCGAATCGGATAAGCTTTGTGCGCAATCCGGACTACGCCACAAGCGATATGTTCGCTTCCGTGAAGCTCGGGCTGAACGCGCTGCCGGCGGATTGCACCGATATCTTTCTGACACCGGCGGATATCCCGCTGTTTGATGCCGCGCTGCTCACCAAGATGGCGGCGGTTCCCGCGCCGGTTGTGCGCCCTTCCTATAAAGGAAAGGCCGGCCATCCCGTGCTCGTGCGAAAAAGCGTCTGGAGCCGCATTTTGTCCTATCGCGGCGACGGCGGCCTGAAGGGCGCCTTGCAAAATGAGCCGCAGGCGTTCGTGGAGGCTGACCATGAAGGCATCCTGCTGGATGCCGATACGCCGGAGGACTTCCGGCGGCTGCGCGCATTCCTGTGCAGGAGGATAACGAAACGCAAATAAGTGATTTTGCCTATGGCAAAATCAGAACAACTGCGTTATGTCGTATCGACGAAACGCGAATAAGTGATTTTGCCTATAGCAAAATTTGAACAACTGCGTTATAATAAATTCGTATGTAACAATAATGATATAGAATGATATTGTTTATGGAATGAACTAGAGGAGTGTAGACAATGAGTTTGAAGCTTGCATCCGGTTTTGAGTTTGATTACGAGAACCTGTATGGCGAAGGCAAGGTTACGGAAGCTGACCTGAAAAGCTATGAAGAAGATTTGAAGAAGGCTCACGAAGCCATGAAGGTTATGCGTGAGAAAGGCTTTATCCGTGCGCATCTGTCCAAGGACGGCGAGCCGGAAAAGGTGCTGTTCTCCCAGCTGCCCTACATTGAAGAAGGCCACCTCAACAGCCCGTCTTCCCTGAAGCACCTGCAGGAACTTACGGACCATGTGAAGGACAACGTGGATTTCGTTGTATCCTTAGGTATCGGCGGCTCCTTCCTGGGCGACAAGGTTATCTTTGACGTGCATTGCGGTGAATTCTGGAACGAACTGCCGAAGGCAGAACGCGATGGTTTCCCGAAAATCATCTTCAGCGGCCAGAACATCGACCCGCGCCGCACGGGTGACATCATCCATTACCTCGAAAACAGCGCGAAAGTCACCAAATCCCATGAAAAGCGCAACCTCAAGGTGCTGCTCCTCGTTATCTCCAAGTCCGGCGGTACGCTCGACACGATGAGCAACTTCATGGTCATCTATGATGCCCTGCAGAAGCTCGGCGACATTGATGTGGAAGTGGTTGCTGTAACCGACCCGAACATGGAAAAGCAGACCCTCCTCAAGAAGCTGGCTATCGAAAAAGGCTGGCCGCAGTACGCTGTACCCGATGGGGTGGGCGGACGTTTCTCCATCTTCTGCGAAGTCGGCCTGACGCTGGCTGCCTGCGTGGGCTTTGATATCGAAGCCTTCCTCAAGGGCGCCCGCGACATGGACAAGGCCTGCCAGAACGATGACCTCTGGCAGAACCCGGCTATGCTCAATGCAGCACTGAAGTTCGCTGCCTCCGAAAAGCATGGCCGCGACATTGAAGTGATGATGCCCTATGGCGATTACATGAAATCCGTTTCCGAATGGTACATCCAGCTGCTGGCTGAATCCCTCGGCAAGCAGTACAACAAGGACGGCAAGGAAGTATGCTACGGCCGTACGCCGCTCGTTGCTGTCGGCACCACGGACATGCACTCCCAGACGCAGCAGCATCAGGAAGGCAAGCTCAACAAAGTCGTTCAGTTCATCCGTCTGGCTGACTGGGAAAATGACCTCACTATCCCTGACGTCTTCCCCGAAGCCAAGAAGCTGTCCGACATCTCCGGCGTAACCATGGGACAGGCACTCGAAGTTGCCCGCCAGTCCAACGCTGACGCTCTGGCATCCAACAAGCGCTACAACGCTTGCTTTACCCTGCCGAAGCTCAACGCTTACCACCTCGGCGAGCTCCTCTACATGCTGGCTATGTCCGTAGCTTACGAAGGGGAACTCTCCAACGTAGACGCCTTCAACCAGCCCGGCGTAGAATCCTACAAACGCATCATGGGACCGAAACTGGCTGAAGTTAAGGCTGCTAACCAAAAATAAAATAGACTAAAGTCCAATGCACGGCGGCAGGAAGTTTTTCCTGCCGCTATGTTTATGCCTACGGATGGGGGGCTTCCACTACGCTTTCTATCATCCGGAAGGGGGCGATTTTGCATGGATTGCCAAAATGTTGAAGTAGTATGTCAAAAATGATACAATGAATTACAAGTTAGGTGAAAGCAGTTGACAATGTGCAGTATATAGGCAAAATCGATCTCGATATAGTAAAGAAGAATAAACAAACTATTCTCAAATATTAAATATTTTGTTATAATAAGTATAACGAACCTACGAAAACTGTGCCTTAGAAAGGTTTTTGTCGGGAAGATGGCTGAAACACCGCCCCGCTGACAATGTAAAAGTGCATTAGGCGACGTAGACACCTCGTTCAGCGGCAAAGCCGCCTATTTGAAAATAAAAAAAAACAATAAGTATTCCCAAATAGCTAATGTCTATGGGATAGAGGGCGTAGTGCTGCGTCCA
>CADAAS010000111.1 GCA_902785885.1 Pseudoselenomonas ruminantium
TTTTTCTTCTATTGCTATTTTCTGGTGTTTGGGCATAGAAAACTCCCCCTATGATGACAGTTATATTTTTTACTGTCTCTCATAAGGGGAGCATATCAACCAAGCAACCGCCTTTTTTTATCTCTCCCACAGAGCGCCACGGGATTTTTTCATTCATAGAAAGAAATTTGCTAAAAACGAATACGATTATTTTGCCCTCTGTCTATGTCTTTGCCTGTGCCGCTATTAGTCAGGGCGAGGAAAAAATCTTCATGGGCAGCCCATTCTTTCTGCTCACTAATAAATTTTGATTACCACATTAAAGAAACATCAAGATCGCCGTTGTACTCTTTAATATATCACTGATCTTTACCTTTGGACTATTTGGACTACCACCAGCCGCCTGTCCACCCGCCACCTGTTCCAGCGTGGCCTCGTCCAGCTTGGCCTCGTACAGCTTGGCCTCGTCCAGCTCGATGTCAGCCAGCTCCGCCATGCAGGCCTCGGCTTCTTCCTTCGTGATTTCGTGGCCATTGGCCTTCACCAGCGCCATCAGTTCCTCGGCTGTCTCGCAGGCCAGCGCCTTTTCGATTTGTTCCCTCGTCGGTTTGTTTTCGTTTGTGTTTGCCATGATAAAACCTCCTTAAAATTATCAAAATAGTTTTTTTGAGCATACTTGTCCCATTCACTGGAAAAAACACACTCTCCACCCTGCCTAGAAAAAGCTATTCGCATACCGCCAGTACCTGCAAACAGGTCAATAAAAGTAAATTTTTCTTTTTGTTTTGGCAGTTCAACTAATGAATTTTTTTTCATACACACGTCAGGGCAATTTACACCCGTATACGTTTTGTGTTTTGTTTATGTCTACTTTAGCTGCCATAGAATTTGCGTTTTCGGTGGCCCCCATTATATTAGCTGCCATAGAATTTGCGTTACTTTTAGGACGACGGAATCCACCTCTTCCTCTCCCACCAGCTACCATGTCCATTTCCATATCTTCCATCTTGTTCATGGGCTTTTCCATTTTATTTTCCTCCCCACATCTTTACGTGTTGTTATCTTGCTTTCTGTTCTTTATATCCCCGAAGTAGGGAAAGTGTTATGTTTTTTTGAAAAAATACAACACCACGAGAGAACGTGCGCCGCCGGGCGCATGCACAAAAGGTGCTGTGGATAAAATACGTTCAAATTTTATCACAGCACCTTTTGCTATGGCAATCAGCGTCTATTGAGTTTTTTGTCGGCGTAGATTTTCGTTCCTTTGATTGAAGCGTCTAAAGCTAAGCCTTTTTTCGTTATTTGGTATACCCAGACGCCATTGGCGGCAATGGAGGCACCTTCGACGGCACCGCCTGCCTGGCCATCACTGGCCGAGGCTTCCGCCGAACTGGCAAATTTGATATCACCGGAGATAAAGGAGTTCCAGGCTTTTTCTGTGCCAATGACGAAAATCAAATCGTATTCCTTTACCCCAAGGCCCAGGCCAATGCCCATTTCTTTCATGCGCATGTAGACCTTTTCACCGGTGGCATTGTTGATTGCCAAGCCTCGGCCGTGCGCGTCACCGAACAAACCGAGTTTTATGCCCGTATTGCTCAGCGTGGCATAGGCATAGCAGTTTTTGATGACATTTTGTGCGGAGGGAACCTTGTCGTACAACCTTTGCAGCGCCTGTGTTGACAGAGTGTCGATTTCCGCCCGCTGTTTGTCGATTTTATCCGGGCTGGTGGCTGCAAAGACGGTGGCCGTCATCAGGCAGAACAAAAATGTGGTCATCAGCAGGGTAAGCCATTTTTTCATCTGTATTCACCTCGTTTATCATGATTCTTTTACGGGGGCGTCAGGCTGCGGCGTGGTATCTGCCTTTTTGCCTGCAAGTTTCATCGCAACCCAAACGACAATAACGTAGAGTACCGGAATCAGGAAAATACCCAGGCAGGTAGCAAAGAGCATGCCGCCGACAACGGCTGTTCCCATGCTGTTCCTGGCAGCTGCACCGGCGCCATGCGCCATGGCCAGCGGCAGACAGCCGATGATAAAGGCCAGCGAGGTCATAATAATGGGGCGCAAACGCAGCCCTGCGGCTTCAATCGCCGCTTTTACCGGCTCCATGCCATGATCCACACGGACTTTCGCAAATTCCACGATAAGGATGGCGTTTTTGGCCGCCAGTCCCATAATCATGATGACACCAATCTGCATATAGACCGTGTTCTGCAAGCCGGGGTTGAAATGCCCAAAGCAGAGTTCGAGCATCAAAAGCGCGTACTGCACAAAGAAGGCGCCGAAAAGTCCCGTGGGTATCGTGAGGAGTACAGCAAAGGGAACGCTCCAGCTTTCATAGAGGGCTGCCAGGCAAAGGAAGACGAACACCAGCGAAAGAGCCATAACCTGCCCCGTGGAGCTGGCAGATTTCTTTTCCTCGCGGCTCTGTCCTGACCATTCGATATTAAAGCCTGCCGGTGCTGTCTGCCGTACTACTTCTTCCATGGCGGCAATGGCCTGTCCGGAGCTGTAACCGTCACCGACACTTCCCTGAATGCTGATGCTGCGTGTGCCGTTGAAACGGGAGATGATGGATGTAGACGTAGAAAGTTTCGGCGTGAGCAGGCTGTCCAGAGGAACCATATTGCCCTCGCGGTTACGCACATAATTGAACTTCAAGGCTTCCTTTTCACTGCGATACTGGGCATCAGACTGCATGATAACCTTGTAGTTGCGTCCGAACTGCATGAAGTCATTTATCTGACTGCCGCCGTAATTGACCTGCAGGGCCGTGAATACATCGGAGAGGTTTACGCCCAGCTGTTTTACTTTCTCACGGTTCACATCAAACTTACAGATGGGGGACTCGACAGAATATGTGGTATACACACCGGCAAGTTCCGGACGCTTATTGGCTGCTGCCAAAAGCTCCTTGGTGATGGCATCCAGTTCCTTGTCCGTATGACCGGTCATATCCAGCAGCTCCATACTCCAGCCGCCCACCATGCCAAGACCGGGCAGGGACGGCGTTTGGAAGGCCATAAGCTGGGCTTCGGGATGTTTTGCCTGCAGTTCATTGGCTTTGTTGACAATGGAGAAAATGCTAAGCTCAGAAGTGGGCCGCTTGCTCCAGGAATCAAGGCTGATAAAGAATGTACCGGCATTGGCCTTATTGCCGTTAGACAGTACATCATAGCCGGCGATTTTCATGACGTTCTTGACACCGGGAATCGCGCTGAACTCACCGCTCAGCGCATCCATGGTCTCCAAGGTGCGATTCAAAGAGGTGCCCTCCGGCATGGTAACCGAAGCGAGGAAATATCCCTGGTCTTCGTCCGGGACGAAGGTTGAGGGCAGCAGTTTGAAGCACAGCCCGGCAAGAACGCAGATTATCAGCAGAGAGGCCACACTGACCTTGGCATGGCCGATGAACCAGCTCACCTTTCCTACATAACGGTTCTGCGTGCGTTCAAACCAGTTGTTGAAGCCATCAAAGAAACGATCCAGAATGTTTTTCTTTTTATTGGGGTCATGGGGCTTCATCAACAATGCACATAACGCCGGTGTCAGCGTCAGGGCAATAAAGGCCGACAGCGCCATGGATACGGCAATGGTCAGGGCAAACTGGCGATAGAGTACGCCGGTTGTCCCGCCCAGGAAGGCGCAGGGAATAAATACTGCCGACAGGACAAAGGCAATGGCCACTACCGGCCCCTGCACTTCATCCATAGCGACTTCCGTTGCCTCCACCGGCCCTAAGCCGTCTTTTTTCATATGGGATTCCACGTTTTCGATAACAACGATGGCATCATCGACCACCAGACCGATAGCCAGTACCATGGCAAAAAGCGTCAGGGTGTTGATACTGAACCCCAGCGCCACAAAGCTGGCAAAGGTGCCGATAAGGGATACGGGGATAGCCAGCACCGGAATAAGCGTGGCCCGCCAGCTCTGCAAAAAGAGGAACACGATGAGGATAACCAGCATCAGGGCTTCCTTAAAGGTATTGATTACTTCCGTGACGGATTCGTTGATATACTCCGTACTGTCGATAACGGGGATAAATACCAAATCATCGGGGAAGTTTTGCGCGGCTTCATCCAATACCTTTTTGACTTCACTGATGGTTTCCACGGCATTGGCATCATCCGTCAGCTTGACACCAAATCCGGCACAGGGAGCACCATTGGCATCGGCAACCATGTTCGTGGACTTGGCACCTGTTTCTATACGGGCAACATCCCGGAGAAATACATAGGAGCCATCTGGTTTGGCTTTTAAGATGACATTGCCAAATTCCTGCGGCGTGGTAAGGCGTCCCTGCACGCTGCCCGTATACTGCTTTTCCTGATTGGCCGGCACAGGCATCTGCCCGATAGTACCTGCCGGAGCTTGCACATTCTGTTCTTTGATGGCAGCCTCAACGTCTCCGACCGTCAGCCCTAAATCCGACAGGCGGTCAGGGTTAAGCCAGATACGCATGGCATAATCCGAGCCAAAGGTGCTGACATCACCTACGCCCTTAATGCGTTTGATGGCATCAATGATGTAGATGCTCGCATAATTCATGATAAAGGTGCGCTTAAATGTCCCGTTGGGCGAATAAAGCGCAAACATATAGGACATATCGCTGGATGCCTTTTTGGTCGTAACGCCCGCAGACTGAACATCAGAAGGCAGGCTGGAGGTAGCAATGGCGACATTGTTCTGCACCAGCACCGAATCCATATCGCCGTTGGTGCCCAAGTCAAACTTTACATCCAGATTGTAAGTGCCGGTATCATCAGAACTCGAACTCATATAGGCCAGCCCCTGCGTGCCGTTGACCTGCTGCTCGATGACCTGTGCTACCGCCTGATTGATAACACTGGCGTTAGCTCCCGTATAGGTGGTGCTCACATTGACCGTGGGCTGCGTAATCTGCGGATACTGGGCTATAGGCAGACTCAGTCCGGAAAGTATACCCAGAATGACGATGATAATGGAGATGACAATGGCGAAGATGGGACGATGAATAAAGAATCGTGACACTTTCCTCGCCTCCTTACGATTTGTCCGTGATTTCCGTAGATTCAGTAGTGGAGAAACCCATTTCCTCAGGTGTCACCATGGTGACATCGATATCCTGTCCGGCCCGCAGTGTGGTCAGACCTTCCACAATAACTATATCAGTGGGCGATAATCCTTTCTCGATAATGTAATAACTGCCTACTTTTTCACCCACTTTGACATTTTTGGAAATGGATTTACCGTCTTCTCCCACGACCAGCACAAAAGCCTCATCCAGGAGCTGCTGGACAGCGCGCTGAGGAACGAGCAGGGCATTGGTCGTCTTGACTCCGACGAGATGTACCTGCACAAACATGCCCGGCAGCAAAATGCCCTGGGGATTGGGGATGGTCGCCTTGATGGTCAGGGAACCTGCATTGGTGGACAGGGCTCTGTCGGCGGTAACGATGTTCCCTTCAAAGGGATATTCCTTGCCGTTGCTCAGGTTGATTTTAATCTTGGGCAGCGGCGTGTTATCATGGCGGATATCTGCACCGGTTTCCATAGCCTCAGCCAGCAGATTGAGGTATTCGGTTTCACTGACACTGAACTGTACATCGACGGGGTCCATGGTGCCGACGGTCACCAGTTTGGTCGTACCGGCGGTTGCATACGTTCCCACGGCTACTTCATCTACGGACACTCTGCCGCTCATCGGTGCATAAACGATGGTATCATCTAGATTTTCCTGTGCTTTCCGCACGGCGGCCTGATTAGCGGCTACTGTTGCCTTATTGCCGTCCACATCGGCACGTTTGTCGGTCAGAGTCTGTTCAGAAACAGCTCTGTCCTTCCACAGAACTTCGTATCTGCCCAGTTCCTCCTGGGCATGACGCAGGTTGGTTTCGGCCTTGCTGAGTTCCGCCTGGGCAGAAATCACTGCCGTTTCATATTGGCGGGAATCCAGCTTGTAAAGCGGCTGGCCGGCATGAACGTAATCGCCGCCGTTAAAGTATTTTTCCAAAACACTGCCGGATACGCGGGCATGAACCTGTACTTCTTCCTTGCCTTGCAAATGGCCGGGGTAGTTATAGGCCACCGGCGTATCCTGCTGCAATACCTTCATCGCCTTGACCTGTGCTTTGCCAGCATGCTGTTCTTCCTGGCTGCCGCAGCCGCCGATGAAGAAACTGGCCAGCAGTGCTGTGGCAGCTAACAGGCTGCCGGTTTTTTTTCCTAAATACATATAATGATTCCCTCCCCTGATTTGTTGTAAATATATTAATAATTCTGAACTTCAACAATAATGGGGTAAATCCTGCCAAAGAAAAAATTTTTTCAACGAAACCATAAAATTTTGCGGATGATGACCCTGAATTCACGCAGAAAATACTGAAGCAGCTCCAATAAAGGAAAATGACTGGCCTCGATAGTCGGTTAGAATGGGCGGTTGACGAGTCATTTTGACAGTCAGTCGCCCGTTTTTTATGTGGTGCAGGGGCTTTCTGTAAAAAAAAATGAAAAAGTTTTTAAAAAGTCATAACACTTTGCTAACTTCGGGGATATAAAGGACAGAAAGCAAAAACAACACGCAAAGATGTGAGGAGGAAAACAAAATGGATGAGAAGATGAAGAACAAGATGGATGATATGGAAGTGGATAAGGTAGCTGGTGGTCAGACCTTCTGGTACCTCCCCATACCTACCAAGTATAAAAATCCTGTTACAGGGATGGTTTATGAAAAAGGCTGTCTGATACGGGGACTGGATGTCGTTACCGGCAAGAAAGGCGAGACTTTTTGGAAAAGCGAGGAGAAATGGGAAAAGTGGAAAGATGAGATGGAATATCAGGGGCATGAATTTGTACGCGGCGATGCAAATCCCCAGGGTGATTAAAACAGGGAACGGAAAAGCAGAAGGGGAGGCATAACCATGACGAATAGAAAACCTATACAGGAAGAACTGCTGGAGAGTGTGGCAGGTGGCCTTACATCAGGTATTCCCACCTCGGAAAGCAATACTGCAGAGTTCACCAAGGATATGATGACCAGGAACTGGGAAGAGTTCAAGCAGCAGATGGAGTGGAATTTCAAGGACAAGGAGCTGGATCTGAAGGCAAAACAGATGTGGCTTGATGCAGCGATGAAGCCCGGGGAATGGATTTTTAACATCGGCAAGACGTTGCTGGGCGGAAAGTAAAAGCTGGAGAGGAGCGATGGGAAATGTTGAAGCAAGATGCCAAAATGAACTTTGAAGAAATGGAACAGGTAGCAGGCGGACTGGAATATTACAGTGAAAAAAAATACCGCGATGCCGGAATATATATGGTGAACGGCGGGAAAGCCTTTTATTATGGTAATCATGAGCTCGATGAGGAGCAGGCGGCAGCCATGGTATTCTACATGAATAGGAAACCTAATGCTGAAAAGGAACGGGACACCTTGCCATGGAAAACATTCCTTCATAAAGCGACAGCTCATGTAAGCGCCAACCCGGAGGCGTTTAAGCTTAGTTATAAGCCTAATGCAAACACGAAATAAGCAAGACAATAACCGATTGTTTCGAAATAGAAAGGATGACCTGCAATGACCGAGGAAATGAAGAATAAGAAATTGGATGAGATGACGATGGATATGGTGTCCGGCGGCACCAGTAAAGAAATGGTCAGCGATAGCAACCTGGTAGCTGCCTTGCAGGGCATAAAGTCCGAGAACGCAGGCCCCGGCGTGGTGGCGGCGGCTTTTGACAAGGCAGGTGTCAAGGTCAGCCAGAACAGCAGCGGCACGGCCAATGTGTACGAACGGAACGAAATGCGTATTTCCCGCTATGAGGCGCTGGTGCGGGTAGCCCGCGCCTATGGGAAGGGAACTATCGATCTCAGTCCTTATCTGGCAGATACCGCCAGCGCTAATCAACTCAATGTCAATGACTAAGCTGCAAGTATTGTGAAGTGAGAAACAGGAGGAAAATAAAATGGCTATGGAAAATAAGATGGACGAAGTCAAGAAGCTTTCCTTGAACGAGATGGAGAATGTGTCCGGAGGGACTTTCGATGAGTGCAGTGAGATTAACAGTACCGTTGTTGCTGGAATAATAAGCGGGAAGTATAAGAATATAAAACATTATAGGATGTCTACAGACCCTGGTGTAACGGAGGAGTATTTAGACCAGTTGGGCATTGAATGTCATGCTTCGGCACCGTTTTTGGGAATTGGCAGAGTTAACAATACCTATAAGGATAAGGAAACAGGCCAGAATATCTTGCACAGCGAAGTAATGCATTTCCTCAGGAACGGTGAGAAAAAGTGGCTGGAGT
>CADAAS010000112.1 GCA_902785885.1 Pseudoselenomonas ruminantium
AAATACCTTTGTATCATTTTACCACTTTTGGCATATTTCGACCACTTTTGGCATAAATATAGAAATCAATCATTATTTTAGCTAAAATTAAGATGGAATAAACACAAATAAGAAAAAAGGAGGAGCCGATGCCATGAATAACTCCATAGGCGAACGCCGCCGTATAATAGCTGTAGATGACGATATCATCAATCGGATGACATTAGAAGCCATACTCAGCGTTGACTACGACTTTACCGCAGTATCCAGCGGCCCTGAAGCACTCATGCTGCTTACTTCGCAGCTTGCAGACCTCATACTCCTGGATATCAACATGCCCGAAATGAACGGTTTTGAAGTGCTCGCAGCCTTGCAGAAAAATCCGCAAACCTGCGCCATTCCGGTCATCATGCTTACGGGTGATTTAGACCAGGAAACAGAAGTAAGAGGCATTCAGGCCGGTGCCTTTGATTTTGTACATAAACCCTTTATTCCTACACTTATTCTACGCCGCATCGAAAGAACCCTGCAATTAAAAGCACTGCAACACCATATGCAGCAGGAAATTGACAAGCAGACCGCCATTGCCCAGGCACAGCTTGCTTCTACCGAGCGACTGTTCCGGGAAATGATTGAGGCCCTGGCCGATACCATTGATGCCAAAGACAAATACACCCGCGGGCATTCCCATCGCGTAGCGGATTATTCATGGGAAATTTCCCGCCGGGCAGGAAAATCGGAAGACTATCAGCGCGATGTATACTACATGGCCCAAATTCACGATATTGGCAAGATTGGCATTCCCTCCAGTCTGATCAACAAAAAAGGCAAGCTGACGGACGAAGAATATGCCTCCATGAAGCAGCACACCACCATTGGCAGCACCATTCTCGCCCATGTGAACGAAATGCCGGAGCTTGTAAGCGCCGCCCGCAGCCATCACGAGCGTTATGACGGCAAAGGCTATCCGGACGGACTTTCCGGCCTGGCGATCCCGGAAAAGGTGCGCATCATCGCAGTAGCCGATGCCTACGATGCCATGACCTCCAAGCGCAGCTACAGAGACGCCCTGCCCCAGGCAGTCGTCCGTCAGGAAATTCTAAATGGCCGTGGCTCGCAATTTGACCCTGTTTTTGCCGATATCATGCTGAACATGATTGATGATGATGTCCATTACGAGATGCGGGAGGGATTGGTATGAGTTTTTGGCTGCATCACAGCCTGTCACAATGGGCCACACGGCTCATTGTCGGCTTCATTTTAATTGTACTGGCCGCTGCCTGTTGGATTTTTTCCACCAGTACCTTCGACCAGCCCCAGCCGAAAGCCGGCATCGTCCTGCTGGGCGGCATTCATGAGGAAGGCTGGAACGCCCCCCAATATCGCGGTATTCGCAAAGCCTGCAATGCCATGGGCATAAAACTCTTGTTCAAAGAAAACGTCAACACCGAAGGTGCCTGTACCAAAGCCGTACAGGAAATGGCCGACAATGGCGCCGGCATGATTTTCCTCGCCAGTTACTCATATTCCCAGGAGGCGCAAAAATTCGTCCGCGAATATCCCCATATTGCCTTTGGCACCAACTCGGCCGAATGCCATGCCCGCAATATGACCTCCTATTTCGTCCGCATGTATCAAGGGCGCTATCTGGCTGGTGCCTTGGCCGGCATGCACACCAAGAGCAATGTTATCGGCTATGTGGCCGCTATGAAAAACTCGGAAGTCAACCGCGGTATCAATGCCTTTACCCTCGGCGTGCAGCAGACCAATCCTAATGCCCGCGTGGTCGTCATGTGGACAGGCAGCTGGCAGAACGAACAAAAAGAGGCCGAAGAAGCCCGGCGTCTGATTACCGAAGCCGGTGCTGATGTGCTGACCTATCATCAGGATGAACCGGCAGCAGCCGATGTCGCTGAGAAACTGGGCATCGACTATATCGGTTACTACGAGGACTTGGGCAAACATGAATGGCGCTCAGACCATGCACTGACTTCCGTGGTCTGCAACTGGGACCGCTACTACGAAGATATCATCCGTCGCTACCTCAAAGGCGAGCTCAACTATGTGGACAAGCAATGGGTAGGCATGGAAGCGGATTTTGTCGAACTATGCGATTTTTCCCCTGCCGTCACAGACGAGGAAAAAGCAAAGCTGATATACCTCAAGGAACGAATGCTTGCCGGCCATTTCGTCTTTGCCGGTGAAATCTATGACCGGCAGGGCCAGTTGCGCTGTCGCGCTGATGAATCAATCCGGGATGACCGATTGCTCCAACACATGGACTGGTTGGTAAAGGGGGTGGAGATTCTTGAATAGCCGCAAAAAAATGGTGCTCACCATCATGATGACCCTGCTGTTGATTTTCCTGTCGGGAATCTTTATCCAGCAGCGGATTGTCAATATGCTGAACAAAGCCGCTGAAATATCCGTGGCCCGGCAGACCGAAGATATTTCCCTGCTGGCCGGCGAGCGCTTCCACCGCTTTATGACCCCCTTGCAGACAGCAGCCTACCATTTGTCGACACATGAACAGGAAAAAGAGGCTGTACTGCAGATGCTCAGCCAGCAGAATCCACAGGGACAAGTCGGCCTCATTGATTTTCAGCACCATACCACCGGCCGTTTTCTGTCAACCGCCTCTTTCCCCCGCTTACAGATGGCCTTTCATGGCAACAACGTTATCGATTATAATCCCGATATCGGTATCCTGCTGGCGACGCCGGTCTTCTATGGCGATAACGTCCGCTACGTCCTCTATCAGGTCTATCCACCGGAAATGCTGCCAAAGCTTTTCGCCCTTTCCGACTACGATGCCTTTACCCATGTCATCATCCAATACCGTGACGGTAGTTTGGCTGTTCCCTACGAAAACTACACCAGCAACGATACGCGTTTTTGGGCTGATGATACCATTCAGGCCGGCATGCAGGAAGTCCATGAGCGCCTGAAACGCAGTAAGGCTGCCGCCGTCTATACCGAAGGCGCCGAAGGAAAATTCTTTGTCTTCGGTGCAGATCTTCCCCAGACGGATTTTTCCATGATTGGCTATATGCCCTGGTCGGCGGTGGCCGGACAGATAACCAGCATCTATCAGCGCGTGCTCTTCCTCTTCTCGCTGATGTTGATTCTCTTTGCCTGCCTGAGCATCTATCTGCTCATGGCCCAGACCAGCGTGGCAGAAACCGAGGAACTGCGCAAAGCACGCGCCGAAGCAGACGCTGCCAATCAGGCAAAAAGCCAGTTTCTTGCCAATATGAGCCACGAAATCCGCACCCCGCTGAATGCCATCAGCGGCATGAACGAAATGATTCTGCGGCAAAAAATCCCTGGAGAGGTCCGGCAATATGCCAGCAATATCAAATCGGCCACAGCGGCACTGTTGACCATCATCAACGAAATACTGGACTTTTCGAAAATCGAGTCCGGCCATATGGAAATCGTGCCCACCGATTATCAATTAGCCACGATGCTGCGGGAAGTCTGTACCTTGGTCGGCCTGCGCGCTCAGGCCAAGAACCTGCAGTTCAAGATTCACGTTGACCCGTATTTGCCCAACTATCTGCATGGAGATGCGGGGCGTCTGCGCCAGATTCTCATCAATTTGCTCAATAATGCCATAAAATACACACCAAATGGCTCCGTCACGCTAGATATCAGCGGACACCGCAGTGAAAGCACCCTCCACCTGCACGCTGCCGTTACCGATACCGGCATTGGCATTCGTGAAGAAGACAAAAACCGGCTTTTCCGTGTCTTTGAACGTCTGGACATTGAGCGCAATCGTAAAATTGAAGGAACCGGATTAGGGCTGGCCATCACACATCGCTTGTTAACGATGATGAACGGCACCATAAAAGTCGACAGTACATATGGTGAAGGCAGTGTTTTCACCATTGAGCTGCCTCAAAGTATCAGTTCGTTTGACCCCATAGGTGTTTTCAGTCTCGACAACCAACCTGTATTTGAAGCAGACTTAAACAAACCCGCCAGCTTTATTGCACCCTCTGCCCACGTACTCATCGTTGATGACAACGATATGAACTGTTTTGTCGCCTCCAGCCTGCTCAAAGATACTCAGGTGCAGACCGTCATTGCCCATAGCGGTGCTGAAGCTTTAGACGCCCTGCAAAAACAATCATTCCATGTCGTACTGCTCGATCACATGATGCCAGGTATGGATGGTGTGGAAACTTTGCATAAAGCCAAAGAACTCCCCAACATCAGCAACACCCGTTTTATTGCCCTGACCGCGACGGCCATATCCGGCTCCCGGGAAAAATTCCTGGCCGAAGGCTTTGATAACTATCTCAGCAAGCCGATGACCGGTGCAGAACTCGCCGCCATGCTGGAGCGTTATTTACCGGCAGAACTTTTACAAAAGCCCTTAACAAGCAATGGGGCCCCTGCTACCAAACCTGCAGCTCCTCCGGCTGCACAAACGGAACAGGCTGCACCGGCTGAGCTGCCAACTGCCGAGCCTCTTATCGATCAGAAACTGGGGCTGCAATACTGCAACGATATGCCAGCTCTTTACAACAACGTACTTGCCCTGTTCTGCAAACAATCTGACGGCAATATTGCCAAGCTGGATGATGATTTAACTACAGGCAACTGGAAAGACTACCGCATCAATATTCATGCCCTAAAATCCACATCCCTCACGATTGGCTGCCGCAGTCTGAATAAACAGGCCAAGGAACTTGAACAAGCCGTTAAGGATTATTTGGCCGATGATGCTGTACCTGAACAAAAGCAGCAGGCACTCAACTACATTCAGGAACACCACGCTGACACGATGGAACTTTACCGCCAGGTTGTCGCAGAAGGCAGTCAGCAACAACCTACAACATAAACAAAAAAGCTGTGAAGGCGAACATGAGTTCGCACTTCACAGCTTTTCTTATATTGCTGATTTCAGCAAACTGAAATTACTTCAGTTCAACCGTAGCGCCAGCTTCTTCGAGCTTAGCTTTGAGTTCTTCAGCTTCAGCCTTAGCAACGTTTTCCTTAACAGCAGCCGGAGCGCCATCAACGAGAGCCTTAGCTTCTTTCAGGCCGAGACCCGTAGCTTCACGAACAGCCTTGATAACGTTGATCTTCTTGTCGCCAGCGGAAGCGAGCATAACCGTGAACTCGCTCTTTTCTTCAGCAGCACCTGCAGCAGCGCCACCAACAGCAGCAACTGCAACCGGAGCAGCAGCGCTAACGCCGAACTTTTCTTCCATAGCTTTTACGAGCTCAGACAGCTCGAGGACAGTCATGTTTTCAATGGCTTCCATGATTTCTTCTTTAGTCATTTGAATATACCTCCAAAAATCTTTCTTGTTATTTCTTCATTAAAAATTATATAGGATTCGCAGATTATGCGGATTCCTTCTGAGCGCGAACAGCGTCAAGCACATAAACAGCATTGCGAATAACACCCTGCAGTACGTTGACCGTATTGCTGATCGGAGCATTCATGCTGCCCAGCATCTTGGCGATGAGTTCTTCGCGGGACGGCAGGTCTGCCAGAGCCTTAACCTCATTAGCATCAATAACCTTGCCTTCAACCGTACCAACTTTAACCGTCAGTACTTCGTTTTCATCAAGCTTGTTCTTCTTGATGAAGCCGCAGATAACCTTTGCCGGAGCAATAGCATCCTCAGTGGAGAATGCGAAAGCCGTAGTGCCCTCAAGATGAGCATCGAAGCCTTCGATACCTGCTTCTTTCGCTGCCAGGCGGAGCATCGTGTTTTTAACAACATGGTACGTTACACCAGCGGCGCGAAGTTCACGACGGAGCTGCGTGTCCTGAGCAACCGTAAGACCACGGTAGCTGGTCAGCACAACACCTTTAGCATTCGTCAGCTGATCCTTAAGTTCAGCAACGATAGCCTGTTTCTTCGTCAGATTTGCCATTTTTTCGTTACACCTCCTGCCTGTCAGGACTTTCGTCCTTTATTCATTAAAGCCTGTAAAAAAACCTCCGGCTGCGTCCGCCGGAGGTAGAATTTTCAAAGTTCATCTGCTCCGGCCTCGGCAGGCGACAAAAAATCGTCGTTAGATGATAAATATCAAACCTGCTGTCTACAGCCATCGTTATACAGTTGTCGGAACATAATGTTCCTGAGACCGGAGCCTCGTCTGAACCGAACTCTAAAAATTAGAGCTGAACAGGGATGCCAGGGCCCATCGTTGCGCTAACCGTGATGGAGCGCATGTACTGGCCTTTAGCAGCCGCCGGTTTTACGCGGTTCAGTGTATCAATCAGGGCCTGGAAGTTCTGCTGGAGCTTCTCAGCGTCGAAAGATGCCTTGCCGATCGGGCAATGCACGTTACCGGCCTTATCGGTGCGGTATTCGACTTTACCTGCTTTAATCTCGGATACTGCCTTCGTGAGGTCCATCGTAACCGTACCCAGTTTCGGGTTCGGCATGAGGCCGCGGGGGCCGAGAACCTTACCAAGACGACCGACAGTGCCCATCATGTCCGGAGTAGCTACTGCGACATCGAAGTCGAGCCAGCCGCCCTGGATCTTCTGGACGATTTCATCGGAACCAACGAAGTCTGCACCTGCAGCTTCTGCTTCCTTAACCTTTTCGCCCTTAGCGAAAACGAGTACGCGCTTGGATTTACCAGTGCCATGCGGCAGTACCATAGCGCCACGTACCTGCTGATCAGCATACTTCGGATCTACGCCGAGACGTACGTGCAGTTCGATGGTTTCATCAAACTTCTTCGTAGCCGTCTTCTTAACGAGTTCCATAGCTTCAGCAGCCGTGTAGAACTTGCCAGCTTCAACGAGCTTGCAAGCGTCCTGATATTTCTTACCAGCTTTAGCCATTGTAAGTTTTCTCCTCTCGTGGTAATAACGGTTATTGCCTCCCACAGGGGCGAAATGCTGCTAAAAATTAGTCAACGATTTCGATACCCATGCTGCGAGCCGTGCCCTCGATCATGCGAGTAGCAGCCTCGATATCAGCAGCGTTGAGGTCTTCCATTTTGCTTTCTGCAATCTTCATTGCTTCAGCGCGGGGCAGTTTAGCCACCTTGTTCTTGTTCGGTTCACCAGAAGCCTTTTCGATCTTGGCAGCCTTCTTCAAGAGAACAGCAGCCGGCGGAGTCTTCGTGATGAACGTGAAGGATCTATCCTCAAAAACCGTGATTTCAACCGGAATGATGAGACCAGCCTTATCCTTGGTTCTTTCGTTGAATTCCTTACAGAACCCCATGATGTTGACACCAGCCTGACCAAGTGCCGGACCTACCGGAGGAGCCGGATTAGCCTTGCCTGCAACAACCTGAAGTTTTACAATCTTAGAAACTTTCTTTGCCATTTGATTTCACCTCCCAAAAAGGATTTACAACAGCTTTAATCAGATGGTTTCCACCTGGTCAAAGCCAAGTTCAATCGGGGTTTCCTCAACGAGAACCTTGAGACGACCTTTTTCAGCGTCAATCGCTGTAATCGTACCCGTGTAATTCTCGAAAACGCCCGAGTTGATGCGAACCACATCCCCGACTTCTACATCAAGTTCGGGTTTGAGCTCTTCCTCGCCCATGGATTTCAAGATACGTTTCGCTTCAGCATCGGTAAGCGGTATCGGGTGCTTTTCAGAACCAACAAAACCGGTAACACCGGTGGTGTTGCGCACAACGTACCAGGAATGCTCATCGACAATCATGTCAACCAGCACATAGCCTGGGAAGACTTTTCGCGGAACGACTTTTTTCTTGCCGTCCTTGATTTCGACCTCATCCTCAACGGGAACCACAACATTGAAAATCATGTTGCTCATGTTGGCCGTATGAATCAGGCGTTCGAGATTGGCCTTAACCTTGTTCTCATAGCCCGAATAGGTATGTACGACATACCATGCTCTGCCGGGATTATCCTGCCGCAGATTCATCTCTTCATTTGCCATGCTGCCCTCACTTAGCTTACCGTAAAATGATGTGGAACAATCTTGCAAAGATGGTATCACAGAACCAAATCAGCGCGCAGACAATCGCCACGGCAATACCGACAACCACAGTGTAGTTGGCCAGTTCTTTCTTGGTCGCCCATGATACTTTTTTCATTTCGGCGATTACTTCGTCTATGAATTTCTTCACAGTTACTTCACATCTCCGTTCAATCCGCTAGAAGCGATTATTTCGTCTCTTTGTGCGTCGTATGTTTCTTGCAGAACTTGCAGTACTTATTGAACTCCAGACGATCCGGGTTGTTCTTCTTGTTCTTGTTGGTACGGTAGTTACGGCTATGGCACTCCGTGCACCTCTATTTACACCCCTTACGCTCAGAAACTATGACTCTTTCATAATGTCACTAATACAATTTAGCACACTTGCAAAAGCCTGTCAACATAAAACCCTTGACAAGTTAAAAAATTTCTTAGCGACTTATTTATATGTATAAAACATAAAATAAAACCCCTGCAACAGGGGTTAATTAACTAATTGGTGGCGGCAAAGAGATTTGAACTCCTGACACTGCGGGTATGAACCGCATGCTCTAGCCAACTGAGCTATGCCGCCATATATGGAGCTGATAACCAGGATTGAACTGGTGACCTTATCCTTACCAAGGATACGCTCTACCGACTGAGCTATATCAGCAACATTAACATTTGGTTGCGGGAATAGGACTTGAACCTATGACCTTCGGGTTATGAGCCCGACGAGCTACCGACTGCTCCATCCCGCGATTACTTTATCATATCCTGTCAGCCTTGTCAAACTCTTTTTTAAAAAGTTTTAATCAATTTGGTTGCGGGGACAGGACTTGAACCTGTGACCTTCGGGTTATGAGCCCGACGAGCTACCGACTGCTCCACCCCGCGATAACCTTCACTCTGAAACGCTTTCACATTTCATCGCTGCGCCGTATCGGCGGCTGACAATAAAAGATTATAGGGCATATGGATTTACTTGTCAATACCTTTTTTAAAGTTTTTTTGAATTTTTTTTAGAAAAGTTCTAGACACAAGACGGAGCTTAACACTTCGAGTCCCCCTACAACGATATACGCGGTAAGCCTGTGGAAGCTGGTGATGTTTTCCGCAGCTTTTGACAAGCCTGTCTATGGCGAAGGAAAATATTACCAGCTTTCGCAGGCGCCTTTGCACCACGATGTAAAGCATACCACAACGCAGTGAGCCCGTGGAAGCTGGTGATGTTTTCCGCAGCTTTTGACAAGCCTGTCTATGGCGAAGGAAAATATTGCCAGCT
>CADAAS010000113.1 GCA_902785885.1 Pseudoselenomonas ruminantium
GTTCCACCTGTTCCCATACCGAACACAGTAGTTAAGCACTCATACGCCGAAAGTACTTGTCTGGAGACGGACTGGGAGGATAGGGCGTTGCCAGTTAAGCTAAGAGCACCCTGAGGGGTGCTTTTTTCGTATATATATTTATCCAATTTAAAGTAGGAAATTGGTAGGAATTTTTCTCTCGAAGTGGAATTATCTATGATGAAACAAGAAAATGGATTAGGATAATGATGTTAGGGAGGAATATTTATGGGATTAAAACAGAAGTTTATGGCCTTATCTGGTCTGATGGGATTGCTCTTGGCAATCGTATCCATCGTGGGCTATTTTATGGCCAGCTCGGCGTTGCGGGAAAGCGTGGACAGTGAACTGCGGACTACGATTTCCAGTGAGGCCAATGAGCTGAATGGGTGGCTGCAGGAGAAAAAAGCTTTCGGTGTAGCAACCACCAACCATATGACCAGCCTGAATGGCAATATGGACATCATGCAGACGAAGGAAACTCTGGGCACGACGATTTCCGATAAGGAAATCCTGGAGATGACCGCCGGAACTGAGGATGGCTGGTTCTTCGGTTTCAATTCCGGTGATAACACGGGCAAGAAAGACCCGCGGGAGCGCCCTTGGTACAAAGACGCCAAGGCAAAGGATAAGCCGGTCTTTACGGATGCCTATATTGATACGAACACCAATAAACTGGTCGTATCCGTCGCTGCGCCGATTAAAGCCAATGGGCAGTTTGTCGGGGCGACCTGCTTGGATATCGCACTGGATGTGCTTACCGAACAGACCAATCACATGAAATATCATGGTGAAGGCGCAGGCATTATCGCCGAGGCAAACGGCAATATTCTGGCAACCTCTGGTGCCGGTGAACCGATGAAGAATTTTAAGGAAATTGATGGCCTGGGCAGTCATTTCGATGAAATGCTCAAGAATAAAGAAGGTTATTTTGAAGTAACCATTGATGGGCAGGACAAGCTGTTTGCCTATACGACGGTGCCGGAAACCGGCTGGCTTATGGGCATTTCGGTTCCCAGTGATTTCGTATTTGCCGCACTTACGCATTTGAAGATTGTATTTGCCGTGCTGACGCTGGTGGGCCTGCTTTTGGCTGCCTTTATCTGCCTGACGTTTGCTAACCGGATTACGACGCCGATTGAAGGGCTCGAGTCGCATGCAACGCAGCTGGCCAAGGGCAATTTGACGATTGAGAATCTGCCGGTAACGTCCAGTGATGAAATTGGCTCGCTGACGAATGCCTTTAATACCATGAGCGGCAATTTGCGCAATTTGATTTCCAAGATGGCGGCAACCAGTGAGCAGGTGGCGGCATCTTCGGAGGAACTTACCGCCAATGCCCAGCAGTCGGCGGAAGCATCGGTACATGTGGCGGAAACCGTGGGCGAAGTTTCCATGAACATGGAAGACCAGCTCCATAATATCGACCAGGCCAAGTCCAATGTGGATCGGGTTTATGAAGACGTCACCTCGATGGCGGAGAAGGCCCGTACGGTTACGGAAACTTCCGGACGTACTGCGGAAGCAGCTCAGCAGGGCGCTGCTTTGATGGAAAATGCCGTGAAGCGCATGGGCAATATCGAAAAGAGTGTTTTGGCTTCGGCTGACGTAGTACAGAAACTCGGCGAGAACAGCAGCCAGATTGGACAGATTGTCGAAGCGATTTCCTCGATTGCCGAGCAGACGAATCTCCTGTCCCTCAATGCGGCGATTGAGGCAGCCAGAGCCGGTGAGCATGGCCGGGGCTTTGCCGTTGTGGCGGAAGAAGTTCGGAAACTGGCTGCTGAGTCGCAGGATTCGGCAGAGCAGATAAAAGAAAGAATCATGTCCATTCAGACGGATACTTATGAAGCGGTTAAAGCCATGAATGCAGGCACCGATGAGGTGAAGCAGGGAACTGCCGCTATCCGCGAAGTCGGCGAGCAGTTTGAAGGCATCCTTTCGATGGTCAATGGCATTAAGACGCAGATGGATGAAATCAATAGTTCTGTGGAAGTGGTCGCTGCCGGGGCAGGCAATATCGTTACGGCGGTGGATTCCATTGATGGCATCAGTCGCAAGACCTCGGAAAATACGCAGACGATTTCGGCGGCTACACAGGAGCAGTCGGCTTCCAATGAAGAAATTGCCGCAGCTTCGCAGTCGCTGGCCAATATGGCGACCGATATGCAGACTGCAATCGGACAGTTCAAATTGTAAACGCATAGAAAAACAACCGCCGCTCCCCTGGAAAGAGGAGCGGCGGTTTATTGCGTCCCAATCGTTTTATTTGGGATTGTATTCGGTGATTACAAGTTCCGGATGTTCGTTGAGGTTAATCAGCATTCCAGAGGACATGCTGACAATGGGATGGGCCGCAAAATCGTTGGGATAGGCGGCGATAAAGCCTTTTTCGCCCGTGTTGAGCGTAATGCGCGACCCCAGGAAGGCATCCTTTATATGGGTGAGGACGGGAACACAGACCTCCGGGTCCAGGGAGGTATACATATTTTCCGTCAGTTGGGCAATGGCCGCAAAAGGTGTTTGCTTGACATAGCCCTGCCGCTCCGTGGTGATGTTGTCGTAGAGGTCGGCAATCATGATGACGCGGGCATATTCGTGGATATCTGTGCCGCTGCTGCCAAAGGGAAAGCCTGTGCCATCCATGCGTTCATGGTGCTGCATAGCGGCCAGCTTGATGCCGTTGGAAAGCCCCTCGACGCCATTTAAGATATGCTGGCCGTCTACGGTATGCTTGATATAAGCCTCATAATCTTCTCCCTGCAGATTGTTGATGTTTTTATCCAGCAGCCTTTGCGGGAATTTGCATTTGCCGATATCGTGCAGGAAACCGGCTAAAATCAGTTCGCGGGTTTTGGCACGCTTAAAGTGCATCCATTTGGCGATGACACCGGCTAAGATGGATACGCGCAGGGAGTGATTGTACAAGTCGCTGGAGCGGTGGTTGAGTTCGTAGAGGTAATCAATGGCACCGCTGTTGCGGGCCAAGGGGGCAATGGTCTCCTTGACCATATCCTGCGTTTCCTCTAGCGGAACATTGCCGGATTTTTCCGTCTCCTCAAAAATACTCTTGGCTTCCTGCACAACGCTGTCGTATTCCTTGACGAACGCGTTGCTGCGGTTGAAAATGCTCGATGCCGTTTGATAATTGCGGCTTAATTCGTATTCGTCCTTGATATAGACAACGGGAATATTCAAAAAGGCCAGGCGCGTGAGATGTGCCTTCGTCAGTAATGTATCTTCCGATAAGACCACGACCATGTCATCATTAACAATGGTGCGGGCGAGAATCATGCCCGGTTTCAAATCTTCTACCGAAACAGCTCGCACAGTAAACCCCTCCTTGCGTGGAAAGCAATTCCACGATTCGATGATATATGTTTATAATTCGCTTTTTGCCGGCGAAAACCTTTATTTATTTTTACGGAGAAGAAAATGAGGGCGAAGTCTTGACAGAGTTTACAAATTTACAGTATAATGAATCATGTATTAGTTCTTTAATGTGCTAAAGTAAAAATAAGGGGGATTTTGAATATGAAATGGCAAAAACTTTTCGCGCTGGGCTTGGCAGCGGTAATGACGATGGCGGTAACGGCTGGCTGTGGCAGCAATAGTGCGGATAAAGCAGGCAACGCAGGCAAGAAAATTGTGGTGGGGCTCGATGACAACTTCCCGCCGATGGGCTTCAAGAATGAGAGCAATGAAATCGTGGGCTTTGATATTGACCTGGCCAAGGAAGCCAGCAAGCGTCTGGGCCGTGAAGTGGAATTCAAGGCTATTGACTGGTCCAGTAAAGAGGCTGAACTCAAGAGCGGCCGTGTAGACATCCTCTGGAATGGCCTGGACATCACCGAGAAGCGCAAGGAAAACATGCTGTTCTCCGATCCGTACATGGATAACCGTCAGATTATCTTCGTGAAGAAGGGCAGAACGGACATCAAAGATGAAGCTTCCATGGCCGGCAAGGTCATCGGTACACAGAGTGCCAGCTCCGCCGAAGAATACATGGATGGCAGCGCCTTCTTCAAGGAAAAGGTAAAGGAAGTCAAGAAGTATTCGGACTTTGTTTCCGCATTCATGGATTTGGAAAATGGTCGTGTTGATGCGGTAGTCGGCGATGAAATCACGGGCCGTTACTACATGAGCAAACATCCGGAGGCACTCGAAGCTGTGGATGTGGCGATTGGTGAAGTGAGCACCTTTGGTATCGGCTTTGCCAAGGACAACCAGCAGCTGCGTGATGAGGTACAGAAGGTACTGAACGAAATGAAGGCCGATGGCACGATGGCCAAGTTTTCCGAAAAATGGTTCGGCAAGGACATCACCAAAAAATAATATACGCATAAGCGAAAAAACGCTGCTAAGCTTAACGTGCTTAGCAGCGGTATTTTTTTTGTGGGTCAGTCGTGGAAGATAAAGGAAAATTTGCGCCCAGGGCTGATGTATTCGATGAGATTGCATTCCTTGGCGTCAATCTGCGCGACGACGTTTACGCCATCATCCGCCGCCTGGGCGATACGGCAGATTTCTACCTCGCCGGTGTAGGGCAGGTTGTTGTCGTTATCTATGGTGATGGCCCCCACGGGGCGCTGGCGGGGCGTTGCTTGGGGCACGATATGCAGACCACTTTCCTGCAGCAGGGCTTGGCCTTCAACGGCACGGACGGCATTTTGGGCAACATCCTGACGTGAGGTGAAAACGCGGGATAAATGCTCACGTTCGACCGGGTTATCGGTCTGCCATTGGGCGCGAATGGTCACGGACTGGTCAGACAAGCCCGCCAGGGCAGATAATTCCTCCTCATCCGCCAGATTCCCCATAAATACCATATCGATGCCCAAGGCGACTAAATGACGGGCGGCCAGGAAGGCATCTTCGTCCCGGTGATTTTCCAATGTGGTATAGCCGGAAGCGCGCAAACTGTGCTGCCGGTTTTTTCCGGGCACGAAAGCACCTGCCCGAATGCCGGCCTTGTGCAGGAGCAGGGTCTTTTGCAGCAAAAAATCCTCACTAAGGCCTGTGCCGCGCCGGGGATAAAAATTGTGCAGCGCCTCAATTTGCGGAAAATTGGCTTTGTATTCCATGAGGGCTGCCAGCAGCTTATGCGTGACGGTAGAGGCATTGAGGACAATGCGGATGCCCTGCCGGTTTTGCGACAGGCGGGCAATTTCCTCCGGGGAAAAGCCTTCGGCGAGCCGCAACTTCTTTATGCCCCACATACGAAGCAGCGATGGGCTTAATTCCCGTAGCTCAAGCCGTTCCATCGCATAGGGGGTGACATTGGCGGTGACTTCCAGATTATGTTGCCGGGCGGCCTGCAGGATTACGGACAGCTCGCCCTTGATGTCCCCTAAATCACAAGCGTATTCCGGCAAAGAGATAAAGAGACGCTTTAGTTTGCTGGCGGCAGCGGCCTCAATCAGGGCTGTGCTTTCGTCCCAGGGTATGCCTTGCCCGGGATAGAGGGAAATACCATTCTCCATAACTCGTTCCTTCCTTGTTCGTGCAGCATCATGCTTTTATCGTTGTTTCATTACCTAGAGTATTCGGTTTCGGGGGCGAAGAATCCTTTTGTTAATTCTGCGAAAAATTTTTCGCAGAAAAGAAGGTTTTTGGCCGTGTTTGTGGAATTAAAAAAGAGCAAGGCATTATAGGAGATGTAATGGGCGTTTACCTCAGATGAATTTATTAAGATGGGGGAGGATTATAAATGGCAGAGGATATCAAGAACAGGGAAGAAATTAACGCGCGGTTGTCTTCCGCAATCGAAGAAATCGCAACTTCAACCCAGACCGTTTATGAAGCAGTTGAACAGGTGGCTAAGAGTGCCAGTGCACTGGCCAAAGCTGGTCAGGAATCGGTAGAGCAGGCAAAGCTCCTGCAGGAAAAGAATGCAGATACCATCAAGGTCATTGACTTCATCACCAACATTGCCGGCCAGACCAATTTGCTGGGCCTCAATGCTGCAATCGAAGCAGCCCGCGCTGGTGAACAGGGCCGCGGCTTTGCCGTCGTAGCAGAAGAAGTGCGTAAACTGGCCGAACAGTCCCGTGAAGCGACAGAGAAGATTCAGTCCACGCTGAATGAAATGAACAAGGCGGTTGAGGGCATTTCCAAGACTATCGAAACCACCGGTTCCATCAGTGAGGAACAGGCCGCTTCCACCGAGGAAATCACGGCCAACCTGTCCCGCGTAACCAAAGCTGCAGAAGACTTGAAGAAGTTTGTTGAAGCCTTGAACTAAAGAGGAAAATAGCCTTTCGTTGCGAAAGGTTATTTTTTTATCAATTTTGGTGAAAAGCTATTGACAACAGGCGGTTTTATCCGTATAATTATGTTCTGTAAGTGACACAGTCACATGGCCCGGTAGTTTAGTTGGTTAGAATGCCGCCCTGTCACGGCGGAGGTCAGGGGTTCAAGTCCCCTTCGGGTCGCCATTTTGCCTTTGTAGCTCAGTTGGTAGAGCAGGGGACTGAAAATCCCCGTGTCAGTGGTTCGATTCCGCTCGAAGGCACCATTTGCAAAAAATAAATCCTTGTCATGGCATTTGCTCTGACAAGGATTTTTTCATATTGCTAGGACGGCTAACGGGCGCGGAAGTCGATATAGAGAATTTCCGCTACGGAGAAAAGCATCAGGCCCTTTTTGGTAAAAAAGGAAAAGGAATCAATGCCCTGAAACTGAAAGGAACTCAAATCGTTGCTTTGCAGGAATTTCTGCCCGTCTTTGTCCGTGTAGCGAATGGTTAAAATATCGTCAACATTTACGGAAGAACCATTCTTCCAATGTACAACTGCTCTCATCATATCACCCCCAGCATTTTACATTATTCGACAAAAAGGCGAAAATTCCTGCTGGTAGTAATGGGAGCAATATTTTTGAATAATTGTGTAAGAGAATTTAGGAGTGTATGTGATGGAAGCATTTTGGGCGGCGTTTTTGCTGATTTTTTTTGCGGAAATGGGCGATAAAACCCAGTTCCTCGTGATGGCGCTGGCAGGCCGGTATACCAGCCGGGCAGTCCTTATTGGCATGACCTTGGGCATCCTGGTCGTGCATGGGCTGGCCGTTGCCGTAGGTGCGACCATCGGCAGCCTTATCCCTGCCGATAAAATGACCATCGCCGCCTCCGTGCTCTTTATCTGCTTCGGCCTCTGGTCGCTGAAAGGTGAAACCGAGGAGGAAGAAGAATGCAAGGCCAGCCGTTTCGGCCCGGTGATGACCGTAGCCATGACCTTTATCGTCGGCGAAATGGGCGATAAAACGCAACTGGCCGCCGTGGCTCTCGCCTCTGAGATGGGCAGCTGGCTGTGGGTCTTTGTCGGCGCTGTAGCCGGTATGCTCATTGCCGACGGCATGGGGCTCGTGGCCGGCAATTACCTGCAAAAGAAAATATCGCCCCCGACCATGCAAAAAGTGTCGGCGGCGATATTTATCGTGTTTGGGGTGGCAGGGCTGGTGCAGTGTTTGCTGCTTGGATGATGCTAAATAGACCTGCGAATCCCGCAGGTCTATTATTTTTAATAAATTCTATCCAGCTCATACCCATTATCATGCAGGGCTTTGGTGATGCGCTGGATGTGTTCTTCGTTGTTGGTTTCGCAGGTGACTTCGAGGATTACTTTTTTGAAGCTGTCGGTCACTTTGGACTGGTTGTGGTTGAGTTCGATGACGTTGGCGTTTTCTTCGGCGAGGATGCGGGCGACGTTTAGGAGCTGGCCGGGTTTATCCGGCAGGAGTACGCCGAAGCAGAAGACGCGGCCACGGGCGATTTTTGCCTTTTCGATAAGTGCCGAAATCGTGGAGATATCGATATTGCCGCCGCTGACGATGGCGGCTACTTTTTTGCCCTTGAAGGGGAGCTTGGAGAGGGCGGCAAGGGAGAGCACGCCTGCGCCTTCGGCGATGAGTTTGTGTTTTTCAATGAGGGAGAGCAGGGCGCCCATGATTTCCATTTCGGAAACGGTGATGATATCGTCAAGGTATTTCTTGCAGAATTCATAGGTGAGTGTGCCCGCAGTCTTTACGGCGCAGCCGTCGGCTACGGTGTCGGCGGATTTTAGGGTGGTGATTTTACCTTTAGCGAGGGCGGCTTTCATGCAGGCGGCGTTTTCGGGTT
>CADAAS010000114.1 GCA_902785885.1 Pseudoselenomonas ruminantium
AATCCATTTAGCGCTCTGCGAGAAAAATCCTGCAGGGCGTTTTTCTTGTGGCATGCAGGCCCATTCCTTTACTTTGCCCCCTATCTTTGTTATACTTAGGAAGTTGAATTTTTGAGTTTAGCTTATATTTTATGAGGAGCAGGTAATCATGCGGCAAAGGCGCAGGGGAAAGCGCAGTTATAAGCGGGTAAAGTGGATATTGGGCATCATGCTGGCGGTGCTGGTGGCAGTAGCCGGCGTGATGGCGGCAAGGCATCATAATGGTGATGGCGGGGAAACGGTTGTTTTGGACGGTGGCCTGGCCAAGCACGAGCGTATCACCCATGTATTGCTGCTCGGCGTTGACCGTCGGGAAGGTGATGTGGGGCGCAGCGATACCATGATGGTGGCGGCGCTCGACGAGGACAAGGAAAAGGCCTCCCTGCTGTCCGTTCCGCGCGATACGCGGGTGCAGATTGAAGGCAATGACTATGAGAAAATCAATCATGCCTATGCCTATGGCGGCCACAAGCTGAGCCAGGAAGCTGTGGAAAAACTGCTGGGCGCGAAGATTGACCATTACATCATCATTGACACCAAGGCCTTTGAACGGATTATTGATGCGCTCGATGGCGTGGATATCAACGTGGAAAAGCGCATGTATTACGAAGACCCCTGGGATGATAACGGGGGCCTCGTGATTGACCTCTATCCGGGCGAGCAGCATATGGATGGCAAAAAAGCCATTCAGTATGTGCGCTATCGTGATGGCGAGGGCGATATCGGCCGCATTGGTCGCCAGCAGAAGTTTATGAAGGCGGTACTGGCGAAGGTGATTTCCCCCTCGGTGCTGCCTCGCCTGCCGAAACTCGTGGAAGAAATCAAATCGGCCATTCAGACGGACATGAGCCTGGCGGAGCTGGTGGAATTTGCGGGCAAGATGAAAAGCATCCACGATAACGGCCTGTCCGCCCAGATGGTACCGGGGCAGCCGGCCTATATCAAGGATGTCAGCTATTGGATTCCCGATATCACGGACTTGCGTGAACTCATGGCCGAGCAGCTGGAACTGACGCTTAGTGATGATGACAAGGAACGGGCGCAGCAAGATGAAGACGCCTATATGAAGACCCTGCCCCAGGGCATTCAGCTGTTGGCGAAATCCAAGAGCAACGGCAAGGTGGAAACAGCTGATACGGCCAAGGAGCCGGAAAAGGCCGAACCCATGAAGCCGAATGAAATCTCGGTCATGGTCATCAACGACAGCGGCATCAATGGTGCGGCGGCTGAAGTGGCAGGTATCCTGCAGCGCAAGGGCTTTATCATTTCGGGCGTGGAAACGGGCAAGACCAGTTCCCGTGCGCAGACCACGATTACCACATCCACCCGCAATACGGATGTGTTCTATGGCATGCCCTTTGCCTGTGTGATTATGGACGGGGGCAGTTCCAATCAGGCTGTGGTGCATATCGGACTGGATTACAGAAAATAATCAAGACGGAGCATAGCTCCGTCTTTGTCTATACTTTAAGGAGAATTTATTTTGGGTATATTGAAAGTTAACGGCCTCAAAAAGGCCTTTGGCATAGACGAACTCTTCCATGAGGTGAATTTTGAGGTGCGGGGCGGCGATAAGGTCGGCTTGGTCGGCGCCAATGGTGCGGGCAAGACCACCCTGATGAAGATTCTCATGGGGCAGGAAGAAGCAGATGGCGGCTCGGTGCAGCTTGACCCGGCCGAAACCATTGGCTACGTGCAGCAGCAGGCGGATTTTGGCGAGGGAACGCTCTATGACGAGTTCCGCCGTGCCTTTGACGATATCATTGAACTCGGCGAGCGCAAGCGTTCCCTGGAAAAGCGCATTGCCGCAGGGGAAGAAGAACTTTTGGGCACTTATGGCAAGGTCGTGGAGCGCTTTGAACAGTTAAACGGCTACGAGTTTGACAGCCGCATCAAAAAGGTCGCCTATGGCCTGGGCTTTACGGATGATGACTTCCAGAAGAATGTCGAACATTTCTCCGGCGGGCAGAAGACGCGTATCTGTCTGGCCAAGGCCTTGTTGCGGGAACCGGATTTTCTCTTTTTGGACGAGCCGACCAACCATCTCGACATCGGGATGATTGAATGGCTCGAAGGCTTTTTGCGCACCTATCGCGGCGGCGTGCTGATTATCTCCCATGACCGTTATTTCCTCGACAAGGTTGCCACCCGCATGGTGGAGCTGGAAAATCATACGGTTACCAGCTATGAGGGCAACTACACCTACTTTATGCGGGTCAAGACGGCCCGCCGGGAAGCGCTCAAATCCGCTTACGAAAAACAGCAGGAACATATCAAAAAGACGGAGGAATACATCCGCAAGTACAAGGCAGGCATCAAGTCCAAGCAGGCCAGGGGACGGCAGAGCCAGCTCAACCGCCTGGAGCGCATTGTGCTGCCGCCGGAGGCCGCCAGCTTCAATTACTTTGCCTTCCATAAGCCGCCTGAATGTGCACAGCGTGTGGCAGAACTTGAAGAAGTTACTTTCGGCTATGGCAGTGAGCCGGTGTTTAAGGACTTGTCCCTCTTGATTCGCAACGGTGACGGCGTGGCGCTCGTTGGTCCGAATGGTGCGGGCAAGACCACCTTGCTCAAAGTCCTCGTGGGTGAACTCGAAGCCGCCAAGGGACGGATAAAAATCGGCAGCCGCGTGAAAATCGGTTATTTCTCCCAGCAGCATGAGACACTTCACATGGATATGACGGTGCTCGATGAAATCATTTACACCTATGGCGTGGACGAAGAACAGGCCCGCCGTTATTTAGGCGCTTTCCTGTTCCACGGAGATGAAGTCCTGCGCAAGATTGGCGACCTCTCCGGCGGCGAGCAGTCCCGCGTGGCCTTTTTGAAGCTGATGCTTACGGGTGCCAACTTCCTCATCCTGGACGAACCGACCAACCATTTGGACATTCCCGCCAGGGAAGCGGTGGAAGAGGCCTTGATGGCCTATCCCGGAACCTTTCTTGCGGTATCCCATGATCGTTACTTCCTCGACAAGGTGGCCAACTGCACACTGGAACTCGATAACGGCCAGCTTACCGAATACAGCGGCAATTATAGCTACTATCTGATGAAAAAAGAAGCTGAGCGCGAAGCAGAGGAAGAAGCACGTTTAGAAGCAGAAGCCGCCAAACATGCGGAGAAAAAAGCCGCAAAACCTGCGGCAGAAATCCAGCAGGCAGCGGCGGAAAAAGCTGCCGCCAAGGAGCGGGCAGAAGCCGGCAAGATTCAGAGCATGAGCGATGCCAAGCGCACGGAGATGATTCAGCGCGCCGAAGCGGAAATCGCTATGGCCGAAGCGGAATTAAAGGGGCTGGAATTTCAGATGAACCAGCCGGAAGTACAGGCTGACCCTGCAGAAAGCCAGCGCATTGCCGAAGAATACGCCGCCAAGGAAGCGGAAATCGAAGAACGCTATGCCAAGTGGGAACGGTTAGTAGCCAGCGAATAATGAGCCTGCGGTATGGCAGAAGGGAGCAAGAACATGACCGCATACAAGAACAACAATCAGCAGACAACTTTGGGCTTTGCCCCTGAAGCCATACAGGAAGAATTGGAAGGTTTGGTAGACAGCATTATCTTTGCCAGTGAAGATGGCAAGTTTGCGGTCTTTCGCCTGCAGCCTGCCGGACAAAACAGCCGTGTGACGGTGACGGTGAGCTGTGAGCCGCCCTTAGTTGGACAGCAGGTGCATCTTGCCGGCTCCTGGGTTACGCATCCCCGCTTTGGCCAGCAGTTCAAAGCGGCAAGTCTGCGGTTGGAAGCGCCAACCAGTGTGGAAGGCATAGAGCGCTTCTTAGCGTCCGGCGTTATTGATGGCGTGGGCCCGGCTATGGCCAAGCGGCTCGTGGCCAAATTCGGCGCCGATACGCTCGATATTATCGAGCAAAAGCCCAAGCTGTTGGAAACGGTTGAGGGCATTGGCAAAAAGACTGCTCAGAAGATTGTTGCGTCCTATACCGCCCAGTCGGAACTGCGGGAAATCATGCTTTGGCTCGAAAGCCACAATGTATCGGGGGCCCTTGCGGCGCGAATTTTCAAGAAATACAGTTCCTTTGCCCTGGATGTGCTCGAAAATCATCCGTATAAACTCGCACAGGAAGTGGAGGGCATTGGCTTTGCCACCGCCGACGCCATTGCCGCCAGCCTCGGCATGGCCGGTGATGATGAAAACCGCGTGGCGGCCGGCATTGACTATGCCTTGCAGCAGATTTCCACCAATGGTCATTGCTGCATTCCCGAGCAGCCCCTGATTGACCGCACGGCAAAACTCTTGCGGGTAGACCCGCTGCGCGTGGGCGAGGTGCTCAAAAAGCAGCTGAAACTGCAACGCCTGGCCGTGGAATCCGTAGGCGGAACGACGCTTATCTATTCGCCCTATCTCTATCGGGCAGAGAAAAAAGTTGCTCGCAAGCTCCTGTATCTGCAGCGCTATGCCGATGTGCTCAATGTGGAAAATCCTGAAGGAATGGTGGCGCATTGGGAGGAATTGACAGGCCTTGATTTGGCCAAGGCACAAAAAGAGGCTATGGTGGCGGCTTTGACGCATGGCATACTCGTGCTGACTGGCGGCCCCGGCACAGGCAAGACCACCGTAGTGCGGGGCATGATTGATATGCTGGAAATGGCCGGCCTGGAAATCCTGTTGGGCGCACCGACAGGCCGTGCCGCCAAACGTCTGGCGGAAGCCACAGGCCGCAAGACCATGACGGTACATCGTATGCTCGAAGCCCAGGGCGGGCGGCAGGACGATGGTTCCTCGATGTTTGCCAAGGACGCAGACGAGCAGTTGGAGGCCGATGCCATCATCCTCGATGAGGTGTCCATGATGGATATCGTGCTTATGCAGCACTTTTTGGATGCGGTGCCTGATGGCTGTCATGTAATTCTCGTAGGTGACGTAGATCAGCTGCCCGCCGTTGGCCCCGGCTCGGTACTCAAGGACATTCTGCGCTCGGAGGTCATTCCTTCGGTACGTTTGACAGAAGTCTACCGCCAGAACGAGGAAAGCACGATTGTCCTCAATGCCCATGCTATCAATGCTGGCAGACTGCCGCTGTGCAAGCCTGCCGGGGATTTCCAGTTCTGGGAAATCGCTGACCCTGCGGAAGTCGCGCAAAACATCGTGCACCTCTGCAAGGAGATTCTGCCCAAGCAGGGCTGGAATCCATTGACCGATGTGCAGGTGCTCTCGCCCATGCACCGGCAGGAATGCGGCGTGGAAAACCTCAACAAACTCTTGCAGGAGGCACTTAATCCGCCTGCTGAATACAAGGCCGAATACAAGAACAGCATTCGCACGTTCCGCCTGAACGACAAGGTTATGCAGACCAAGAACAATTACAGCAAAATGGTCTTTAACGGAGATATCGGCTTTATCACCGCGGTGGAGTCTGACCATATCACCGTCCAATTCAGCGAAGATTTGCAGGTGGACTACGAGAAAAACGAGCTGGTAGAACTGCAGTTGGCCTACGCCATGAGCGTGCACAAGAGCCAGGGCAGTGAATACCCCGTAATCATCCTGCCGCTGACGCCGGGACACTATATCATGCTGCAACGGAATCTTCTCTACACCGCCGTAACCCGTGCCAGCAAGCAGGTAATTCTGCTGGGCACGAAAGCGGCACTTAACACCGCCGTAGAAAACGACAGAACCCGTAAGCGCTATACCCTGCTTGCCGAACGGTTGGCGGGAGCGCTGAATGAATAGGGAAAATCAAAATATTGCTAGGCTGATGAATATATGCTATACTAAGCCTATAGAGAGGTGTTTCCCAGCCGTAAATGGGAGGTTTATCGAGTGAGCTTCTCTTGGCTCTAAGCAAGAAACTTAACAGTGAGTGTTTCGCTACTCTGAGTGCGAATATAACAGGGGCAGGCTTTGCAGCCTGCCTTTTCTGTTGGAGGGATATTATGGATAATATTAAATTCTACGAAATTAATGAGGCATATATAGATTATCTGTCACCACATGCCCCACATTTATTTCATAATAGTAAGAAGTCCCAGACGAATACAAGGAAATACCTTGGTGTGGTACTGCGTGTAAATGATATGGACTATTTTGCCCCGCTTTCCTCACATAAAGCCAAACATGACAAGATGAAGGAAAGTTTGGATTTTCTCAAGGTAGGAAGATATGCGGTCATTAATCTTAACAATATGTTTCCCGTACCGGAAAAAGAATGTCATTATGTAGATTTCTCCGTAATCAAGGACAAGGTGTATAAGGATTTACTTCTGGCAGAGTATCGTATTGTTAAGCAGATGCAAGGGAAAATTGGGAAGAGAGCAGAACAGCTATATCATCATAAATGCGTAAATGGTGATAATACAGCTTTAGCCAGGAGATGTAATGATTTCATCAAGTTGGAAAAATTATGCTTGAATTATAAACAGGGCAAAAAAAACTGACAAGTCAAATCTGACCTGTCAGTTTTTTTGTGCCCTAAAGGCTTATTTCTTGATAATCAATGCCATAAACACTAAATCTTCCGTTTTGGACGGGTTGGCGATGCCGTGTTTTTCGCCGTCCGGGCAGAAGGTGGTGCTACCTGCGCCGAGAGTTGCTTCTTTGCCGTTGTCGTTGTAGAGGGCGGTGCCGGAGAGGATGTGGTAGGTCTCCGTGTTGCCATGGTGTTCATGTACCCCGATGGAGCAGAGGGGCGGGATGATGACCTTGGCGTACATATCGCACTTGCCGTCGAGTTCCTCCGGCGTCAAGAGTTTCACAATGGTGATGGTGCCCTGGCCATCTGCCTTGTTGGTTGCCTGAATCGGATTCGGTTCAATAAAAGCCATGTTAAAGTCTCCTTTGGTTTGCTTATTTCTTCTTCCGCAGAACTACGGCACTGCGGGCAGGAATGTAGATTTTGAGCCATTCCTTGCCGTCTTTTTCGTAGAGCGGGTCGAAATTGGTCTTGTGAATAACGCTGTCGTCAGCCAGCCCGTTGCCGCCGAATTCCTTGGCATCGGTGTTGAGCACGACTTCGTATTCTCCCTTGGGTACGAGGAATCCATAGTCCGGGAAGGACTGCGTGGGGGAGAAGTTGAAGACGAAGACGAGGTCGCCACGGCTGTAGGCGAGAACCTGGTCGCCGTCGTTGTGCCAGATTTCGACAACCGGCTGCTTTTGAATGTTTTTGACCGTCTTGAGGGTGGCGAGCATTTCCCGGTCGAAGTCGCCAAGATAATGATAGCAGAGCTTTTGGTCATCGACAAGGTGCCACTGACGGCGGGCATATTTGTAGCTCCAGCCGTTGCCTTCACGCGGGAAGTCAATCCATTCGGGATGGCCGAATTCGTTGCCCATGAAGTTCAGGTAGCCGCCATTAATCGTGGAGGCCGTGACCAGACGAATCATCTTGTGCAGGGCAATGCCGCGGTCAACCATGCCGTTGCGGTTGTCCTTGGAGAAATGCCAGTACATGTCGGCATCAATCAGGCGGAAGATGATGGTCTTGTCGCCTACGAGTGCCTGGTCATGGCTTTCCGCATAGGAGATGGTCTTTTCATCGGCGCGGCGGTTGGTCATTTCCCAGAAAATGCTGGATGGATGCCAATCTTCGTCCTTCTTTTCCTTGATGGTCTTAATCCAGTAGTCCGGCACGTTCATGGCCAGACGATAGTCAAAGCCGTAGCCGCCGTCCTCGAATTTGGCCGCGAGCCCCGGCATGCCGCTGACATCCTCCGCGATGGTAATGGCATGGGGCTTGATTTCGTGAATCAGCTTGTTGGCCAGCGTCAGATAGCAGATGGCGTTGTCGTCCTGATGGCCGTTGAAGTAGTCGCCGTAGTTCATAAAGGCTTCGCCGAGTCCATGGCTGTAATAGAGCATGGAGGTGATGCCATCAAAGCGGAAACCATCGAAATGGAATTCTTCCAACCAGTATTTGCAGTTGGACAGCAGGAAGTGCATAACATCATCCTTGCCGTAGTCAAAGCACAGGCTGTCCCAGGCCGGATGGTCGTGACGGTCACCGGGATAGAAGAACTGATTGGGGTCAAATCTTCCGGCGTGCCGCAGCGGCTGCTCGGTGCAAAGAAGGAGCTGACATGGTAGCCGAAGCTGCCATAATACGGATGTTCCTGAATGGCCATAATCTGAATGCAGTTGTAGCCATCCTTTTTGACCCGCGGCAGGATATTCTTGGTGAATTCCTTATAGGTACCGACCTTTTCTGCATCCTGTGCCATGCCGACATGGCATTCATAGATGAGGAGCGGTGCGGTAGTGGGCTTGAATTTGGCATCATGCCAGGTATGTTTCGTGCGCGGATTCCAAACCTGCGCAGAGAAAATCTTGGTTTCTTCGTCCTGTACTACGCGCGTAGCCCAGGCAGGAATGCGTTCCCCTGCGCCGCCGCGCCAATGGACTTTCATTTTGTACAGGTCTTTGTGCTTGATTTTGCCCGCGGGAATCTTGAGCTCCCAATCGCCGGTGCCTGGAATGTGATGGCAGCGGAATTCTTCCTTTTCCTGCCAGTCGCTGAAATCACCAATCAGGTAAATGTCCAGCGCATTCGGTGCCCATTCGCGGAACACCCAGCCGCGTCCCTGTTTGTGCAGGCCGTAATAAAGGTGTCCGGTGGCAAAATCCGAGAGTTTCTTTTTGCCGTTTTGCGTGAGCTGATTGATTTTCCAAACCGCATGTTCGTGACGTCCGCGGATTGCGTCCTCATAGGGTGCCAGCCATTCATCGTTGGCGATAATCCCCAGCTTTTTGTTATTAGCCATAATTCATACCACTGCGGCCTGACCCGCAGTGACTATCCCCCTATCTGAAATAAAGATAATAAAAAGCTACTAAAACATTATAACATAAATTTTCATAAAAATGACGGAAAGGGAAATATTATTGCCATAAAGACAAATTGCGGTTTTGGACATTTTGCCTTGCAATATAAGCCGGATTCGGCTAAAATAACTGGATATCTGTCTTCTATTGGTGCGAGGACGGATTTTTTCTTGAAGGAGTTTTTTATGCGGAAAAATCTTTTGGGGCGCATCCGCAAGGGTGACCCTTTTACATTTGGGGAATTGCTGTTGCTGACCTGGCAGCTTAGTGTGCCCGCGATTATGGCGAAAATCACCACGGTGATGATGCAGTATATTGATGCCTCGATGGTGGGCATGATTGGTGCCGGCGCGGCGGCCTCTATCGGTTTGGTCAATTCCACGACATGGCTTATCGGCGGGATATGCTTTGCCATGTCCATGGGTTATACCATTCAGCTGGCACAGGCCATTGGCGCCGGGGAAGAGATAAAGGCACGCAGCCTTGTGCGGCATGGCCTGTGGGCGGTGCTGATTTTCAGTCTGGTCATGGGGGGCGGCAGTGCTGCCCTTAGTGGATGGCTGCCATACTTTTTGGGCGGGACGGTGGATATTGCCGGCGATGCTTCACTTTATCTGGGCATTTATGCCTTGGGGCTGCCCCTGCTTGTGGTAAATTTTGCCGCCGCTTCCATGCTGCAGGCCAGCGGCAATATGAAGGTGCCCAGTCTGCTGAGCGTTTTGATGTGCGTGCTCGATGTCCTCTTTAATGCTCTGCTGATTTTCCCCTCCCGTGTGGTGGAGTTTGGAGGGCTTTCCATATGGGTGCCCGGTGCCGATTGGGGCGTAGCCGGTGTGGCGTTTGGCTCGGTACTGGCAGAAGCCTGCTGTATGACCGCTATGCTTTATGTATTGCTGAAAAAATCCCGGCAGCTGCACTATCGGCGGGAACAGCTCGAACCCTGGCAGGGCGAATTGCGGCAGGCGACCACGTTGGGGATTCCCATGGTGCTCGAACAGATTGTCATGGGCAGTGCTTATGTGGCCTTTACCTGCATTGTGGCACCGCTAGGGACGGTAGCGCTCGCGGCCAATTCCTTTGCCATCACGGCGGAAAGCCTTTGCTATATGCCCGGTATCGGCGTGTCCACGGCGGCGCAGACCCTGGTCGGACAGAGCGTGGGGGCAAAGCGCGCCAAACTTGCCCAGCGCTTTGGCTATGTCAGCGCAGGCCTCGGCATGGTGGTCATGATGGTCATGGGCGTGGTCATGTATATCCTCGCGCCGCAGATGATGGCCCTGCTGTCAGTAGACAGTGCGGTTATCGCCGCAGGGACGGAAATCCTGCGCATCGAAGCCTGGGCAGAACCACTTTTTGCCGCCGGCATCATCGTCACGAGTATATTCCGCGGTGCGGGCGAAACGAAATTGCCGACCGTTTTGAATCTCGTAGCTATGTGGGGCATTCGCATTCCGCTGGCCATTTTCCTTGCAGTAGACTACGGCCTACCCGGCGTATGGGCGGCGATGTGTGTCGAACTCTGCGCCAGAGGTATATTGTCGCTGGGTGTATTAATCTGGCGTGGGGAAGGGCTGTATCAAAAAAAGTCTTAGCATTTTCCTATTCGTTAGCAGGTTTTTGCTTTTCGGCATGGAATATAGATGTAGGGATAATGCAAGAGGGAGGGGGAGCGGATGCGTTCGATACGAGCAAAATTCATTTTGCTGACATTAAGTGCGATTATTGCCGCGTTAAGTGTTGCTACCTATATTGGCGTTTACTCCATCAAAACCTTGGGAAAAAGCGATGCTGACCAAATGCTTCATCTGAAATGTACAACCGGTGCAATGAATTTGGAAACCTATTTTGATGATGTAGAGCGTTCGGTAGAAACGGTTGCTACCCTTGTGCAAGATAACCTTGAGACTATGCCGGATGAACAGTTTGTCAATGAGGTTGAAAATGTACGCCATTTGTTTAGTAAAATTGCGCATAACACCAATGGTGTACTCACCTATTATTTCCGCGTCGACCCCGAATTTTCCAAAGAACATTCGGGTTTTTGGTATGTCAAACAAAACGGCAGGGAATTTCAGGAACACGAAGTAACAGATATCACCCAATATGACACCAACGACACTTCCACGCTGGTTTGGTTTACGATTCCCAAAGCTGAAAAAAAAGGCGTATGGCTGCCGCCTTATCACACCGAAAATTTGGGTACCCGGGTCATTTCCTACAATGTTCCCGTTTACCGGCATGGGCAGTTTGTAGGCGTTGTGGGGATAGAAATCGATTATGGAACCTTAGTCTCCGAGGTGGAAAAAATCAAGCTCTTTGAAAATGGTTATGCCTTTATCCTCGACGCGTATTCCAATGTAATTTACCATCCGCAGATGGATTCCACCTTGCAGTATGGGGAAAAAGTAGCCATAGATACTCCGGACGCGGTCAAGGGGGCTCAGCATGTACAATATCATTTCAATGGCATCAAGAAGGAGGCTGTCTGGAGGTCGCTGAGCAATGGGATGCGGCTCTATGTGACGGTACCCTGGGGGGAAATCAACAGCGTATGGCAGGGCCTGATTTCGCGCACGTTATTCGCCTCCTTTATCATTCTGCTGTTGGCAAGTTTCGTGATGATGCGTTTTGCCGACCGTATCACCCAGCCGCTTCATCGGCTGACCAACGCAGCAAGGCAGGTTGCTGACGGAAATTATGATGTTGTTTTGGATGATACGGATGATGATGAAATCGGTATGCTCACCCGAACCTTCAAGGGGCTGGTAGAGAATACCAAAGCAAATATCGATACACTCAATCGAAAGGTCTATATTGATGCATTGACTGCCGTGCGGAATAAAGCAGGTTATGGCGCTTATATGCAAAAAATACAGGATTTGCTGAACAGTTCTGCCCAAAAGCCTGAGTTTGCCATCGGGGTATTCGACTGCGACAACCTCAAACACATCAATGACTTTTACGGCCATGACAAAGGCGATATATAC
>CADAAS010000115.1 GCA_902785885.1 Pseudoselenomonas ruminantium
GAGGTTCGGAAGTTGCAAAATATGTAAAAGGTATATGGGGATGTGAGTTTATTGAGGTTGCAGGTGAAGATGGCGAACCTATAATAGGGGAAGTAGGATATACCATTGATAACACTACAAAGACCAGAGCCTTATTTGAGATAAATAAAGGCGTAGGGATAACCGAGGGCATAACGGTAAATACGAATCTACCAGAAGCAAATAGGCGTGTACATTTTATTAACATGGCTTATGTGGCTGATGGACCGAGTGACATTCCTGCTTTCTCCGTTATCAATAAACACGGAGGTTCTACCTTTGCGGTTTATCCTGCTGGTGATATTCGGGCTATGGAACAGGTAGAAAAAATGCGTGAAGATGGTAGAGTGAATATGTTTGCAGAAGCAGATTATTCAGAAGGAAAAACAGCATCTATGTGGTTATGCTCAAAAATCAAGAAGTGTGCCGAAAGAATAAGACAGGAGCAACAAGGTGTAATGTCAAAATTCACAGCAGGTGGAGAAGTTCGGCATCTCACAGACTAATAAATTAAGCACTCATTAACATGGGTGCTTTTTTAGTGCAAAAGGCGCTTTAACCTTGAGGGAGTTTCGGCTCCCTTTATTTTTTTGACGACATTTTGACGACAAAAATTACTGAATGGTGTTTTGGACATTAAATGTTTGTCGGCATTAAGCCCCCTAAAATCAAGGCTTATGGCTTGTATTAAAACTTCATATTTATATATGTAGAAAGTTCATGCATTTCATCGTTAATTCCTTGGCATCGCCATCTTTATGCTGGCATAGGTAATCCAAGGTATAGACATAAAGGAATGAAGTAATGGGGACGAAGCGGCGACCCTTGTGAAAATTGCCCCAAAGCAGCAGCTTTTGGTAGATTTTTTCAATATCTTCAAGCGTGAGGTTGTGTTTCTTTACGATACGGCGCAGTTTATAATCCTGCTGGCAGAAAGCATAGATTTCTGCCAGCAGTTCTTTATTTTGCAGGTCATCGCGGTATTTTTCAATCAGGCGGCTGTTGGCATTGGAACGGCGCATAGAGTGGCGCATTTCCAAGAGGAAAATGATGGATAGCAGTGCTATCAGCAGGATTAAAACGTAATTCATGGCAAACACCTCGTTAATTTTTCTCAATGCTAGTTTAGCACAGCTCAGGGCAAAATACGAGAATTTGACAATTCGAAAGAAAACTGTTATGATTACAGACATCTCATTTTTGCTATGAAATCTTTGCGAATCAAGCCTGTAAGGCGCAGAATCGCTTAGATTTCGTGTAAGGGCTGATGAAAAATCGTAAGATTTTTTGTCTTGCTCTGTGGGAGGAAAGTGAGTCGGGATACTAAGTATAATTTTTTTCTGTAAGGTTTTTGGGATTAGAAGGAGAGTTTTTGACAATGAAAAATCTTGAATGGTGCGATTTAGCTGAGCGTTTCTATGCCTTTAAGACGGTTGCTGACCGTCTGGGCTTCTATGTGCCGGAGACTGCTGGCATGGAAGACAGCCTTTATAAGTGCCGTCCTTTCGTAGCTGATGCGGAAGTTGCCGGCAAGATTCGTACGTTGGATGAAGGCAAGTCGCTTCATTTCGATTTCAGCGAAATGGCAAATGATCAGCTGCCGGTTTATGATGAAAACGACGAGCTGGCACACGCTTAATTCATTTTTCGTTTAGCTTTACTATGGATAAGGCGCGCAATGTGTGGTATAATTCATACGTTGCGTGCCTTTTCTATACAGGCAGTGCGGCAGATTATTTTGGGTACGGAAATGTACTCGTCATATATAGGCGGTGTTTCTCATTAGTAAGCAGGAAGTAACAACGGAAAATAAATCCAGTAAGGGAGAGTCCTTCCTTAAAGGAACCTTTATCTTGACTGTGGCTGGTTTTGTGGTCAAGGTCATCGGTTCGTTGAACTGGATTTTTGTTTCCCGAATCTTAGGCGGTGAAGGTATCGGTCTTTACCAGATGGCCTTTCCTATCTATTTCTTTGCCATGACGGTCTCTCAGGCTGGTGTGCCAGTGGCTATCTCCATCATCACGGCGGAACGTGTGGCCTTGAAAGATATTTATGGCGCTAAGCGGGTATTCCATATTTCCATGGCGTTGATGCTCGTAACGGGCCTCTTTTTCTCGTTTATGACCTATTTTGCGGCGGACTGGCTCATTGAATGGCAGTTTGTCCGCGATGCCCGTGCGTATAAGTCCATTGTCGTGCTGGCGCCTACGGTGTTTTTCGTCACCTTTTTGGCCAGCTCCCGCGGTTATTTGCAGGGCTGGCAGCGGATGACGCCGACGGCGGTTTCCCAGATTGTGGAGCAGATTTTCCGAGTCATCACCATGATTCTGCTGGCAGAGCTCTTGCTCCCCTGGGGGCTTGATTATGCATCTGCCGGTGCATCTTTAGGTGCTTTGGCTGGTGCTGTTACCGGGCTTATGGTACTCGTGTACTTCCATTGGAAACTGGAAAAGGATATCGAACGGGATTATGGGCATGATTTGCAGCCCCTGCCGGGGACGGAAGCTGAGCCTGCCTGGTCGATTATCAAGCGGATTTTCAAGCTTTCCCTGCCGGTGTCGGCGGCCAGCATTATGCTGCCAGTCGTGTCCAATCTGGATTTGATGATTGTGCCGCAGCGCTTGGAAGTAGCCGGCTATAGTGTCAATGAGGCAACGGAGCTTTTCGGTTATCTGACCGGTATGGCGGTGCCTTTGGTAAACTTGTCCTGTATCATTACGGCTTCCATGGCGATGAGCATTGTGCCGGCCATTTCCGAGGCCAGAGCCTTGAAGGATATGAAGCGTGTATATAATCAGACCGCGGCGTCTGTGCGTATATCCAATTTCGTCTGCTTCCCGGCCTTTGTCATCGTCTTTGTACTGGCTACGCCCATTGCGTCGCTTATCTACAATGCACCGGGTGCTGGTCCTGCGGTAATGATTTCGGCAGTCAGCATAATTCTCGTGGGGCTTCATCAGGTGTCTACAGGCATTTTGCAGGGCTTGGGCCATCCGACTATTCCGATGGTGAATATGATTTTGGCAGCTGTGGCCAAAGTCATTCTGAATTGGGAACTTACGGCTATTCCTTGGCTGGGCATCATGGGTGCGGCATGGGCTACGGCAGCGGATATGGGCGTTGCTGCCATTATCAATCTGATTTTTATTTACAAGTTTATCGGCTACCGCATGGAAATCCCGCAGTTATTAAAAACCATTGTGGCCTCTGCAATTATGGCTGCAGCCGTGTATTTCTTCTATGATTTCACTATGGCCTGGTGGCAGATGGGGGCTGTTTCTACTTTTGGTGCGGTCTTCTTTGGCTGTGCCGTGTACATTGCGGTGATGCTCGTAATCGGCGGTCTTAAAGAGGATGATTTGGAGCGTATGCCTATGATTGGCCGCATCGGAATCAAATTCCTGCGGAAAATAGGCGTTTTCAAGGCGGAGAAAAAACAGGAGGCGTAAACTTTGCAGAAGCTGGTGCTGTTTTATAACCCGGTATCGGGACATGCAGCCTTTAAGAACAAGCTGGATTGGATTGTAGAAGCGTTTCAGCGGCGGGGAATTTTGCTGATTCTCTACCGCACAAAAAAAGAGGGCAATGAAGATTTTGTTGATTTTTTGCAGGAAGTAAAGCCGGATGGCGTTTTGGCTGCCGGCGGGGATGGTACCGTACATGAATGTGTCAATCTGCTCGTAAAAAATCAGCTGGATTTGCCTTTGGGGATTATCGGCAGTGGTACTTCAAATGACTTTGCGACATATCTCAAGATAAATGAGGATATGGAAGACTATTTTGATAAAATTGCGGCAGGAAATGTCCGGCGCATGGATGTCGGCAGGGTCGGCGAACAATACTTCATCAATGTTGCCAGCGCCGGCATGATGACCTGCATTGCCCATGAAGTGGACAGACGCCTGAAAAATGCTCTGGGCAAGATGGCATACTATCTTAAAGTGTCTATTGCGGCGGGAAAAATGGCTATTGCAGTAGCGGTTGGGTCTCCGACTGTTGCTTTAACGGCATTGCGGGATACCAAAAATGTGGCCAAAGATATTGCCGTGGATGATGGTATGCTGGATTTATTGGCGATAAAAAAATGCAGCATACCTCAGCTCATGTCAATTACAGCTGACTTGGTGGCAGGGCGTCCAGTGGCGGAAAAAGATGGCGTGCTGCATTTGCAGGCCAAGACTTTCCAGGTTGCTGCAGTAGAGAAAATGCAAAGCGACTTGGATGGGGAAGTGGGGCCGTTGCTGCCATTGACTATTGAAACGATTCCACAGGCAATAGCGGTTTATTGTTAAATTAGCTTGATAAATACTGGCAGATTTCTGAAAAATAGTGTACAATAAGGATGGTACGATTTTTCGCAAATTTTTTATAAGTGTGGAGGGGAAAAATCCATGAAAAAAATTGTTCAAATGTTGCTGACTGTATGCATGATTGTGCTTAGCGCTCAGGTAGCCTTTGCTAATGCTGACAAGGTAACCATTCAGGAAGGTGCCGATATTACGACTGTAAAGCGTATCGCTATAGCTGCGCCGCTGTACACGCCGGTTGATGAAAAAGCTCCGAACAAGGAAATGCTGACGCAGATTGTATCGGATGCAAGCCGCGTATCCCGCAGCTATGTTATTTCTTATGATGCTGTAGCAGAAGGGATTAAAACTGCTACCAATGTTGATATCAAGTCCCTTGATCGTCGTCAGGCTGCCAAGGTGTACAAGGAAAATGCAGCTAATTATGCCGATGCTTATGTTGTACTGACCGTGGCAAACAACAGCCGCACGACCTTCTTCTTTGATGTGTTCAAAGCTGGCACCAATGAACTTCTTTACACGTATGAGATTCGTGCCAACAGAAGCGAAGGCGATACGGTAGCTACCTTTAACAACCTTTGCGAACAGTTCTACAAGCATTTGGATCGTTCTGCAGAAGAACAGATTAAGGCCAATAGCAAAAAGAAGTAAACAAACAGGAGACAGCCTCCCAGGAACGGGAGGACTGTCTCCTTTGCTATATGTCTATTTCGTTGTTTTTTCCAGGTAAATCGGTTTTATCTTGGCCGATTCAGCAGTGGATTCATCAATATAACCACATCTAGTCATGGCATCTATGACGATAATCTGGCGCTTTTTCGCCAGCATGAAGTCTACATATGGTGAGTAGAGGGAAGGCGCATTGGGCGTGCCGGCCAGCATGGCAGCTTCCGGCAGTTTCAGCTCGTTGGGCTTTTTGCCAAAATATCCCTGTGCAGCCGGGCCTATGCCATAGAAATTCGACCCATAATAAATGGTGTTGAGGTATAGTTCCAGGATTTCACTTTTGCTGTAATTGGCCTCCATGTCGAGCGAAAGCAATAGTTCTTCGGCTTTGCGGCCAAAGGATTGCTCGTGGGAAAGAAAGAGATTCTTGACCAGCTGCTGGGTGATGGTGCTGGCCCCTTCCGTGACTTCACCATACTGGAGGTTAACGAGTGTGGCACGCATGATGCCTTGCACGTCGAACCCATAATGGCTGTAAAAACGGTTATCTTCGATGGCAATAATGGCGTTTTGCATATCTTCAGGAATATCCCGGAGCTTTACATAGTGCTCTTTATCAATGCGAGCATTAACGGCCCGCTTGAGGAAGAGTATGCGGCTGAACCGGTCGATGGTGGAGATTTCTTTTTGTGTATCTGTCTGCTGGTTGGCAGGCAGGACCGATTCTGGTTTCGGCAGAAAATCGCCTACATTCTGCCAGGTGCGGGGAGAAAAAAAGGAAGTGCCGCCTGCAAGGAAGAAGGCGATAAAAAATATCAGAACCAAAAGGAAGATAAAGCGGAAAAATTTTCGGTAAATTCGCCTTTTTTTATGTTTTTTCATAATAAACTCCTATCCATAAAAAAACTTATTATAGTATAACGCCAATGTTCAGGTTTTGCCAGCGGCAAAATATTTCTCAGGTGTACTATCACATGTTTTTTTATAAATAGGGGTTGCAATTTTATGCAAGATTGATGTATAATTATAAACATAGTTTACAAGGTACAGTTGAAATGACAACATGGATGGAAAATAAATCCGTGTTGACAGGTCAAAATGGTACCGAGGGAGGAATCTCAATGAAGGTCAGCGTTATTGGGGCTACCGGTTACGCCGGAGCCGAACTATTGCGGCTGCTCTATCAGCATCCGCAGGCCGAAGTAGTGCATATCACTTCGGAAAGCCATACCGGCGAAAAGATTGCCACGCTTTATCCACATCTGCGCGGGCTCTATGATATGGAGCTGGAGAGCATGAAGGATATCGAGCGTATCGGCAAGGACAGTGATTTTGTCTTTATCGGTCTGCCGCATGGTCATGCCATGGAAGTGGGTCGGGCACTTGCGGGGATGCCGGTGCGAATCATTGACCTGGGCGCTGACTATCGTTTTAGCGACACAACGGTGTATGAAGCCTGGTATCATGTACCGCATACCCATCAGGATGCTGAACGAGTATACGGTCTGGCTGAACTTTATCGGGAGCAGATAAAAGGCGCCAAGATTATCGGCAACGCCGGCTGCTTTACTACTGCAAGCATTTTGGCACTTGCGCCATTGGCCAAGCAGCATCTTATCGATGTGAATACGATTATCGTCGATGCCAAGTCCGGCGTATCCGGGGCAGGACGTGGGGCCAAGCAGGCCAATCATTTCCCGGAGCTTTACGATAACTTCCGGGCTTACAATGTAGCCAAGCACCGACATACGCCGGAGATTGAACAGGCACTGGCTGATATTTCGGGGGAAAAGGTTCTCTTGAACTTCACGCCGCATCTTGTGCCGATGTCGCGGGGGATTCTTTCCACCTGCTACGCCAACCTCAAAGAGGGCGTAACTGCGGATTTGGTCAGTGCCGCTTTTGCAAAGCTCTACGGTAAGGAATACTTTATCCGTTTATTGGGCGAAGGGGCATATCCTTCCACCAAGGAAGTACGCGGCTCCAACTTCTGCGATATCGCCTGGCATGTGGATGAACGCACAGGCCGCGTGATTGTGCTCTCGGCCATTGACAATCTCGTGAAGGGCGCTGCCGGGCAGGCGGTACAGAATTTCAATATCGCCTGCGGTTTTGAAGAACGTATGGGACTCGATTTCGTACCCCTTTATCCTTAATAAAAACAAAAACAACTCTGAGGAGGAAAATATATGTTTAGTGATGTACATAAAAAAGCCGGGGTTACTTACCCGCAGGGCTTTCAGGCTGCCGGTGTCAAGGCAGGCATAAAGAAAAGCGGCAATCTCGATGTTGCCGTAATCTACACGGAACAGGAAGCGGCAGTGGCCGGTACGTTTACCCAGAATGCGGTAGCTTCGGCTCCGGTACGTGCGTCTAAAAAAGTTGTAGCCACGGGCATGGCACATGCCATCACGGCAAATGCTGGCTGTGCGAATGCCTGCACGGGTGAGCAGGGCGAAAACGATGCGGCAGCTATGCAGGATATCACGGCCACGGCTTTGGGCTGCAAGGCGGATGATGTAGTAGTTGCCTCCACCGGTGTTATCGGCGTGAACCTGCCGATGGACAAGATGGAAGATGGCATCAAACAGGCGGTTAAGGAACTGTCCACTGAAGGCAGTGAAAACGCCGGCAAGGCTATCATTACCACGGATACGTATTCCAAGTCCTGCGCTACGGAAATTACGCTCGGCGGCAAGGATGTACGTTTCGGTGCTATCGCCAAGGGTTCGGGCATGATTCAGCCCAATATGGCCACCATGCTCTGCTTTATCACGACGGATGCGGCTATTGACAGCAAGCTCCTGCAGAAAGCCCTGTCGGAAATCGTCGAAGTTTCCTTCAATATGATTTCTATTGACGGCGATATGAGTACCAACGACATGGTTATCGTGCTGGCCAACGGTGCCGCAGGCAACGCAAAGATCACCGAGGAAAATGAAGATTACAAGCTCTTCAAGGCAACGCTGCAGAATATCTGCCAGGAACTGTCCAAGAAGATTGCGGCCGATGGTGAAGGTGCAACCAAGTTCCTGACCATTTCCGTAACGGGGGCAAGAAATTTTGCCGAAGCCAAGACCATTGGCATGAGTGTTGCCAAGAGTCCGCTCGTTAAGACGGCGTTCTTCGGTGAAGACCCCAACTGGGGCCGCGTAATCTGTGCCGTAGGCTATGCTGGTGTACCGATGGACCCGAATAAGACTGTCGTGAAGTTCGGCGGTATTCCCGTTTATGCCAATGGCGTAGGTGCAGATTATGATGAAGCAGAACTGCGGAAGGTCATGGAGGCCCATGATATTGTTATCGGTATTGACATGGGTGAAGGCGATGCCAAGGCTGATATTTGGAGCTGTGACTTCTCCTATGAATACGTGAAGATTAACGGTGAATACCACACCTAAGGAGGCAGGCTGATGTTTACAGCAGAAGACAAAGCCGCCATTTTGGTGGAGGCCCTGCCTTATATCCAGCAGTTCTACGGCAAGACCATCGTCATTAAATACGGCGGCAATGCCATGATTAACGATGACCTCAAAGAAAAGGTCATGCAGGATATTGCCTTGATGAAATATGTCGGCATCCGTCCCGTTATCGTTCATGGCGGTGGCCCGGATATCACGGGCTTCCTCAAGAAGGTCGGCAAGGAATCGGATTTTGTGGCAGGGCTTAGAGTCACCGATGAAGAAACCATTGAAATTGCGGAAATGGTGCTCGACGGCAAGGTCAATTCTGAGATTGTGAATCTCCTGAACCGCCGAGGCGTAAGAGCTGTGGGGCTCAGCGGTAAGGATGCAGGACTGATTAAGGCCCGCAAGAAACTGGCCACGGTTTATGAAGGCGAGGACACCAAAAAGGTGGATATCGGCTATGTCGGTGAAGTGGAGCAGGTGGACACAGGTATTTTGGAAGACCTGCTGCAACAGGGGTATGTGCCCATTATCGCGCCCATTGGTGTAGGCGATAACGGCGAGAGCTACAATATCAACGCCGATTATGTGGCGGCAGAGATTGCTGGTGCCTTGCAGGCCGAAAAACTGCTGCTTTTGACGGATATCGAGGGGATTTATAAAGACTTTAATGACAAGTCGAGTTTCATTTCTACTTTGCATCTGTCCGAGGCCAAGCAGTACATCAAAGAAGGCATTATTGCCGGAGGCATGATTCCCAAAGTGGAAGCCTGCCTGACGGCTTTGGAACAGGGCGCAGGCAAGACCCATATCATTGACGGGCGGCTCGCACACTCCATTATCTTGGAAATCTTTACCTCCCGGGGCATTGGCACCCAGGTGGTGCGGTAAGGGGGCACAATATGCAGGAACAGGAAATTTTTGCGGAAGACCAGCAAAGCTATCTGCCGGTTTTTAACCGCTACAAAATCGTCCTCGACCATGGCGAAGGCGCTGAGGTTTGGGATATAAACGGCAAGAAATATCTGGACTTCTTGGGTGGCATTGCGGTAAATGTACTCGGGCATAACAACAAGGCCTTGGTGCAGGCGGTGACGGAGCAGGCAGGAAAACTCATTCACTGCTCCAATCTCTACTACACCCAGCCGCAGGCTGATGCGGCGGCTAAGCTCGTGAAGCTCAGCGGCCTCGATAAGGCGTTCTTCGCTAACTCCGGTGCGGAAGCCAACGAAGGGGCCATCAAGATTGCCCGTAAGTATGGATACAGCATCAATCCCGAAAAGACGGAAATCATATCCGCCTGGGACAGCTTCCATGGCCGTACACTGGCTACGCTGACGGCTACGGGACAGACGCATTACCATGAAGGTTTGGGGCCATTGCCCGCAGGTTTTACCTATGTGCATTACAATGATATCGCCGAACTGGAAAGCAAAATCAGCGACAAGACGGCGGCAGTGATGCTTGAAACCATTCAGGGCGAAGGCGGTGTTCATACACCGGATAGTGATTACCTTAAAAAGGTCCGGGAACTCTGCGATAAGCATGGTGCTCTGCTGATTCTCGATGAAATACAGGCAGGCATTGGCCGCAGCGGCAAGTTCTTTGCCTATGAAAATTACGGCATTAAGCCCGATATCGTCACACTGGCCAAAGGCTTAGCGGGCGGTGTGCCCATCGGTGCCTTTATCGTCACCGATAAGGTGGCGGCGGCTTTTAAGCCCGGTGACCACGGCACGACATTCGGCGGCAATCCGCTGGCTTGTGCGGCGGCCAATGTGGTGCTCGATACGGTGCCGCAGGAAGATTTCTTAAAAAATATTAAATCTGTAGGCAAATATTTTAAGGATAAATTGCAGGAATTAGCGAAAAAATATCCAAACTTTATTGTAGATGTGCGTGGTGAGGGCTTGATTCTCGGCGCTGAACTTGCCGGTGCCGAACATGGCCGGGATATCGTCAATGACTGTCTGGCCAAGGGGCTGATTATCAACTGCACGGCGGGCAAGGTCCTGCGCTTTATCCCACCGCTCATCATCACCACATCACAGATTGATGAAGCATTTGCCGTAATGGACGAAGTTATCGGCAAATACGCCGAATAAGGGGGCTTTGGATGTTAAAAGGACGCGATATGTTGTCCATCCACGATTTATCCGTGGATGAAGTACAGGAGATTCTGGCGCTGGCCCATGAACTCAAGGCCAAGCAGAAGGCAGGTATCGAACATCATCTCTTAAAGGGCAAGACCCTGGGCATGATTTTTGAAAAGTCTTCCACGCGAACCAGAGTTTCGTTTGAAGTTGGTATGTACCAGCTCGGCGGGCAGGCACTGTTCCTCTCGAACCGCGACTTGCAGCTGGGACGCGGCGAACCGATTAAGGATACGGCACGTGTGCTGTCGCGCTATCTGGACGGCATTATGATTCGTACCTATGGTCATGACCGCGTAGAAGAACTGGCAAAATACGCCGATATTCCGGTCATAAATGCCCTGACGGATTTACTCCATCCCTGTCAGGTGCTCACTGACCTCTTAACCATTCAGGAGCATAAGGGCAAGAACCTCAAGGGCCTCAAAATGGCTTATGTGGGCGACGGCAACAATATGACCAACTCCTACATGTATGGCTGTGCCAAGGCCGGTATGACCTTTGTGGCGGCTACGCCGGCAGATTACAAGCCGGATGCCACGGTGACCAAGCAGGCAAAAGAAGATGCCAAACTCACGGGCGCCAGCATTGAGCTCGTAACTGACCCGGTGGAAGCGGTTAAGGGGGCCGATATCGTGGTTACGGATACCTGGGCCAGCATGGGACAGGAAGATGAGCACGATGCGCGTAAGAAAATCTTCGCGCCCTATCAGGTCAACAAGGAGCTTATGGCTCATGCGGACAAGCGGGCTATCGTAATGCATTGCCTGCCGGCTTACCGTGGTGAGGAAATCACTGAGGAAGTCTTAGAGGCCAATGCCCATGTGATTTTTGACGAAGCAGAAAACCGCCTCCATACCCAGAAAGCCATTATGGCACTGACAATGGGATAAGGCGAGTATAGATTTAGAAGTGGAAAGGAAGTTCTATTATGGCTAAACAGATTAAAAAAGTAGTTCTGGCTTACTCCGGTGGTCTCGATACCTCCGTTATCATTCCCTGGCTCAAGGAAAACTATGATGGTTGCGAAGTTATCGCCTGCTGCGCTGATGTAGGGCAGGGCGATGAACTGGATGCCGTTCATGATAAGGCACTGAAATCCGGTGCTTCCAAGGTTTATATCGCTGACCTCAAGGAAGAATTCCTCAAGGAATATGTATGGCCGACGCTCAAAGCCGGTGCCGTTTACGAAGACAAGTACCTGCTCGGTACCTCCTTT
>CADAAS010000116.1 GCA_902785885.1 Pseudoselenomonas ruminantium
GTTCCACCTGTTCCCATACCGAACACAGTAGTTAAGCACTCATACGCCGAAAGTACTTGTCTGGAGACGGACTGGGAGGATAGGGCGTTGCCAGTTAAGTGATAAGCACCCGTAAGGGTGCTTTTTTCGTATATAAATTTTGCGCAAATGAATAAGCCCAGCATAACTGGGCTTATTCGTCTATCTGGATATTATTTTAAGCAGGCTTGAATAATGAACTGATTAGCCAGTACGTTCATATTGGCTGAGTTAATCTTGCCAGCGGCTGCGAAGTCTTCCCAGGCTTCGTTGTATTTTTTCTGTCCGATATGGCAAAGACCAATGAGATTCTGTGCGTCAGCAGAGCGGGCTTCGATTTGCAGGAGTTTTTGCAGGTCGGCAATGGCACCATCATAGTCGCGGTCACGGTAGCGGAGCAATGCGCGGTTGTACCAGGCTTGATTGGTGTTCGGCTGCAGGGTAATCAGCTGGTCGTAGGCTTTTCGTGCGGCTTTTTTGTCGCCGAGTTTTTCTGCGGTGATGGCCAGATTGAAAAGAGCTTCGCTGGACTGCGGATTTAATTTCTGCGCAGCGGCAAAATCGGCTTGGGCATTTTTGAAGTCATCGCGATTGTAATAGACAATGCCACGATAGATTAAATTGGCTGCTTCGTCAGGTGCTTTGCTGATTTTTTTCTGGGCTGCCTGCAGGGAGGCTTCAGAGCCGTTGGGGGCCTGTGCCTCCCGCCAAAGCATGAGGATTTCCTGACCATAGTTTTTGCCGGGGACAGCCCAAGCGCCGTTGAGCTTTGTCCAGGTCAGCACCTTGCCATGGAGGTCAGGGCGGTTGTTCACTACATGCTGGTAGCGTGGGTCAACGAGTGCCTGCACAGGGGGCTTATACTTGGTATAGGCGATAAGGTGCTGAATATGAGCGCGGACCCCCAGCTCTGGTGTAGCAAAGCTGTAGCCAGGTTCGTGATTGCCCGTTGCGCCTAAACCGCAGAAGTTATTTTGTTTTGGCGAAACATCACCGCCATAGGCAAAGAAGCCGGTTTCTTTTAGTGCCTGACAGAGTGCAACATCGGGGCGTACCCCTTCAACGGCGGCTTCCTTGTAGTAATAGCCGACAATTTCTTCTACTGAGCAGTTAAGCTTGGGCGTAGTATTACGCTTTTTGATAAACGCGGTCATCTGCTCCTGGCTGGCCTCGGCTGTTCCTAGAATGGTGATGGTTTCCGGATTTTCCGTTATCTCCATCATGGGAATAGCAAAAGCCGGCTCACAGCGAAAATGTACAGAGGAAATCGCTCGTTTATTGATTTCTCCGGGCATTTTCTCCGGGAATGCCGGGCGACCTTCAATGGTACGCTGGGCAACAGGAGTATCTTTAACGGGGGCAGCACAGCCGGCAACCGGCAGCAGCAGGCAGCCAAGGGTCAACGCGGGAACGATAGTGCGAACAAGGCGCATGTTAATAACCTCCTTCAAGTTTGAATCTCCTTATCAGTATAACACAGTTACCCCATGTTTTAGCAAGTGAGCAGGGATATCCTTTTTGTCGGCGAAAATATATTAAAAAGACTAAGCGAAAGGAGCGGAGCTGGTGAATACGGGGGAGTTTTTGGCTGTTTATGAGCGGGCACTGGCGTGCTATAAAGAGGGAGATTGTGACGATGCCTGGCAGATAATAACGGACTTCGAGCAGCAGCACAGCATGAAAACACTGCTGGGGCATTTATTGAAGGCGTATATTCTGCGCACGCGCAAACAATATGTATCCGAAGTTTCGCTGCTTAATGATTTGTTGCGTGACTTTGCGGATAGTGAAGATAAAAAACGTCTGGCGGATGCCTATAGCCTCTTGGGGGCGGCCTATCGTATGCTGGGACAGAGGAGGGCCGAGCGTATACGCTGAAGCGGCTGAAAAAATTGCAGCTGCCTATAGAGCGGATTGAATTGCGTCCGTACGCGAAGGATTATTTGCAGGAGTATGCGGATATGGATATTGCGCTCGATACCGCACCTTATCCCGGAGGGCTTACCACCTGTGAGGCGCTTTATATGGGCGTGCCGGTGGTGGTACTATCTGGCAACCGTCATGGTGCCCGTTTTGGCAAGAGTTTCTTGTCCAATCTTGGCTTGGCGGAACTGGCAGCAGAAGATGCTGTTCAGTATATGAATATTGCGGCGGCTATGGCCGGAGACCAGGAATTGCTATTGGCTTTGCGGCAGAATTTGCGGCGGATGATGCAGGCTTCACCATTGATGGATGCGCAGGGGTATATGTGGGATGTGGAGCATTTGTATCGCAAAATTTTGGCGGAGATAAATTAATTGGTAAGCAGGAAAAGATTGTCTGACGTCGAATAGTCAAATTAAAGACAAGAAGCGCAATCGTTGGATAAGGGAATAAGAGGCGAATTTGGAGGGATAGGTATGTCGTTAAAAGGAAGATTTTTGTTGATGGTTATCGGTATTGCTGTGCTGACCACTATTTGTGTCAGTGCGGCGTTTATCGTCAATCTGAAGTCGGAGTCGGAGCGGCAGGTTGCTTCGGTAAAGCAGACCATGATTACGGATGTGGAGCGGGAACTGAAAATTGAGACGGAAACCGCGATATCCATCATTAAGCAAGTCTATGACCGTCAGCAAAAAGGGGAACTCACCGAGGAGCAGGCCAAGAAACAGGCGGCTGATTTGGTGCGTGATTTGCGCTATGACGATGGTAAGGGCTATTTTTGGGTGGACACCTATGATGGCGTAAATGTTGTGCTTTTGGGGCGTGATACGGAAGGCAAATCCCGCATCGGCCTGACGGACCCTTCCGGCAAGCAATTCATTAAAGAAATGATTGAAAATGGCCGCAAGGAAGGCGGTGGCTATACGGATTTGATGTTCGCTAAGCCTAATGAGACAACGCCGCTGCCCAAGCGTAATTATACCGCAACCTTTGCGCCCTATAAGTGGGTACTGGGAACTGGTGTCTGGATTGATTACATTGACAGCCGGATTGCCGAAGAACAGGCGGCTGCTGACGAAGCGTTTAAGTCTACCTTGATTAACACGATTATCATCAATATTGTGCTGCTCGCTATTTTCTCGGCATTGGGCATGTGGGCCGCAAATTCCTTGGTCGGGCCGCTGCAGATTGTAACCGCTCGTTTGGGGGTTATGGCGACGGGCGATTTGCGGGAGGACAACTCCTTGGAAGAAGTTTTCCATCGTACCGATGAAATCGGTGAAATGAGTCGTGCTTTGCATAAGGTGCAGACGGAAGTCAGCAGCATGATGAAGCAGATTATCGAGGCGAGCCAGCAGGTGGCATCTTCCTGCCAGCAGCTGACCGACAGCTCGGAACAGTCCGCAGAAGTCAGCGGCACGGTGGCTAATTCCATCGTCAATGTGGCCGGTTCCTGCAGTGAGCAGTTCACCGAAGTGGAAAATGCCAGCAGCAATATTGAAAGCCTGTCGCAGAGCATGGAACGGTTTAAGAAGACCATTGAACATGCTGGACAGGTAGTATCGGAAGCCAAAGGGCAGGCCGACAGCGGCGAAAAAGAGGTTACCGGTGCGGTGAAGCAGATGGAACTCATCGAGCAGTCCGTAAGCCAGTCGGCTCAGGTTATTGAAGAATTGGGCAAGGAATCCGATAAAATCGGCACGATTGTGGATGCAATTTCCCAGATTGCTGAACAGACGAACCTCTTGGCGCTGAATGCGGCGATTGAAGCAGCGCGTGCCGGTGAACATGGTCGCGGTTTTGCCGTTGTAGCTGATGAAGTCCGCAAGCTGGCGGAACAGTCCAGTTCCTCGGCAGGAGAAATCTCCAGTTTGATTGGCTCGATTCAGGAAAAAGCCCGTAATGCCGTATCCGTTATGCAGGATGGCGTATCGCAGGTACAAAATGGTGTAGGTGCTGTCAACGGAGCCGGCAACAGCTTTAAGGACATTGCTGGGATGGTTGAGCAGGTTGTGGATGAAACCACAGAAATGGAACGTACGGTGGCAAGCCTGGCGAAAAATACCAGCACCATTGCTGATGCGATTAATAAGATCAGCGAGATGAGCCGCAACGTCGCTTCCGAAGCAGAATCGGTATCGGCTGCTACTGAGGAACAGACGGCTACCATGAACGAGATTGCTGGTGCCAGCCGCCGGCTGACGGAAATGGCAGAGAGCATGGAGTCCTCTGTGGAGCGGTTCAAGATTTAACTGTCTTGACAGGAAAAAAGGGCAATGCTAACATAAATAGCAAGTTAATCGTGATGGTTTCGGCGGAAATGTATTCTGCCGAAGCCATCTTCGTGTATCAGGTAGTGAAGGAGAACTCTATGCAGGACTTGATTGGTCAGGATATAAAGGACATTACGCAGGATATATTAGCCGATTACGATAAAGCGCGTCATATAGACAAGCTGGACGTATTCAATCAGCCGGATACCAAGGTGATTTATGAATTGATTGGGGAACTCACACGCGTTGCCTATCCCGGTTACGTTAAAGACCCGCATTATCGTATATATGATATTCGCAATAATTTGTCGATGGTGATTGAAGATATCGCTTTCCGTCTGAATAAGCAGATTGCTATTGCGCTGCGCTATGGCATGAAGCTCGATGAGGAAACGTTGGATGCGACCAAGGCTGAATCACAGCGCATTACATTGGCTTTCTTGCGGCAGATTCCCAAGATTCGGGAGTTTCTGGCGACGGATGTGGAAGCACTCTTTGATGGGGACCCTGCGGCGGAAAGTGCGGATGAAATCATCTTTGCTTATCCGGGGCTCTATGCAGTGACGGTCTTCCGCTTTGCCCATGAGCTCTATAAGCTCAATGTGCCGGTGATTCCCCGCATTATGACGGAACTGGCGCATAGCAAGACGGGCATTGACATCAATCCGGGCGCGACCATTGGCAAGTATTTTATGATTGACCATGGCACGGGCATTGTTATTGGGGAAACCACGGAAATCGGCGAACATGTGAAAATCTATCAAGGCGTGACCTTGGGGGCACTGTCCACTTCCGGTGGGCGGAAATTGTTCAATAAAAAACGTCATCCGACCATTGAGGACAATGTGACCATTTATTCCGGGGCGTCTATCTTAGGCGGTGACACGGTGATTGGCAAGGGCTCACTGATTGGCGGCAATGTATTTTTGACGCATTCGGTGCCACCGGAAACCCGTGTCAGTGTGAAGAATCAAGAATTGCGCTACAATATGGGCAGCTGCGATTTATAAGGTGTTTTACCTTCATTCCTATATTTCTGTCAATTCACACTTGCGCTTTGAAATAGGCGTGTTATAATGGATAGGTATGTATTTTCCCCATAGACTCATTGTATCCCCATCAATGAGTTTTTTCGTTTTTTACTTTACTGCAAAGCAAGGAGTTTTGAAATGTCGAGAATTAAAGACGCTTTTGATGCCGTAGCTGCGGCCATCATCGCTCAGAAGGATTATTTGTCGAATATTGATGCCAAGGCCGGTGACGGCGATCATGGCTTTAATATGGCCCGCGGGTTTAGGGCCGCGCAGGAAATCGTCGATGAAATGGAAGACACGAGCCAGCCGGGCCCGGTGCTCAAGAAAATCGGCAAGGCCCTGATTCAGAATGTGGGCGGCGCCGCTGGCCCGCTCTATGGTGCAGCTTTTGTCAAAGCCGGTGAGGCCTGTGATGAAGAAACCCGCATGAATATCAAGAGCTTTGAAAAGCTTTTGGGGGCGGCTGTTGAAGCGATTCAGACCAGAGGCCGCGCTGAACGTGGCGATAAGACCATTTTGGATGCGCTGATTCCCATTCATGAATGTTTCCTGCCGGAGAATGTGGAAGGCAAGAATCTCTATGATGTATTGCAGGAAGCATCCAAAGCTGCTGGTGATGGAGTGAACTACACCAAGGAAATCCCGGCGAAAAAAGGTCGTTCCAGTTTGGTCGGCGAACGCAGCATTGGTGTGGAAGACCCCGGTGCAGTCAGCACGATGCTGATGTACCGTGCCCTGTATCAGTTCTTGAAACGCTAAGCGTTTTTATTGTAAGTTTTTAGGAGGAAGTTTCATTGAGTCAGAAGGTTCGTACCCGTTTCGCACCAAGCCCCACGGGTTATATGCATATTGGCAATCTGCGCACGGCGCTCTATGGTTATCTCTATGCCAAGGCGCAGAAGGGCGATTTTATCCTGCGTATTGAAGATACCGACCGCACCCGTTATGTGGCCGATGCGGTGGATTTCATCAACCGTACGCTCGAAATGGCGCATATCGTGCCGGACGAAGGCCCCGATATCGGCGGTGATTGCGGCCCCTATGTGCAGAGTGAGCGCATGGACATTTATAAGAAATACGCAGAGGAACTGGTGAAGACCGGTTATGCTTATTACTGCTTCTGCGACCCGGATGAAGACCATTCTGCCGGTGAGTTCGGCGGCTATGACCGCACCTGCCGTGACTTGGATGCCGCAGTTATCGAAGAGCATCTGAAAAATGGCGATCCATATGTCATCCGCCAGAAGATGCCGCTCGATGGTTCGACCACGTTCTTTGATGTGCTCCATGGCAATATCACCATTCCGAACTCCGAACTTGAGGACCAGGTGCTCCTGAAGCGCGACGGGATGCCGACTTATAACTTCGCCAATGTAATTGACGACCATCTCATGGGCATCAGCCATATCATGCGTGGTGCTGAGTTCATCACGTCCACGCCGAAGTACATTCTGCTCTATGAAGCTTATGGCTGGGAAGTGCCGACCTTCATTCATCTGGCTCCGGTAATGGGCAAGAATGAGGACGGCTCGGTATCCAAGCTCTCCAAGCGTCATGGGGCAACGAGCTTTGACGATTTGGTTAAGTTGGGCTATTTGCCGGAAGCCATCACGAACTATGTGGCACTCCTTGGCTGGAACCCCAAGACCACCAATCAGGAAATCTTCTCCATGGAAGAACTGATTGCGCACTTCGAGCTGGATGGCCTGTCCAAGTCTCCGGCTGTGTTCGACTATGACAAGCTGGGCTGGATTAACGGCGAATACTTCAAGGCCATGAGCGATGAAGAATTTGCTAAGCGTGCCCGCGAATTCGTCGGTGATTTGCCGGATTATCTCGAAAAGAACTGGCAGATGGTGGCCGCGCTCTTGAAGACTCGCGTACAGCGTTTCAGCGACGTGAAAGAGGAAATCGACTTCTTGATTACCCTGCCGGAATTTGACGCTGGCCTCTATAACAACAAGCGCAACAAGGTCAATCCGGAAAAGGCAGCTGAACTCATGCCGAAACTGGTGGAACTCTTGGAAGGCGTAAGCGAAGCTGACTGGAACAACGACAGCCTTTATGCCAAGCTCGAAGAATACATCGCTGCCCAGGAACTCAAGAAGGGCCTCGTGATGTGGGTTCTGCGTATTGGCGTGGCAGGCAAGTCCGTTACGCCGGGCGGTGCTACGGAAATCCTGTCCATTTTGGGCAAGGAAAATTCTTTGGTCCGTCTGCAAAAAAGCCTTGCCAACCTTACGGCGTAGTGCTATAATAATTTGAGTCAGCAACAGTAGAGTTGCTTTTGGCGCCTTCGTCAAGCGGTTAAGACACTGGCCTCTCACGCCAGGTTCACGGGTTCGAATCCCGTAGGCGTCACCAAGCGGCACCTTCGTCAAGCGGTTAAGACACCGGCCTCTCACGCCGGGTTCACGGGTTCGAATCCCGTAGGTGTCACCATAGGAATATACAGGAGCTATGAATGTTCATAGCTCCTTTTTGGTGTAAATTGCGGTTTATCGATGTTATTGCGAGCTTTATTATGATTGTCACAGCTCAGTTTGG
>CADAAS010000117.1 GCA_902785885.1 Pseudoselenomonas ruminantium
ATGGAGGTGTTTTCTTGGCGGAGAATATATTGGAAATACGAACCAAAGTCCGCATGGCACAATGGCAGAGCATAATTAAAGAATGCAAGGAATCTGGAAGGAGCGTAACGAAATTCTGTGAAGACAGAAATATCAGCTGTCATGCATATTATTATTGGCTGCGAAAAATCAGGGAATACATTGCTCAGCCGCAGCCTTAGGGCTGCTTTTTTCATGCCTGTTGGGACATACTATATTTTGACGATTACAACGTTCCTTCTGCCGCAATATTACGTCGCCATATTCTCTACGAGAAATGTTCATCAACAATCTGATTCAGCTGGGCTGCAATTTCCGAAAAATTACTATTCAAATCCAGTGTCCTTACGCTTATCCTGTTGCCACTCATCTGATAACTGTTATTGGGCTGGACAGCTTCGTCCGTTGCTGCATAGAGCAGCATCCCCGAAACCTTATGCGGCTCTTCGCCATACTCCATATCCTTGTTCTTGACGTAAGTAAATATCTGATACAAATTACCGGAATGGAGCGTATGAACATCGTACTGTGTCTGTGTCGTATGTGTATAATACTTGGCATCGATGATAAGCACCTCACTGCCCCTAGTGAGCATGATATCACTCTGCATTAACGGCAGCATAGTTCGGACGCCATCATCCACCGCCCAGGGGATCTGTGAAGCTGTTGCTTTCACCTCGGGACATTCCTGGGCATAGTATTCGAGAATAAACTTCTCATACAGGCGATTCATCTGTTGCTGGTCGATAAAGGAGGCCAGCTTATACTCGCCATTCTCTGTTGTCAGCAGCATGCCTTCCAAAACGAAATGGCACAGGCTGATAAGCATACGATAGGTGCTGTTATGCCTGTGAAAGCGGATATCCGACCAACGAATTGTACCAGGAGCAAGTGTTTCCACATTGGCAAAGAATAGCATTTCCCTTTTCAAATCGTTCTTGTATTTCTGTTCCACTCGTCCATGCCTAATCAAGAACATAGCCGTCGTTTTAAGTATCTGATTCAGCAGGTTATTTTCTGAAAGGTCATCATACTCACAGGTCAGCACTCGTTTTCTGGCCAGTTGATTTCTTATGGTTCCCGGCATATCAATCTTGCCATGAACAGCCGCCAGATTATCCTTATGGCTCAGATATTCCCGATACAAGCCCTGCTTCAGCTGCCGTCCAATCCCTTTCGCCAGTATCGCGGCGAAAAGATTATGCATATTCTCAAACTCATAAGATGTATGTTTTTTTCTTCTGTACCTCAATAGCCACTTCTGCAACTTGTATCTGCCTGAAAACTACTGTTGTTACCGAAATACCTTAACTCTTTCCTCGATGGGCATTTTTTCTATGGGCTGGGGCGGTGCCAACGGGGCACCGAAGACCATCTGTGCTACCAAGCTCCAGCTTTCCGGCACAGCAAAGTGTGCCTTGACCTCATCATCAATCAAGGGATTGTAATGCTGGATATTAACCCCCAGCCCCATGTCGGCCAACTGGGTCCAAATGGCAAACTGCACCATTCCATTGGCCTGGGAGGCCCAAATGGGGAAATTATCCGCATAGGAAGGAAATTTTTCCTGCATGGCCTTGACCGTAGCTGTTTCCTCAAAGAACAGCACCGTGCCATAACCCGCCGCGAAACTGTCAATCTTCGTTTCCGTAGCTCCGAACTTATCTGCAGGCACAATGCGCCGCAGGGTTTCTTTTGTAATGCCCCAGATTTTCTCGTGATGTTCGCCCATGGCCAAAATCACCCGTGCCGACTGCATATTAAAAGACGACGGCGCTTCCTGGGTCATGCGCTCCACCGCAGCAACAATCTGAGACGGCAGCACCTTGATGTCCTTGCCCAAAGCATAGTTCGTACGACGGTTTATAACCGCTTCCTGAAAGCATTTCATTCCTATTCCTCCCTTGCATTTTTCTAAAAAATCTAACTATATTCAGCTTACAGCAATGGTTCCCCATTGTCAATCCTAACCATAAGACGTTGAGCCAAATTGCTCATGGTTTGGGGAAAAAGTTACAAATTAGTTTTGTCTGATGCTTCTCTAGTGAGAAACTGACTGAGTAGATAATTGGCGCTGTGATGAAATGCGAAAGCATTTTATCCACAGCGCCTTTGTTATTAGGGATGTGTTATTTCACAGCCCCCTCTGCAGATATCTGGCTCTCGCCGGCGCAGGGTTTGCCCTGATTCCTGAGCATCTTATTCTCCCCCATAAGGAACTGGTCTTTCTCCCCTGGGAAGAATCCCCCCATGCCCCCATGGGCATCTATTACCGCCAACAGGCAGTCATTGATAAAAATTCAGCCATTTATAAATTTATCTGTACGGCTGAAAATTACATCGCGGAATTATCGCTTTAACACCGCGCTTAGTGCCTGCCTTTTTATTTCATATACCCTGCTATATACCGCTCCAGTATACGCCGCAATGTCCCTTCTAAATCCATTTTCTCATTGGTCAGATTATATTCAAACACACAGCCCTTGACAATCGTACATATATCCTGCGACAGCTGAAATGTATCTATGTCCAGCCGCAATATGGCCTGTTGGCGGGCAAGTTCTGCTTCCTGCTGGCAACGAGCCATAACCGTCCCCTGCAAAAAAGCGTTGTTTTCACTGCACAAATAGGCCGATAACGCCATATTGTCCGTCGTGTAAAACTTGCACATAAACGCCCGCCCCAACTTTTGATACTTGCGGACAAGATACATATAGAGCTCTGTTATACGTCCGGCAAAGTCGGTCAGCGGCGTCCATAATTCAATTTTGGCAAAGGATTCTTCCCGCACGAAGTACATCAGCAAATCGTCTTTATTCTGAAAGTAATGATAAAACGTGCCAATAGATACATCAGCAGTCTTACACACCTGCCGCACCGTCAGCGTTCCGGCACCGTCTTTTTTTATCAGCGCCACAACCGCACGTATGATTTTTTCTTTGTTGTCGCCGTCAGCAGCATTCCCTGCCGGACGTCCTCTTTTTGCTGGCACAATATCACCTCTAAAAAATTTAGAACATGTTTTATTTTTCTCTTGACAGTATAACACATGGCTGTTAATATAGCAAATAGAACAAGTTCTATTAACTATCAAGTTGTAAAATTAGAACGTGTTTTATTTCAAATGACGAAAGGATGAAAAATTATGGAAATCATATACTGGTCTGACTATGCCTGCCCCTACTGCTACATTGGCGAAACACACATGAAAACAGCCCTACAGGAACTTTCCCTCACGGACAAGGTAAAAATAGAGATGAAAGCCTTTGAACTTGACCCCTTTGCCAGCAAGGAATATACCGGCACAACCGTAGACCGCTTTGCTCGCAAATACGGACTCAGTACAGAAGCTGCTGCCCAGCGCATCGAAGATATTTCGGCTATGGGACGGCGAGCAGGACTGGACTTCCGCTATGCCCAAACCCGGTACACGAACACGCGCGATGCCCACCGCCTGACCAAACTGGCCATGGCCGAATACAGCCCGGAACTGGTAGACAAATTAAGTGAAGCATTTTACAAGGCTTACTTCACCGACGGCTTGGAACTGGCGAATCATGCGGTTCTTCTGCAAATCGCCCTGCAAGTCGGCATGGATGAAAAACGGGTACGCGCCGTACTGGAAAGCCGGGAATTTGAAGCAGCCGTCGTAAACGATGAAGTTGCGTCTGCACAGGAAAACATTCATGGTGTCCCCTACTTTATCATTGCAGGCAAATACGCCGTCCCCGGTGCTATGCCTGTTGATGCCATGAAAGAACTCCTGCAGAAGGTATACGAACAGGAACGCACACCGGAGGAAATCATCGCGGCCACTGCCGGCTCCGCCTGTGGGCCTGACGGCTGTTCCTTTTAAGCGTGAGGAGGGGCGATGATGATTTACACGCTAAATGTGCGGGGCGTATTTCCCGTAAACTGCTACGCCCTAATCAATGAACAGAGCCAACATGGTTTCCTCGTTGACCCCGGCGCACAGGGAGAGGATATTCTCGCCGTTATCCATGAAAAACATTGGCAGATTGAAAAAATCCTCCTGACTCATGGACATTTTGACCATACAGGTGCCGTAAATTTTCTGCGGCAGAATTTGGACATCCCCATACTGATTCACGAAAACGGGAAGGATTATCTGCAAAACACCACCCTCAATCTGTCTACCTGCTGCGGTGAACATATCCTTGTCGATGATGCCAGTTTTGTCCATGATGGCGATTATATACAGCTTGCCGATGGTTCGCTTGTGCTAAAGGTTCTCCATACCCCCGGCCACACCCAGGATTCGGTCATTTACTATAATGCTGACGGACACTATGCACTGGTGGGCGATACCATATTCAAAGGTGCTGTCGGTTCCACCGAATATCCCGGCGGCAATAAGACCGACCTTGCCCATAGCCTGAAAAAAATTTTTGCCCTTCCCGCCGACACCATTCTCTATTCCGGCCATTCTCGCCCCGCACTATTGGCACAGGAACAGCAGCGTAATCAGCGTTCCATGTTGATAAATTAGGCACAATTCCATATAATCAACACATCTTAAGACAAAAGAGGCTGTGAAGAAATTATCATTTATGCAATAATTTCTTCACAGCTTCTTTTTGCGTGTCCATAAGCATATCAAAAGCTATATGAATGTAGGAGGTTCGCTAGTCAAAAAATGACTTGTCAGCCGCTCCTTTTTGTATTACACTATATGTAAGTAAATTACACAGTAGGGTGTTATCATGGAAAAGTCAAATTATATTGCCATTGACCTGAAATCCTTTTATGCGTCGGTGGAGTGTGTGGAGCGGGGGCTTGACCCATTGACCACCAACCTTGTAGTGGCTGACGAGTCAAGAACGGAAAAGACCATCTGCCTCGCTGCTACTCCTGCCATTAAGTCCTACGGGGTGCCGGGGCGGGCACGGCTGTTTGAGGTGGTGCAGAAAATAAAAATGGCCAATGCTGGGCGTCGGTTCTTTGCGCCGGGGCACAAGCTCACCGGGGAATCCTGTGATGCTTTGGAGCTGGCCAAGAATCCAAGCCTTGCCATCAGTTACCTTGTGGCTCTGCCTCGTATGGCGTTATACATGGCCTACAGTGCGCGGGTCTATGGTGTATACCTGCGTTATATTTCACCCCATGACATTCATCCTTATTCCATTGACGAGGTGTTCATCCACGCCGCGCCTTACCTTGATACCTACAAAATGACCGCTCATCAGCTGGCTATGAAGATGGTGCGGGAGGTGCTGGCGGAAACCGGTATCACGGCCACGGCGGGAATCGGCACTAATATGTATCTGGCCAAGGTGGCCATGGATATTACCGCCAAGCACATGGAGCCGGACAAGGACGGCGTGCGCATTGCTGAACTTAATGAAATGACCTACCGGCAAAAACTTTGGGCGCATACGCCCCTTACCGACTTTTGGCGTATCGGCTCCGGCTATGCCCGGAAGCTGCTGGATATGGGCTTGTATTCCATGGGCGATATTGCCCGCTATTCCCTGCTGCCCTTTGGGGAGCAGAACCTGTATAAGGTCTTTGGGGTCAATGCAGAACTATTGATTGACCATTCATGGGGCTATGAACCCTGCAATATTGAACAGGTCAAATCCTACCGCCCTGCCAGCACCAGCCTTTCCAGTGGTCAGGTGCTGCATGAGCCGTACACCCACGAGCAGGGGCGGCTTATCGTCTGGGAAATGACGGACCAGCTTATCCTTGACCTTGTGGAAAAACGACTGGTGACCAATCAGATTGTGCTGGATGTGGGCTATGACCGGAAAAATATGGCCAGAGGCTACCAAGGCCCTGTCCATATTGACCACTACGGACGCAAGGTGCCGAAAAGTGCCCATGGCACGGTTAGTTTTCCCCGTCATACCTCATCCACCTGGAAAATCCTGCGGGAGACGCTGGCTCTCTATGAGCGCATCACTGGGCCGACGCTGCTTGTCCGCCGTATCAATGTGACCGCTGGCAGGCTTATCCCGGAAGACAGTCTGACCAGTCAAAAAGAAGCCATTGTCCAGTTCAACCTCTTTGACAATCTGGAGGCGCGGGTCAAACAGGAAGAAGCTGACCAACGGGTGGAGAAAAGGGAAAAATCCCTGCAACAGGCTATGCTATCCATCCGTCACCGTTTTGGAAAAAACGCCATTCTCAAGGCAGCCAACCTCAAAAAAGAAGCCCGCACCATTGCCCGCAACGGCGAGATAGGAGGACACAAGGCATGAAAATTACAAGGAACATCGAAGAGTATGCCCAAATTATCAATATGCCTCGACCGGAGCCAAAGTTTCACCAACGTATGCCCATGATAAAGAGAGCTGCCCAATTTGCCCCCTTTGCGGCACTGACAGGATACGAAGAAGTGGTGAAAAAGACGGCAAAAGAGCATGAAGCAAGGATTGAGTATTAACGGGGTTTCATAAGATGGGGGGGTGTTGTGAAATGGAAATGGATTTGCAAGCTGTAATTCATGGCAAATTAGGGGAGGCCTATGCGCTGAGCCCCTGGATTGAAAACAGGCTGGACGAGATTATTCACCTGGTTGACGCTTACGCTCAACAGCAGTATGAAAAGGGTTACAAGGCCGCGCTGACAGATGCCCAGATGGCTGCCCTGCGGGTAAGCTATGGTATTGAGGGGGGATATAAAAAAAATACCTGCCACATGGGGAGGCAGGTATCAGAGTTGGGGATTGCTTCATCACAGTCAGGATGATAGCTTTATAATATATAAATCAGTACGCATGCTGTGAGAATAAAAATACTTCCGATTAAGGAAATAGTCCTATTTCACAACGTTGCTATTATAGCAATTCCCACCCTATGCAGGCAAGCAAGGAAAAAATGAGGATAATGGCGTAGAATGGCCATAAATGCAGATATTTGCCTGTATGCCTGTCTGAAAATGGCTGAGAATAAATTTTATTAGCAGGTCGTAAAAAATGTCCATAACAGCAGGACATGAGAGCTGTAAGACCACAGACCTATGTATAGACCTGGCATAAGTATAGTATGATTTATAATTAAATATAAATCAAAGTCAAAGTGTCCAATGTGACACTTTGTTTTTTCTTTGCAGCAGTCTTGATATAAGATTTTCATAGATAAGGAAAAGAAAAATGTGATATAATACATTATATATCAATGAATTTTGTGATTTTATGGCGAAAAATATGGAGAATTTTGTGATGAAACGACTAAGACGAAAAATAGACGCTATTCTTGTTGACTGGGCAGTAAACCAGGAACGAATGCCGCTTATCATCAAGGGGGCACGGCAAATAGGCAAGACCGAGGCAATAAGTAACTTCGCTGGCCAGCACTACCAGAATGTTATTACCATCAACTTTGTTCTGCAAAAAGAGTACCGCAGTATCTTCGATGATGGTTATGAAGTAGATACTATTCTTCGGAATATCTCCTTTTTGAATCCGGCGCTGAAGATGGAGCCGGGCAATACGCTGATTTTCTTTGATGAACTTCAGGCATGTCCGGATTGTGCTACCAGCTTGAAGGCTTTCAAGTTGGATGGAAGATATGATGTCATTTGTTCCGGCTCCCTTATGGGCATCAGTTATCAGGAGATTGAATCCAATAGCGTAGGCTATAAGGAGGATATCACGATGTATCCGCTGGATTTTGAAGAATACTTGTGGGCAAAGGGATATTCGGATGAACAGGTGGAAATCCTATATCAGCACATGAAGGAATTGAAGCCGTGAGTATTTGATTCTTGGCGGCATGCCAGCGGTAGTGTGGTCGTTCATCCAGAAAGGTAATTACAGTGGAACACTGGCCATCCAAAAACAGCTGCTTTTAGACTACGAGGAAGATATTACAAAGTATGCCCAAGGGTTAGACCAGACGAAGATACTGAACGTCTATCGTAAGATTCCTGTATTTCTCGGCAAGGATAACAAGAAGTTTCAGATTTCCAAGGTCGCCCATGGGGCAAGGAGCCGTGAATATGTTGGCGTACCGGATTGGCTGAAGAATGCAGGTATTGTCAATATCTGTTATTG
>CADAAS010000118.1 GCA_902785885.1 Pseudoselenomonas ruminantium
GGAGCGACTGCCTGAACGCAGTGAAGGCCGGCCCCTGTAGGAAGCAGCTAAGCAAATACGCTGAAAGCAGCGCCGTTGGCCTGCCCGGCGCGAGTAGCTGGACAGCTCTATTTTGCGAGGGGGTCGTTTAGCGGGAAACAGAAAAAGTACTCCCCGTTCGCCCCTTAACCACGTATGAACAGGATACATTTATCACGAACTGAACTCCCCGGCAAACTGCAATTTAATCTACGCAATAAGCCCGCGGTAGCTGGTGATGTTTTCCGCAGCTTTTGACAAGCCTGTCTATGGCGAAGGAAAACATTGCCAGCTCCCGCGGGCGTCTTATAACATCGATGTAAACCAGCACTCAATTCATGAGCAGCACAATGATTACTCCCGGTACCCCAAGCACACCCGCAATGAGCGCCTTGAGAAACGTAATCTGCACCCCTGCCCCAAACAGGTTGACCACCCACAGGAGCACTGCCCCTACAATGCTGTTCGTAACCATCTTCCACAAGATTTTCATTGGCAGCGCAATAATCTTGCCAATCAGGCACAGCGCAATCAAACCTACCGCAAATGCGGCAATAATTTCCATTTAGATTTCCCTCCGGTTTTCCATCGCCTTCGCGAGCGTTACTTCATCTGCATATTCCAAATCCCCGCCAATCGGCAGGCCATGGGCAATGCGCGTAACCTTTACTCCCATCGGCTTTAACAATTTGGCTAAATACATAGCCGTGGCTTCCCCCTCCACATTGGGATTGGTGGCCATAATGACTTCCTTTACTTCATCACCGGTAAGGCGCCCCAAAAGCTCCTTAATCCGAATCTGATCCGGGCCTACCCCCTCTAAAGGCGACAGAGCCCCATGCAGCACATGATAAACGCCGCGGTAATCCCGCATACGTTCCATGGCCGCCACATCCTGCGGCTGTTCCACCACACAAATAACCGAGTGATCCCGTTCTTCCGCTGCGCAAATCACACAGGGATTCTGGTCGCTGAGATTAAAACAGGTATTGCAATAGCCGATTTTTTCCTTGGCCTCAATAATGGCTTCTGCAAGTTTCTTCGCCTGCTCTGCGTCCATATCCAATACATGATAAGCAAGGCGCACTGCCGTTTTGTTTCCAATGCCCGGCAGTGCGCGAAAATGCTCTATTAACTTTGCCAGCGGGGCAATATACTGCACGACCGCTCCTTAAAAGAGTCCCGGCGGCAGGCCAAGGCCGCTCGTGAGCTTGCCCATTTCCGAGGCCATCATGTCGTCCACTTTTTTCGTAGCTTCATTGAAGGCAGCAGAGATGAGGTCCTGCAGCATTTCGACATCTTCCGGGTCCACGGCTGCCGGGTCAATCACGAGATTGACCACCTGCTTTTCCCCATTCATGGTGATTTTCACCGCGCCGCCGCCAGACGTCACATCTACCGTCTTGCGCTTTAATTCGTCCTGCATCTTCTTCATGTCGTTCTGCATTTTCTGGACTTTTTTCATCATGCCAGCCATGTTGCCCATGTTGCCCATTCCACCAAACATATTCTTAACTCCTCTCAACAAGGTGATTTTTAACTTCTCTTAGACTACCAAAATTAAGCCGTCCCGTCAAGAAAAAAGCCCCCTCCTTGTACATATCCGGAGAGGGCAAACTAAGGGTTATTTGGTTATCGAGGGAAATTTACGGGTCAACTGCAAATCCTTGGCCTTGACGTTTATCGGTTTGGCAAACCAAGCCAGTGCATAGGCTGCCGTACCTGTATAATCAATGGCGTATTCATTGGTTGACCAGGAGGTCAGCACATCCAGATAGGATTTGGCCACGGGTACCTTGTTTTCTTCCAGATACTTGGTCTGGTCCGGGTCGCCGCCCTTGATGTGATTGGGGCCGCCCACCAGCAGTCCCGGCACATAAGCGCCCGTGCTCTCGTGAATGCGGTTATGGGGATGTTCCGGGGGATTGCTGCCCATACCCGTAAGGAAACTCTTGTCGAGGGAATTGCGACCGAACATATAATGAATCTGGCTAAGGGCACCTTCTTCATATTCAGCCTTGGGCTGCAGCTGGTAAGCCATTAACAGCATATCGCCCTGCGTCAGCGCATTTTTCGTCGAGGCCCAGGTGTACTCCTCTTGGGCAAGGGCACAGCCAAAGCCATCGTTCTTTATTTTGCTGACAATCTTATCCGCATAGGCAAGATAAACCTTTTTCACGTCTGCCTGGAAATTCTGGTCTGCGCCCTTGGCCATGCCATAGGCAAACTGCGCCAGCGCCAGCGTGTTATCCCAGGTAAAGAAGCCCGGCGCCTGCAAAAAGTCAGCCTTGTGGGCTTTCAGATAATCCTCGTAGCGCTTATCGCCGGTCGTGCGCATCATTTCGGCCGCCATCCAAAGCCGCTCCTGGATATCATTCGTGTCGTTATACGGGCCGGAACCGCTTTCCTGCCCTTCATCTACGCGGTAGATGGATTCCGGAGTCTTCGCAAGATATGCCCAAACCTTATCGGCATCCTGCTGCAGGGACTGCGCATAATCTTTATCCAAATCCTTGTAAACGCGGGCGCCGATAGCCAGGCTTGCGCCGTACATCGCCGTGCTTGCCGTGCAGGTGCTGTAGAGGAAGCGTTCCTGCGTATCCGTATCGGGGCTCTTATCAAAGCCCGGCCACTGCGCGCCGGCCACCTTATGGAAGGTACTGCCATCACGGCGCATCATTTTCTTGAGGAAGTCCAGTTCATATTTTACTTCACTTAGGGCATCGGGGAGCTGTTTGTCGCTTTGGGCACCTGCGGGGAATAACAGCTGTCCCTTGGTGAAATGGTCCGGATGTGCCTCATAGGCCAACAGAAGTTCTGCCGCCGCAATCGCACCGGTCGTGGTGTATTTGCCATAGTCGCCGGCATCATACCAGCCGCCAGACACATCGACCTTGTCGCCTTTTTGATTGAGCTTGTCGGTGAAGTACACCTTGGCTTCTTTGTCCTGCGCATGGCCCATGTTGATCTGCAAATCGGTTACGCCTTTATCATTAAGGGGAGTCCCGCTGCGGGACAAGGTAAAGGAACGCCAGGTTTGCACGTTGGGAATGGCATAAACATTGTCGCCAATGACAAATGCATAGGACTCACGATTGCCGACTTTCAGCTTGTACGTTCCTGGGGTGTTCAGCGAAGTAAAATCCGCCCGCCGCAAGTTTTCTTCCGACAGCTCATCCGTTTTGGCAGCCGACAGCTTGCCACTAAAGACCACCTGATTGGTCTTGACATCGACAATGCTGAATTCATCCGCACCGGAATCCGTTACCATGGCCGTTTTATCATAGCCGGTAAGATAACCTACCTGATCGACGTGCATGCCGGCATCAGCAGCCTCTCCATAAGCAGCTGCCCCATAGGTTCCCACCATGGCCAGACCGGCCAGCACCAGCCGGCAAAGTTTCTTGCTTTGCATGCTATCCACTCCTTATTCTGCGAACGGCGTATATTTGATGGATTTATATTCAGCAGTCACCGGCAGCTTGGAATCATCGAAGGCTTTCAGCCATTCATCCACGCCCTTGCCATTCCAGGCATTCATCATAATCTTGCCCTTGGTTACCGGCAGGTCTTCATTTTCCCGGCGGAAAACTTCCTTGCCATCCACGAACCAAATGATGGAATTCTTGTGCCATTCAAAGGCATAGGTATGGAAATCCTCCGAGGCATCAAAGCCCAGGTCAATCATCTTTTCATGGCCGCCCTTGCCGTTGCGGAAGTAATTGAGCTGCACCTTGGTGGTATCCTTGCCCAGCACCTCAAAGTCAATTTCATCCCAGGGGTCGCCGTCATAAGGACCGGTATAAGTGAAGAAGGAAGATACAACGCCGTCATTTTTGATGGCCTTCATCACGACTTCATAACGACCATAGCCATAGGTGGCCTTGCTGCGGTATTCGCCGCCGGAATACGGCACCTTGTCGGCTGCCGGATTAGGGGATTCATCCACAGTCAGCTGCAATGCACCATCTTCAAACGTCACATTTTCCTTGTGCCAAAAGCAGTTAAAGGGCATGCCATTGGTCCAGCCATTGGAAGCTTCAAAGAGGCTGTTTTCCCCTTTGGACAAATCCACAGCAAAAGCATCTGCCGCCTTGGTCTCCGTTGCCGGGGCAGCCGCTGCTACCGCCGGGCCAAACAAGTCCACAGGAACCGATACAGGTGCGGAAAGCGCCAGTAAAACGGCTGCGGCAACTGCTTTTTTACGAATATCCATCATGATTTCCTCCTCATTAATAGCTTAAATCTTCACCATTGCTGGCAATAACTTTCTGATACCAATAGAACGATTTTTTTGGGGTACGCGCCAGCGTTCCTTCGCCCTTGTTATTTTTGTCGACATAGATAAAGCCGTAACGCTTTTCCATCTCGCCGGTGCTAGCGGAAACCAGGTCTATCGGCCCCCAGGGGCAATAGCCCATCAGGGTCACGCCATCTTCTTCCACCGCTTTTTTCATCTGGGCAATATGCTCGGCAAAGTACCTGATGCGTTCATCATCCTGCACCATGCCATTTTTATCCGGCTCTTCATGCAGCCCAATGCCATTTTCCACAATCATCATGGGCAGCTCATAGCGTTCCGCCAGGACATTGAGCATATAGCGCAGGCCAACGGGGTCAATTTGCCAGCCCCAATCCGAAGCCTTGACATAGGGATTGGGTACTTCCTTGGCCAGGTGACGGCTGCCTTCATCATATTCACTGACAAAGCTCATGTAGTACGACAGGGCAAAATAATCGACCTTGCCCTCTTCAAGCACCGCCAAATCGCCGTCTTCCATCTTGATGTCATAGCCATGGAGTTCCCATTCCTTCAGCATATACTGCGGATAATGCCCACGGCACTGCACATCGCTGTAATAGAAGGTGCGGTTCATTTCCTTGAGGGCTGCCACTTGGTCAAGCGGCTTGCAGGTAGCCGGATAGGATGGCGACATGGCCAACATGCAGCCAATCTGGAAATCCGGATTGATTTTATGCCCTTCGATAACCGCCTTGGCCGACGCCACCAGTTCATGATGGGCCACCTGATAGAGCACCGCATAGCGGTCTTCACCATCCTTATAGATAACACCGGAATTGGTGAAGGGAGCAAAGGTCTCCTGAACATTGCGCTGATTGTTGATTTCATTAAAGGTCATCCAGTATTTGACCTTATCCTTGTACCGCTTGAAGCAAACCGTGGCAAAGCGGACGAAGAAATCCACCAGCTTGCGGTTGCGCCAGCCGCCATACTCCGTTACCAAATGATACGGCATTTCAAAATGCGACAGCGTAATGACCGGCTCCATGCCGTATTTGTGCATCTCATCAAAGAGGTCATCATAGAATTTCAGCCCTTCTTCATTTGGCTCCGGTTCATCCCCGTTCGGGAAAATTCTCGTCCAGGCAATGCTGGTACGGAAACACTTGAATCCCAATTTGACCAGCAGGGCAATATCTTCCTTGTAGTGGGAGTAAAATTCAATGGCCTCGTGGTTGGGGTAAATCTTCCCCGGCAGCACGCCGTCGGTAATTTCCCGGGGCTTGCCCGGACCGCCGACGGTCATGACATCCGCCACGCTGATGCCTTTGCCCCCTTCCTGCCAGCCGCCCTCCAGCTGATGGGCAGCTACCGCGCCGCCCCAGAGGAAACCTTTTGGAAAACTCATCTTCAGGCCTCCTTCTTCTCAGCATCAAAACGCTTGTATACTTCGATAAATTCCAAGGCAATGGTCTTAAAGCCTTCAGCACTCATCAACTGGTCTTCGGCATGAAGAATCAACAGATTGATATTGCCGCCTTCCCCGGCAGCTTCCTTCTGCAACAGCCCTGCATGGGCATCATGCCCTTCCACAAAAGCTTCATCCCCATCCTTAATCAGGCCTTCTGCCGCCTCATAATTTCCCTTTTTGGCTTCCTGAATGGCTTCAATATAGCAGCTGCGCGCTGTCCCCACCGCAGAAATTATCTGAAATGCAATCAGTTCTAAACCTTCCATCCGTCTCTTACCTCAATCATTCATCAATTTACGGGCAAATTCCAGCGCCCCTTTGCCGTCCATACGGCCATACATACGCATATCAATGGCATCCACAGGCACGCCGGGCACCTGCTCGGCAATCTTGTTCTTTTGGAAACGAATCTGGGGGCCAAGGAGAATGCAATCCGCATCCGCAGCCTTGGCTGCCGCATCCGTGGCGTGAAAGCAGGGCGCGAGCACACTTATTACATTTACAACAACTGCCGTCACCAGGATGCCTATCATGAGACGGGCATGCAGGGCGTGAGCTATACCACCGGCGTACCGGCCATGACGGGTGCGCTGATGTTCCTCAAGGGCATCTGGAAGAAGCCCGGTGTGTACAACGTCGAGGAGTTCGACCCCGATCCGTTCCTGCAGACGCTTGCCCAGCAGGGGCTGCCCTGGCATGAGGAGTTCGACAAGGACATTGAGTTTGGCATTTAATTCATTACAATATATTTATGGCAAAAACAGAAGAGCAAATGGCCGCCGAGCAGGCGGACCGTCAGCAGGCAGAGAAGCAGGCTAAACTGAAAGCGCTGCAGGCTGCCATGAGCAAGATAGAAAAGGACTTCGGCAAGGGCTCCATCATGCGGATGGGCGACGAGAAGGTGGAGAACGTGGATGTCATCCCGACCGGCTCCATCGGTCTCGACGTGGCCCTCGGCGTCGGTGGTTATCCCCGCGGCAGGATTATCGAGATCTTCGGTCCTGAGTCGTCGGGTAAGACCACGCTGGCCATCCATGCCATCGCCGAGGCACAGAAGCAGGGCGGCATTGCGGCATTCATCGACGCTGAGCATGCCTTCGACCGCTTCTATGCCGAGAAGTTGGGCGTCGACGTCGACAACCTCTGGATCTCACAGCCCGACAACGGTGAGCAGGCCCTGCAAATTGCCGACCAGCTCATCAGCAGTTCGGCCGTCGACATCCTCGTCGTCGACTCTGTGGCTGCCCTCACGCCGAAGAAGGAGATTGAGGGCGACATGGGTGACTCGGCTGTCGGCTTGCAGGCGCGACTGATGAGTCAGGCCCTGCGTAAGCTCACCGGCACCATCTCCAAGACCAACACCTGCTGCATCTTCATCAACCAGCTGCGTGAGAAGATTGGTGTGATGTTTGGCAACCCCGAGACCACCACGGGCGGTAATGCCTTGAAATTCTACGCCAGCGTGCGTCTCGACATCCGCCGGGTGACGAGTCTGAAGGATGGCGACAACGTCATCGGTAACCACGTGCGCGTGAAGGTGGTGAAGAATAAGGTGGCGCCTCCCTTCCGCAAGGCCGAGTTCGACATCCTATTCGGCGTCGGCATCAACAAGGTGGGCGAGTTGCTCGACCTTGGCGTCGATTTCGACATTATCAATAAGAGCGGCAGTTGGTTCAGCTACAACGGTTCGAAGCTGGCCCAGGGCCGTGATGCCACCCTTGCCCTGCTTCGCGACAATCCCGAACTTTGCAGCGAGATTGAGAAGCAGGTCATGGATAAGATTAAGGAGAGCGAGGGGTAGGCCTCACCCCCAGCCCCTCCCCAAAGGGGAGGGGAGTAAGATGCCAGTGTAGTGGCCGGTCTTGTGCCGGCCACCAACTGCATACGTAATTACCCAGTCCCGAATAATAAAAGGTTGGTGCTATACCGGCGGCTGGTACTATACCGGCGGCTGGTACTATACCGGCGGCTGGT
>CADAAS010000119.1 GCA_902785885.1 Pseudoselenomonas ruminantium
TCCTGGTTATCAGCTGTCCCTGTGCGCTCGTGGTCAGTGTGCCGCTCAGTTTCTTTGCCGGGATTGGCGGTGCCAGCCGCCAGGGGGTGCTGGTAAAGGGCTCGAACTATTTAGAAGCGTTGTCGGAAGTAAAAACGGTGGTCTTTGATAAGACCGGTACACTTACCAAGGGGATTTTTGCGGTCAGTGCCATCCATACGGATAAACTGAATGAACAGCAGTTGCTGCATTTAGCGGCGCATGTGGAGCGTTATTCTACGCACCCCATTGCAGAATCCTTGCGCAATGCCTTTGGTCATGAGGCAGACGGCTGTAGCGTGGCACGTGTGGAAGAAATAGCCGGGCATGGCGTTCGGGCACAGGTCAATGGCAAGACGGTCTGCGTGGGCAACGCTAAGATGATGGAAAGCATTGGTGCCAAATGGCATGAGTGTGATGCTGCCGGCACGATGATTCATGTGGCTGTGGATGGCGAGTATGCAGGCCATATCGTTATTTCTGATGTGGTGAAGGAAAATGCCGCAGTGGCAATAAAGGCGTTGAAAAAAGCTGGCATTAAGCAGACGGTCATGCTGACCGGGGACAGCGCCCGGATTGCAGATAAGGTAGCAGCCAGCTTGCAGCTGGATACGGTTTGCAGCCAGCTTTTGCCGCAGGACAAGGTGGCAAAGGTGGAAGAACTTTTGCAGCAGCCTGCCACGGGAAAACTGGCCTTTGTCGGTGATGGCATCAACGATGCACCGGTGCTGTCCCGCGCTGATGTGGGGATTGCCATGGGGGCTATGGGATCGGATGCCGCAATTGAAGCCGCAGATATCGTTTTGATGGATGATGACCCGCTGAAGATTTCTGTGGCGCGGCGGATTGCGCGCAAGACTCTGCGCATCGTGAAACAGAATATTTATTTCTCTATCGGTATAAAGGTGCTTGTCCTGCTCTTGGGCGCGTTAGGCTTTGCCAATATGTGGGCGGCTATTTTTGCCGATGTCGGGGTTATGGTGCTGGCTGTGCTCAACGCAGTGCGGGCAATGTTTGTCCCGCAATGCGCTGATATAAAAGAAAGAACTGCTCAAGTCGGCTCAGGCGTGACGGTTGCCTGAGATGAAACGTCTGTTAGGTGGAAAGGATTGATTTATTGTGAAGAAAACGTACAAGATTGATGTGGATTGTGCCAATTGTGCCAATTTGATGGAAGAAGCAGCCAAGAATACACCGGGGGTCAAGGATGCTACGGTGAATTTCATGGCCTTGAAGATGAAGGTGGAATTCGAGGACGGCCAGGATGTAAAGTCCGTGATGGAAAATGTCCGCCAAAATTGCAAACGCGTTGAAGACGATTGTGAAATCTTTATCTAATCTTTTTAACGCAAAAAAATCCCGCGCTAATCAGCGCGGGATTTTTTGATGATGTTATTTAGCCCACCAATGTCTGGCCGAGGTAAACGATAAGCCCCATGGCGATAATGAAGGGCAGGTAAACTGTTGCGGCAAAAGCAAGCAGCTTGCCGTCAGCGCCAGCAGTCTTGATGGCGGCAACAGCGATGGCAATGCTCTGAATGGAGATCATCTTGCCTGCGCAGGCGCCCGTAGCATTAGCGGCAGCAATCCAGGCCTGAGCGGCAGGTGTAGCACCGATAGCCTGAGCAGCTTCGGTCTGCAGCTTACCAAAGAGTACGCAGCTCGACGTTGCCGAACCCGTGATGAAGGTACCGATGGAACCGATAAAGGCAGCAATCAACGGATAAGCCGTACCCGTTGCGGCAACAGCAGCTTCGGCGATTTCGTGGGTCATGCCGGCATAGCCCATGACCTTTGCGGTAGCGATAACGGAGATAATCGTGAGAATGGTGAAGCGCAGGCCGTAGACGGTCTTTTGGAGTACGCCGAGCATTTCGCCAAAGCCGGCCCCCTGCTTGGCACCGCCGATAAAGGCAGCCAGGAAAATCAGCACGCCCGGGGTAGCAACCCAGGTAAAGGTGTAAGGTGCACCGCCTTCGCCGTCATAGATAAGCACAGAAGACTTGATGAGGTTCAGCGGGTCATGGATAGCCGGAATCAGCTTGGATGTAGCCAGCAGGAAAACGAAGATGAGGATGAACGGCAGCCATGCGGTGATGGCCTTGCCTGCGGTCAGCTTTTCGCCATCATCTTCATGGGCGGGCATAGCGTAAGCCGGGTCATTGACCGGGAACATCTTGGCACAGGCAACGATTGCGCCCATAGCACCGATAGAACCGGCAACAACAGCCAGTTCCGGGCCCATGGTAGCAGCTACGGCAAGTTCCGGAATGAGGAAACCGAAGGAAGCACCAAGGCAGGTGGCAACCATGCCTTTAAGAGCCTTCAGGGAGCCGCCGGCAACCCAAGTCATGATGAACGGGCAGAGGATGGTTAGCGGTGCCAGCTGCAGGCAGGTGTAGGTGGCAAGGGTAGTAGCATCGTTGCTGGTGACGTTGCCAAGCGTAACCAGGGGAATGCCGATGGAGCCATAAGCTGTCGGCACGGAGTTGGCAACCAGGCAGACGCTGGCAGCCAAGATAGGATTGACGCCGATACCAACGAGCATGCTGGCGGGAATGGCGATAGCCGTACCAAAGCCGGCCATGCCTTCCATGAAGCCACCGAAGCCCCAGCCGATGAGCAGGATCAGCACGCGGCGGTCATTGCTGACGGAGGTCAGCATTTTCTTGATGCCGTCCATGCCCTTGGTATGTTCGGACAGGTTGTAGGTAAAGATAGCGGCAATGATAACCAAAAGGATTGGCCAGCAGGCCAGGGCCACACCTTCCAGGAATGCCTGGAACGCATGAAGGGTGGTCATGTCGTAAAGACCAATGCCGACGACCACCGAAAGCAGGAGGGCCAGCAGGCAGGCCTTGTGGGGCTGCATGTGCAGTACGCACAGCGCTACAGCCAGCCAAAGGATTGGTGAAAGCGCAATCAGAAACAAAAAATCAAGTCCTTTCTTAATATAAGACCATGAAAATAATATGAATAAGATACTTCATTATATAAGCAGGTACTAAAAATTGTCAATGGGAGAATAAAAGGTTATATCTTAAAAAAAGTGTGGAAAATCTAACAACTATCATAATAAGTCATAATAAGTGCCACCAGCCCATGAGGGCTAATTCCTGCGCCAGTACGCGCGGGGCGCGTAAATCGCTTAGGAACAAGTCCTCATGGGCTGGTGAAGTTCATGCTTATTTATTGTTTACGGTTCGATTTTTGCGGTGAATGGTCAGCCTTCCAAAGCGGTTTCAAGTTCTTCCAGTGTTTTCTGTTTGCTTTCCTTGCCGAGCAGGATAACTACGGCAGAGATGATGACGAACACGGAAGCGAACATCAGGAAGATGGTGTTCATGCCAAAGGCATTGCCGAGCATTACGCCGACCAGCATGGGGGCGAGCATGCCGCCGATACGGCCGAAGCCGGCGGCCCAGCCGCTGCCCAGGGCACGGATGGCGGTGGGGTACTGTTCCGGGGTGTAGGTGTAGATAACGCCCCAGGCACCGAGGTTGAAGAAGCTCATGGCAGAGCCCCAGGCGAGCAGTGCTGTAGAAGTTTCGGCATTGCCGAAGAAGAAGGAGCAGACACCGGAGAGCAGGAGGAACAGGGACAGGGTGTACTTGCGGCCGATTACATCCACGAGCCAGGCGGCAGCATAATAGCCGGGCAGCTGGGCAAGGGTCATGATGAGCACATATTCAAAGGTCTTGACCACGGCAAAGCCCTGTGCGTAAACGATGGAGGGCAGCCACATGAAGATGCCGTAGTAGCTGAAGACGATGCCGAACCAGGCGAGCCAGAGCATAGCCGTACGGGTGCGGAACGGTGCGCTCCAAAGTGCCGTGAATTTTGGCTGGTCAGCTTTTTCCTTTTGGTCCAGTTCGGACAGGTTAACTTCGCCCGTAAACGGCTGGCCCTGAACGCCAAGTTTTTTCTCGAGCATCAGGATAACGTCCTGTGCTTCCTTAATGCGGCCTTTCGTCAGCAGGTAGCGGATGGATTCTGGCATATGCAGGCGAATCAGGAAGACATAGAGGGCAGGCAGGGTTCCGATGACGAAGGCAATCTGCCAGCCAAAGGCGGGAATCAGGAGATAGGAGATGCAGGCAGCGACCAGCCAGCCTACGCCCCAAAAGCTTTCGAGCAGGACGATGAAGCGGCCGCGCAGATGTGCCGGAGCGTATTCACTCATGAGCGTTGCGGCAACTGGCAGCTCGCCGCCGAGGCCAAAGCCTACGAGGAAACGGAACACGAGCAGGGACTCATAGCTCCAGGACAGGGCACACATGCCCGTGGACAGGCTGTAGAGCAGGACGGTCAAGGAAAATACCCGCTTGCGGCCAATGCGGTCAGCCAACGTACCGGCGAGCACTGCGCCCAGTGCCATGCCAATAAGGCCGATGGAGCCAATCCAGCCAACCTGTGCCGGCGTAAGTGCCCACTCCTTGGCCAATACCGGCAGGACAAAGGCGATAAGCCCTGTGTCCATGGAGTCAAAGAGCCAGCCAAGGCCGGTCAGTAGCAATAGCTTGTAATGGAATGTGCCCACGGGCAGGGATTCCAAGCGCTGCAAAATCATAATGAATACCTCTTTCCTAAAATACGACAACTGTCATGACAATGAAAAATAACAATATGCATTATACACTGTCTTGACACCTGTCGCAAGGGTGTTTTACTGATGTTTACGAAATTACGCGTTTTTTTTCAAAAAATGTAAACTTTTTTGGGGAAAGCAGTTGCAGGAAGTATACAGGCTTGTTAAAATGTAAGGTACGAAACTTATTGACCGGAAATAATAGCGGTTGAAGATGCCGCAGGAAATGGTAGATAAAATAAGGATTTTTAGGGAGGACAAGCTATGATTAGAGAGCATCGGAGCCGTGCTAAGCTCGAAGCCTATTATGAAAAATTTGCCCGGGATGGTGTACTGGACCCTAACGTACATCCGTGGGTGGCGGATTCCTGGCAGCAGAGCAAAAAACATGGCGTGGGAACGGAAAAAATGGCCATTCATCATCTGCTGTCGAAAGAGGCGTTTCACGAACTGCAGTTAAAGCATGCGGATGCCATTGAGTATTTAAGCGACCTCAGTGATGGCATCAAGGAATTTTTCCAGGAGTACAATCTGAGCTTGCTGCTGATTGATGCAGATTGTATGGTTCTCAAGAGCTATTCCCTGCCCTTTTATCAGATGACCCCCGGTGAAATCGAGGGGGCTAATGTGGGCATTGATCAGGTGGGCACTTCTTCCATCAGTGTCGCCTTGGAGCATAAGGCACCTTTTTGGATGTTCGGCCCAGAAATGTGGGTCAAGGAATGCCAGTTGGGGGATGCCTGCTCGGCACCGGTCATTGTAGCCGGCGAACTTACCTACATTATTACGCTGGTTTCCATGGAACAGGTGGCCATGCCGCAGGATGCGGTTATTTCCCTGCTCTTTACCATGCGCAAGGCATTGGAACGTCACTTGAGCGAGGCGGTTCGCATCAAGGCTGAGGAAGCGATTTTGGATGCGACTCCCTTTGCGGTATATCATGTGCTGCCCGGCGGCGAAGTAGCCTATGCCAACCGCCTAGGACATACCCGCCTGGAGGGCATCGGTGCCAAGCGTGACCCCGGCACCCGCCGCAGTGCGTCCAACCTCAATGACGTGATTATGAACTATCAGCATACGCCGATTTATAAAGGTTTCCGGGGAATACCTTCTTATAATAAAGAAGTGACCTGGATTACGCCGGCCAAGACGTATGAAGACATTACTACGGTAGTGCCTTTGGAACGGGACGAAGACCAGGCGGTACAGAGCGTGGTGGTCGTTTCCATGCCCATTGAGGATCTGCGTACGCTTGTGGCACACGCTGCAGGCTATACGGCCAAGTACAGCCTTGGCTCCATGGTGGGCGAGGGCACGACCTTTGCCAGCGTCCGCAACAAGGCGGCACGTGTTGCCAAGAACAAGCATCATGTATTGATTCAGGGCGAGGCCGGAACAGGCAAGCAGCGCATGGCCCATGGCATTCATCAGGGCAGCCCACGGGCTGCCGGGCCGCTGATTACCCTGCGTTGCGGCGATACGACGCCGGAACTGTTGGAGCAGGAACTCTTTGGCGTGGTGCTGAACTCCGAGGTCAGCCATCAGGGGCGTCTTGAACTGGCCTCCGGCGGTACGCTGTTCCTCGATGAAATTGAAAAGATGCCCAAGACGATTGCCAAGGAGCTTGCTGAGGCGTTGAACAAGGGCAAGGCCTGCCGGGTAGGCGAGCAGGTGGAGCGCAGCATTGATGTGCGCATTATTGCTGCCTGTGACAGTGACTTGAAGCGCTTGACGGAACGTGGCCTCTTTGACCGTGACCTCTATGAGGCCCTGTCCAAGAGCATTGTGCGCGTGCCGGCACTCAGGAGCCGTCGGGAGGATATTCCCAAGCTGGCGGCCCATATCATCAGCGAACTGGCGGAACAGCATCAGATGCAGCCGAAGAAAATCCTGCCGGAAACGGAAGAGGTGCTGCGCAATTACGATTGGCCGGGCAATATCAAGCAGCTCCAAAGCGTGCTGGAATATGCCTTCTTTAACACAACGGAAGAGGAGATTAATCCTCATGACATCAGCCTGATGGGGGATGTAAAGCCCGACAACAAGTGGAAAGAGGACAAGGAAGTCTTCGTAAAGGCCTGGCAGGCGGCGGGCGGCAATGTGAGCAGGCTTGCCAACCTCTTGAATGTCAGCCGCGTGACCCTCTATCGTTATTTGAAGAAGTATGGATTGGAAAAGAAGTAAGGAGAAAGATTGTGCGTTTACGTAGAAAGCCTTGGGTAGATGAAGCTATCCATGAATTTGATGCCTTTGTGTTTAGCAAGGACCAGGAAATTGGCGAGGAGAAAAAAAGCCAATGGAGTGAAATTTTTGGCCGTCAGGCACCATTGCATGTGGAGCTTGGAACAGGCAAGGGCGATTTTATCACGCAGCTGGCCGAACGCAATCCTGGGATTAATTATATCGGCATTGAGGCGCAGCAGGATGTGCTTTACTCTGCAGCCAAGAAGGTAGCGGAAAAGGGACTTGCCAATATTCGGTTGTTGGTATTTGATATCAACAATATTGAAAACATCTTTGCGGAAGGGGAAGTTGACCGTTTCTATGTGAACTTCTGCGACCCCTGGCCGAAGAAGCGCCATGCCAAGCGCCGCCTGACACATGTGGGATTCTTGGAAAAATACCGCAAGCTCCTGAAAAAGCCCGGTGAGCTGCATTTCAAGACGGATAACCGCCCGCTGTTTGATTTTTCGCTGGAACAGTTTGAGGAAGCTGGCCTTAAAGTACAGGATGTTTCCTTTGACTTGCATGCGGAGAACCGTCCGGACAACATTATGACAGAGTATGAGCGCAAGTTTAGCGGCTTTGGCGAAAAAATCAACCGTTGCGAGGTCATCTTCCGTTAAGGGGGCAGGACGGTGCATATCCGCAAAACGCTCTGGGTGAACGACAGTGAGCCCATTATCGTCATCATGGCCATCCTGCTGGTGCTGGGCACCATCAACGTGTTCAGCTCCAGCTTCGTGCTGGCAGCCACGGAGTGCGACGACCCGTTCGTGTTCCTGCGCAAGCACGTGGTCTGGGTCCTTCTCGGGCTCGTGGTGTTCGCTGGTTGCCGTCGTATCAATTACCGGCACTGGCGGCGCGCCATGCTGCCCAT
>CADAAS010000120.1 GCA_902785885.1 Pseudoselenomonas ruminantium
CATCTTGGAAGTATTGAAAGGATTGAAATAAAATGAAGAACAATGCCATTTGCAATCTTGTGGGAAGTATCGGTTGCATCATTTCTTTCTTCTGCTTTGTGTGCTATTTCTTCGGCATGGCCTTCGGCCTTTGGGGCACTCTTGTCGGGATGGCGCTTTATGATGGCGTTTTGCTTATGGGGGCATCGGTGCTCTTTGATTATCTTTGGTATGAGGATTAGTTTGGGGGAATTTTTATGAGGGCGATACTCGGCCTGTTGACCCTGTTGGTTTTGGGGCTGGTGTTTTTTGTGGTGCCGCCGGCAGAAGGGCTGGGCTACTATGTGCGGCTGGCCTTTTTTCATATTCCCGTGGCCTGGGTCGCGGTACTGGCCTTTTTCATCAGCGCCTTTGAAGGCGGACGTTTTTTGCAAAAAGGAGAAATGTTGGCCGATGCCAAAAGCACCGCGGCGGCGCAGTTGGGCTTTTTCTTTGTGATTTTGGCCACGGTGAGCGGTGCGGTTTTCTCCAAGCTCACCTGGGGGGCGTATTGGAACTGGGACCCGCGGCAGACGACGATTTTTGTCCTGCTGCTGATTTATGGGGCCTATCTTACCCTGCGGGGCGCGATGCCGGCAGGACGCAAGCGGGCGAAGGCAGCGGCGGTCTATGCGCTGTTTTCCTTTTTGACGGTGCCGTTTTTGGTGTTCATTATCCCGCGGCTTTATTTTTCCCTGCATCCGTCGCCGGTCATTAATGGCTCCGGGCTGGCCATGGATACGGTGATGCTGGCTGTGCTCATGGCGGCGCTCGTGGATGTGACGGGAATTTTTTACGGGCTGTATAGGTGGCAGACGAAAAGGCTTTTGGCAGAGGGGGAAAACGTATGAATCGCAAAATCATTCTGGCTGTACTGCTGCTGGCCTTTGTGGGTTATGCAGGCTGGAGCTTTATGGATGCGGTCACGCCTTATGTGGGCATTGCCGAGGCGCAAAAGAGCACGGGCAGCGTGCAGGTAAAGGGGCTGCTCGCGAAAAATGCGCCGGCTCCGCATATGGAGGGGGATTTGTTCGTCTTTACCCTGCAGGATGAGGACACGGGCGAAACCATGCTCGTGCATTATCATGGGACGAAACCCGACCAGTTTGATGAAGCCCACCATATTGTAGCTATCGGCAAATATCAGGGCACGGCGTTTGAGTCGCAAAAGCTGTTGATCAAATGTCCGTCCAAATACGAACAGCAGAAGCAAAAGTGAGGAGGGGCATGGAGATTGGTTGGTGTTATTTCGTTAGCGTTGACCCTGTTATTATCACTCGGCGCAGTGCTTTGCTTTGCCGGGGGGAGTGAGGCGTGGCAAAGACGCGGGCGCATCCTGATGGGCTTATCCGCTGCTTTTGCGACCGTGGCCAGCATTTATCTGCTCATCTTGATTCTGAATAATCGTTTCGATATTGCCTATGTGGCCAATTATTCGGCGATAGAACTGCCGCTGATGTATAAGGTTTCCGCCTTTTGGGCAGGCCAGCAGGGCTCGTTTCTGCTTTGGCTGCTGATTCATGCGGCAGCTGGGGGGTATCTGCTGGTCAAGCGTGCTCTGCCTGCGGCGGGGCTGGCCGTTTATATGGCCTTGCAGGCACTCCTTACGGTGCTGGTCATGGCGAAAAGTCCCTTTGTGCCCAATCCGAATGTGGTGGGAAATGGCATTGGGCTCAATCCGCTCTTGCAGGACCCGTGGATGGCGGTTCACCCGCCCATCATCTTTGTCGGTTATGCGCTGTTGGCGGTGCCCTTTGTCTATGGAGCAGCGGCTCTTATCACGGGACAGCAGGCCAAAGACTGGCTGCCGGCGGCGCGGCGTTGGGCGCTTATCGCCTGGAGCTTTTTGGGCGCAGGCATTTTTATCGGTGGCTATTGGGCCTATAAGGTTTTGGGCTGGGGTGGCTTTTGGGGCTGGGACCCCGTGGAAAATTCCTCGTTGGTGCCCTGGCTCGTGGCAGGTGTCTATCTGCATGTGCTGAAGGCCGCACAGATTCGTCCGGCCGTTATTACGATGGTGCATCTGGCCGGTATCTTTGCTTATGGGCTGGTCATTTATGGCACCTTCCTGACCCGCAGCGGCATATTAGGTGATTTTTCCGTGCATTCCTTTGCCGGGGACAGCATTGGCATGAGCATTGCGGTGGTCAATGCCATTGTGCTGCTTGCGGGGCTGTTATTGCTTATGGCAAAGGCGGGCAGCCTGCCCAAGGGGGAATATTATCCAGCTTATGACAGCCGGGAGTTTCTCCTGCTTTTGGGCGCTTTGCTTATGGTCTTTGTCAGCGTCATTGTCTTTTTGGGCATGTCCATGCCGCTCCTCACGCAGTTGCTGGGAAAACCTGCGGCCGTGGATACGGATTTTTATGTGCGGACGACCATGCCACTCGCAATTGCCATGCTTTTAGTCATCAGTTGTGCGCTGCTGCGCGGCTATGGTCCGGGAAAAGTTTTGGCTTCCGGCATGCCGCTGCTTGTTTTGGGGCTGCTCGGTGCAGGGGCGGCTTATTTTGCCGGTGTGCGGCAGGTCTTGCCCTGCCTGCTCGCCGCAGCTTCTCTGCTGGCAGCAGGGGCGGCCATTCTTGCCTGGCGCAAGTCTGGGCTGCAGACAGGCGGTGCTGTGGCGCATATTGGCTTGGGGCTTGCCTGTCTGGCCTTTGTGTTGGCCGGTTCGGGCAGTCAGTCGCATAGTCAGGAATTGCAGGTGGGCGAAAGCTACACGGTTTTTGGGCACGAAATCCGCTATCAGGGACAGGAATTTGCGGATGGCAATAAGGAAAAATACTATGTGTATCAGGTGGACGGGCAGGAAGTCCGTGCCCTGACCAAACTCCATGCCAATGGGGAAGACGCGGCCCGGGAACCGGCCATCGCCAAAGGGCTGGGCGGTGATGTTTACCTTGCACCCACGCCGCCCAAGGACAAGGACCGCATGGAAATGATTTTGAAGCAGGGCCATATGGGCATGGATGATGTGCTGGCGTACCGCTTTGAAGAAGCGGCGATGGAAAAGCAGGCCGATGGCACCATGCTGGTGACGGCCAAGGTGGGCGTGACGGATGGCAATACGATTGAAGAAGCGCAGCTGCAGCTGACCGCGACCAAAGACGGCGCCACATCAAAGCCGGTTGAGGTCTTTAACGGCCAAAGGCGTTTGCGCCTGACGGGGATTACCCAAAGCGGCAAACAGATTCGTGTGGAGAGTATGCCTGCGCTTACGGCAGAACTCAGCCAGCCGGTGACGACGAGCATCAGCGTAAAGCCCTGTATTTGGCTCTTGTGGCTGGGGGCGGTGTTGGTCTGCGTGGGAACCATGTGGGCGGCAAAACAAAAATAAGAAATTTAGTGAACCATTTCGGTTTCGGAGTGGTTCATTTTTTCGGATATTTATCCTTTATTTTGGATTGTTTATTATTTTTATTGGCGATAAAATGAAAACAAGCTAGTGAATGATAAGAAGTGCGAATGGAGGAGAGGGCAATGAGTGTTGCCATTACGGCGGATAAGGTGGTTAAGCGGTACGGGGATTTGACGATTATCCCGCAGCTGACACAGAACATCAGGAATGGAGAATTCTTCACGCTTTTGGGGCCGTCAGGCTGTGGCAAGACCACGCTCCTGCGCATGATTGCCGGGTTCAACAGCATTGAGGGCGGGCAGATTCGCTTCAATGACCAGGTGATTAACGATATTCCAGCCCACAAGCGCAATATCGGCATGGTGTTTCAAAGTTACGCGATTTTCCCCCATCTGACGGTGCGGGAAAATGTTGAGTATGGTCTGAAGCTGCGCAATATGCCGAAAGACGAGATGAAGGCCAAAGTCGATAAGATTCTCGATGTGGTGCAGATTACGGAGTATCAGGACGGCGGGCAGCAGCAACGCGTGGCGCTGGCCCGTGCCATTGTCATTCATCCGAGTGTGCTGTTGATGGATGAACCGCTTTCGAACCTCGATGCCAAGCTGCGTGTGGAGATGCGCTCGGCTATCCGTGAGGTGCAGAAGCAGGTGGGCATTACGACCGTTTATGTTACCCACGACCAGGAAGAAGCGTTGGCGATTTCTGACCGTATTGCGGTTATGAAAAAGGGCGTGATTCAGCAGACGGCCTCGCCCCATACGATTTATACCCGTCCTTACAATGTGTTCGTGGCAACCTTTATCGGCCACTCCAATCTCTTTAAGGGCCGCATTGAGGAAAGCGGCGGCAGCAAGGCCGTGGTCTTTGCCGATGGTTTTGTGCTGCCCATGAACAATCTCAATGAGGCGGCTAAGGTTGGCGATGATGTGACCATCGCGGTACGGCCCGAAGAATTTTCCATTTGCGGCGAAGGACAGGGCGTAAAATGCACCATCAAGACCAAGGTTTTCCTGGGCAAGTACATCACCTATGGGCTGGATTTCCCGGATGATATGCTGATACCCGACCAGCCTGCCATTGAGTTCAGTCAGGATTTGGGCCATGCGGAACGTGTGCTCGATATCGGTGATACGGTTTATCTGAAACCCAATGCCGCCAAGGTCAATGTCTTCATGGCTGATGGTTCCAAGAGCCTGATGGAAGGTGTGGTGGAAAATGAATAAGCGATTCCAATGGGACTTCTGGGCGTGGATAACCCTGCTTTCCATTGTGGTATTCGGCCTGTTTTTGATGTACCCGCTGTTCTCCCTGTTTGCCAGTGCTTTTCAGGATGCGGTAACCGGGGAGTTCACGATGGAGAACTTCACGCATTTCTTTGACAGGAAATATTATTATCAGTCGATGATTAACAGCTTCAGCGTTACGACCTGCGTGACGGTCCTCGCGGTGATTATCGGTACGGCTCTGGCCTACTTTATGACGCTGTTCAAGGTGCGGGGCAAGAATATCGTGGAAATCTGCATCATCATTTCCCTGCTGTCCCCGCCGTTTATCGGCGCGTACTCGTGGATTCTGATTGGCGGCCGCAGTGGTATCCTGACGCAATGGCTGGCGGGCATGGGGATTGATTTTCCGTCCATCTACGGCTTTGCGGGGATTTTGCTCGTTTTGACCTTGAAGCTTTATCCCTTTATCTACCTTTATGTGGCTGGGGCGATGAAAAATATCGACTCGGCGCTCATTGAGGCGGCGGAGAGCCTGGGCTGCAGCGGTATCAAGAAAGTGGTTACGATTATGCTGCCGCTGATTACGCCGACGATTCTCGCAGGTGCGCTGATGGTCTTTATGAATGCGATGGCCGACTTCGGTACGCCGATGCTGATTGGCGAAGGCTTTAACGTCATGCCGGTCATGATTTACTCGGAGTTCATCAACGAAGTCGGTGACCAGGCCAACTTCGCGGCGGCGATGGCGGCGATTATGGTGCTGATTACCTCGACCATCTTTATGCTGCAGAAATATGTGGTCAATAAGAAGTCCTTTACCATGAGCTCCCTGCGGCCGTTGCCGGTGGGCGAAATGACGGGAGTTAAGAACGTCGTCATGCATCTGTGCATTTATGTGCTCGTGGCGCTCTCGATGATTCCGCAGCTCGTGGTTATCTATACATCGTTCCTCAAGACCAATGGCTCCATCTTTGTGGATGGCTACTCTCTGGACAGCTACCGCACGATTTTTGAATCCTTGGGCACGGCCATTACTAATACGTACCTTTACAGCACGGCGGCCATGGCCATGATTGTGTTCCTGGGCATGACGGTGGCGTACCTGACCACCCGCAAAAAGAGCTGGCTTACGGATGTCATTGATACCTTGACGATGTTCCCCTATATTATTCCGGGTTCGGTACTCGGTATCACGCTGCTGTTGGCATTTAACGAAGAACCTATGCTGCTGTCGGGGACGGCGATTATCATCATCATTTCCTTGGTTATCCGTCGTCTGCCCTATACGCTGCGTTCCAGTTCGGCTATCCTCTATCAGCTGAGCCCAAGTCTGGAGGAGGCGTCGATAAGCCTTGGTGCTTCGCCGGTCAAGACATTCTTCAAGGTCACGGCGGTGATGATGCTGCCCGGCGTCATGAGCGGGGCGATTATCTCCTGGATTACGGCCATCAATGAACTGAGTTCTTCAGTAATCCTGTTCACAGGGGCGACGAAAACCATGTCGGTAGCCATCTACACCGAGGTTATCCGCGCCAGCTACGGCACGGCGGCGGCCCTGTCCACGATTCTTACGTTAACGACCATCACGGCCATGGTTATCTTCTTCAAGGTATCTGGTCGCCGCGATGTTACGTTATAGCGCTATAACTTTATTTTAAGGGAGGTTTCGTTATGAAGCTGAAAAAATGGATTGCCGGGCTTTTAGGCGCGGCGATGCTCACCACCTGTTTTGCCGGTTGTGGCGGCGGCGGGGAACAGAAGGATGCGGCAAAGAGTGCTGGCAGTGACGAGAACAAGGTCGTCATCTACTGCCCGCATCCGCTGGCATTTATCAATCCGCTGGTGGAAGAATTTGAGAAACAGAGCGGTGTCAAGGTTGAAGTCGTGGCTGCCGGCACCGGCGAACTCTTAAAACGTGTGGAATCGGAAAAGAGCAATCCGCTGGCCGATATCTTCTGGGGTGGTTCCTTAGGCACGATGAAGCCGAAGGCTGCGCTGTTTGAGGAATATCGTTCCGTCAATGAAGACCATGTGCAGGAGGCTTTCAAGAATAAGGAAGGTTCGATTACCCGCTTCACGGATATTCCCAGTGTTATCATGATTAATACGAACCTGATTGGGGATGTGAAGGTGGAAGGTTATGAAGACCTGCTGAATCCGGCACTCAAGGGCAAGATTGCCTTTGCTGACCCGTCTAAATCGTCTTCTTCCTATGAGCACCTGATTAATATGCTCTATGCCATGGGCAAAGGCGACCCCGACAAGGGCTGGGATTATGTGGAAAAACTGGCCAAGAATCTCGATGGCAAGCTGCTGTCCGGTTCCTCGGCTGTGTATAAAGGCGTAGCCGATGGCGAGTACGCTGTAGGCCTGACCTTTGAAGAAGGCGGCGCAAAATACGTTGCCGATGGTGCGCCGGTTAAGCTGGTTTACATGAAGGAAGGCGTAATTTCCAAGCCGGATGGCATTTACATCATCAAAAATGCCAAACATATGGAAAATGCCAAGAAGTTCATCGACTTCATCACGAGCAAGGAAGCACAGACCCTCATCACGCAGAAACTCCATCGCCGCAGCGTTCGCGATGACGTAGCCGCACCGGTAGGGCTCCTGCCGAAATCGGAGATTAACTCCATCAATGATGAGGAGAAAGTAGTGAACAAGAACAAGAAGGCATGGCTGGATAAGTTCAAAGATATCTTTACCAGCGTGCAGTAAATTGTTCGTGGCGCGGCAGGACTGGTAGCCTGCTTAGATTGGCCGATGCTGGTCTGATGGGGACGGTTTGCCAACGCTGCGCTAAGACCTCGGTCTAAAATTATTTTTTGCCCTTTATATAGCGTGAAAAGCCAAAACTCGCTTTGCTCAGACAGTTGGCTTTTCACGCTATTTTAGTAGTTGGCAAAAAATAATTTTTTTACGACCAAGGTCAAAAGCTCCGCTTATGGCAAACCGCCCCCGTCAGACCAAGTTAATGCGAGACACGCAGGCTCCCAATCCTGCCGCGAAGTTACTGCAGTGATGGCAAGCCGTCCTGTCCGGCCGTGAAGCGCCTATCGCCTGTTTTGTGAGAAGGGGAGGTGCTTGATAGGATTAGCTTTTCTTGGAGGAGGGGCGTGGGACTGCTGATTGGAGCGTTGGGCTTGCTGCGTTAAGAAATGCTTTTTTGTCTACCGCTGTCGTGGCTGGAAAAATCTATTGTTTGAGCGAATGCGAGTTTTGATTTTTTCAGCCACATAAAAGACAAAAAAGCATTTTAGCAGCAAGGACAAGCGGAAAGCAGCTGTCCCACGCCCCTCCTCCGGCAGGTAATATCTTGAAAATGCAACTGTTTTTTCGCTATAATGGAGTAGTAACTTAGAACGTAACCGAAAGGAGCCCATCCCCATGCACCGTTATTTTGAATCCCGTTTGCAGCGCGCCCTGGCCATGTATGCCTTGGTGCCTTTATTTGTGTTGACGCTTTTGGGCACGATTTTGCTCGTGGCAAGCTGGCGGTATTCGGTGGTGGGCGTGAATGATGAAACCAGGGAGCAGGCGGCAGAGCGTTTGGCGGCGGTCAGTGATGATTTTTCCCGCAATGCGGCCGCCACGGCACTTTTTCTGGGGAAGGCTCGGGATTTATCGCAGTGGGAGGACAGCGACGAGCGGGCGGAGGCTTTTGGTCGGCTTTACGCCGATATTGGCCATACGGGGGCAGATTTCTATGTGCTGGATGAAGATGGCGAAGTGCTTTTGGGCAGCCGTAAAAAGCTGCCGGAATACATGCCTGCCGTGGATAAGAAATGGGGCATTTGGAATCGTTTGGCGCGTGAGCCCTATCAAGTCTGTCTGGAATTTTTGCCCGTTGCTATGGGGCAGAATTTGCTGTGTGGGCGGGCGATTGTCATGGATGGCGAAGCCGTGGGCTATCTGCTTTACGATGTGCCGGCTGCCTATCTGAACAGCCTGGCAGAGGGCAAAGGTGTGGCGCTCGTGCTGGCCGACCCCTTTGGCAATGCCCGTCTGGAAAAATATGGGGAAAAAGTGCTGGATGGCCGCAAAATACAGGCGGATTTTGCAGAGGCTGACCATGAAATCATCCATGAGGGCAAGGATTTTTTCTATGTGACGCGCATGGCAATTCCCTTTGGCGGGGAAGAATATCAATTGCATGTCGTGTCGCCTGTTACGGACTTATTGGTGCGCTATATTATTGCCGCAGGGGCAGTGATTTTGGCGGTGCTCTTGATGATTCCGCTTATCCTGCGCAGTGTGCGGCGGGAGAGCCGGCTTACGGTACAGGCGTTGGACAATTTGACGACCATTGCCGAATTGCGGGAGCTAGAATCGCAGTTTAATCCGCATTTTCTCTTTAATACGCTGGAAAACATCAAATTTATGGTGCGCCTTGACCCCGGAGCAGCCACGGAAATGATTATGGCGCTTTCGGCGCTTTTGCGTTACAGCATTGCTGGTGATGGGCGGCAGGTTGCCTTGCAGGAGGATTTGAAATATCTGGAAAGCTATATGAAAATCCAAAAGTACCGCTTTGGCAGCCGTTTGGATTTTAAGGCTGATGTGGATAAAGCGGCGCGACAGGTTCCTGTGCCCAAGCTGATGTTCCAGCCGCTATTGGAAAATGCCATAAAATACGGCGAGAATGCAGAGGGAAATCTGCGGATTATGTTTCAGGTCAAGCGGCAGGACAATTTGTTGCAGATATTGGTCAAAGATGCCGGTGGCGGCATTGAGAAAGACCGGTTGGCACAGTTGAACGAATTGTTAAGGCGCAGCGAAAACAACAGCAGCCATAAGGGGCTGTTCAATGTACAGCGGCGCTTGCAACTGTTGTATGGCGAGAACTGTGGCCTTAGCATAAATTGTCCGGCGGAGGGCGGTACGGAAATTCGTCTTCAGCTGCCAATATTAAAGAAGGAGTTGCCAGATGCTTGATTTGGTCATTGTAGAAGACGAAGACATTATTCGCCGGGGGCTGGTGTGCACCATTGACTGGCTGAAGATGGGCGCGCGGGTTGTAGGCGAAGCCGCTAATGGCAAAGAGGCGCTGCAGGTTATTCAAAGGACACGACCGCAGGTGGTTTTGACGGATATCAAGATGCCGGTCATGGATGGCATTGCGTTGACCGAGGTCTTGCGGGCAGAGAAAAATCCGCCACAGGTCATCTATCTGACCAGTTATGCTGATTTTTCCTATGCACAGACCGCCTTGCACTTAGGCGTCTGCGACTATCTGTTAAAACCGGTAAATGAAGAAGATTTGGCTAAGGCCTTGGCCAAAATTGGCCGACAGGAACAGCCTGTGCCGCAGGAGAGCATTTCCTGGGATGAGGGCTTAAAAGCGGCCTATCATACGGGCAATCCCTATGTGCAGGCGGTACTGCAGCGCATTGAGGCAGGCTTTGCCGGCAAGCTCAGCAGCGAGGCGATTGCGGCTGAACTCGGTGTTTCCACGAGTTATTTGTCACGCAAGCTCAAGGAGGAAACGGGGCAGACCTTTGGCAATCTCCTGGCGCAATACCGCCTGCAAAAGGCAATTGAAATGCTGCAGGCAGGAACCTGGCGGGTTTATGAAGTCGCAGAGCAGACGGGCTTTGGTGAGTACAAGAATTTCAGCCAGGTGTTCAAGAAGTATTTGCATACCACACCCAAGGCCTTTATGCAGGAAATCACTGTGGGGATAAAGTTATAATTTTGGAGGATTCACGATGGGCAAATATACAGGCAAGATGATTATTTCCGATTTGGATGGCACGTTGATTCCGCGTGGCGGCGTGATTTCGGCAGAGAACCGGCAGGCGATTGCCAGTTTTGTGGCTGAGGGCGGGCTGTTTGCCATTGCCACGGGGCGCACGCCGGAAGCGGCGGCAGGTTATGTGGAAGGACTTCCCATCAATGCGCCCTCAGTGTTCTTTAACGGGGCCATGCTCTACGAGTGGGCGGCGAAAAAGGTGCTCAAAACCATGCCGCTTACGGCGGGGGATACGGATAATCTTTGGCCTGCATTTGCCCAGCGTGCTTTGGCAGAATTTCCCGAAGCCTGTATCGAGGTCTATACGGCGGATAATTGCCATATCATCACGCCGGCAGCCAATGACGACCCGCGCCTGCCGCATGAGTATTACCGCTATGTGCATACGGAACTGACCAACCTTACGGATACGCTAAAAACGCCGTGGCTTAAATTCTTTGCCTGTGACAAGCATGAGCATTTGGAAAAATATGTGGCGTTGGCGGAAGAAATGGGTGTAGCGCCTTTAGCAAATGGCTTTTACTCCGAGGATAACTACTATGAATTCGTGGCAAAGCATGTGTCCAAGGGCGCGATGGTCGCAGCTATCCGTGAGCAGCTGCCGGGCGTGGAGATTATTGCCTGCGGGGATTATCTCAACGATAATGAAATGCTGGCTGAGGCTGATATTGGCGTGGCGGCGGCTAATGCCCATCCGGAAACGCAAAAGGTGGCTAAATATGTGGGATGTGCGGTGGAGGAAAATCTGCTGGCATGGGTTGTTAAGGAAGTTTTATAATTCGGATTACATCGAGGTGCTAAGGACGCCCGGCAGCAGGTAATATTTTTTCTTCACTCTGGCCGTGTTGATTAATTCAATCCTCCCACCTTCATGGATATTGACTGTTCCTGCTGCGTTGACAAATCCTTGACATAGCACCGCTATGCCTGCGGTTTGTCGCCTTGCAATGGACAGCCACTCTCCACGAATCTGGGAGAATTTCATTTAATCAACGCGACCTGCAGGCTTGTCAAACGTTACGAAAAAACATTACCTGCTGCCGGGCTGGCGTGTCGTTCTAGTAAGGAGGCCATTGGCGGGGATTCTGCTAATAAGGACGCCCGTTGGCAGGTAATATTTTTCTTCGCTTAGACCGCTGCGAAAAACATTACTCGCCAACGGGCTGTTTCGCGATAAGAAGTATGAACGGGGGCGGCTGTCAGGTGGATTTTCAGGATATTGGTGTGCTGGTTATTGCCGGGGGCAGAAGCTTGCGGATGGGGCGGGATAAGCGGTTTTTGGCGTTGGATGGGTGTTCCATGCTTGAATGCATGCTGAAAAAAACGGCGGCGGTTCCTTTTCGGGAGCGGTATTTGTGTGGTGCGGAAGAATCGGAGAAGTTGTCTGCGCTATGTTCTGCGTATGGTTTGGCTTTTGAGGCAGATTCGCGTCCTGCGGCAGGGCCGTTGGAGGGGATTCGCTCGGGGCTGGCTCGGTTGCAGGCGGATTATGCGTTGGCTGTGTCCTGTGATATGCCGCTGCTGACTTATGAACATTTGCAACCCTTGTTAGCCGCTGCAGCTGGGGAACTGGCGATTATTCCTGTGGTGGGTGGCCGCAGGCAGCCGCTGGCGGGGCTTTATCATCGGCAGATTTTGCCTGTGGTGGAAAGGGCGCTTGAACAAGGAGAGAATAAAATCGGTCAGGTTATTGAGCAGGTACCGCATAAATTTGTGGAGCTTGCGGATAGTGATGATTTTTTTAATGTCAATACGCCGGCGGATTTTCGTTTGGTGCAGGGGAGATTGCTGAATGAGGGGCGACCTGTGCCGTTGATAACCATATCAGCACCGCAGTCGAATACGGGCAAGACCACGTTTATTGAAAAACTGATTCCTCATCTCAAGGCACAAGGCCTGCGGGTCGGTGTGGTCAAGGGGGATTGTCATGGCTATGATGTGGATGAGGAAGGCAAGGACAGCTGGCGGTTCCGGCAGGCGGGCGCTGATGGTGTGGCGGTGGTATCGCCGAGGGGCTATTTTATTCAGCAGCGGACGGAGAATAGAGCCAGTCTTTTGGACATTGCAGGGCGGTTTGCGGATGTGGATGTGGTGTTGATTGAGAGCCGCAACCATGGTACGGCACCCAAAATCTCATTGTGGCGCGGGCTGGGAAAACTGGTGGTAGATGACGATACGGTAGCGGTCTTTAGTTCTGGTGAGCATGGGGATTTGTCCGTGCGTCAGTATGACTTGGACGATATTGCAGCAGCTGTGCGATTGGTGCAATTTTTATGTGCCCGCTGAGTAAAATGTATTGAAGGAAACGGCGCTTTTCAGTAGAATATTAATAGTAAAGTATAAGGAAAGCGCAGGGATAAGTGAATGAAGTATGTTGTTATAGATTTGGAAATGAATCCTGTAGACCGGGATTTTCGCGAAGTCAAGAAACACATGAAGGAAGAGGTTATCGAATTTGGCGCAGTGCGCCTGGATGAGAACTTCCAGCAGGAGGCGGAGTTCCAGTGCTATGTGGAGCCGGAGTATGGCAAGATCAAGAAGCATATCACGAACCTTACCGGCATCAAGCAGGAAATGGTCGATGGGCATGGCCATTATGTCGAGGCCTTTCAGCGCTTTGTGGACTGGATTGGCGAGGAAGAAACGCAGATTTATTCCTGGAGCATGTCGGACATCAAGCAGCTCAAGAAGGAATGCCGCTTCAAGCTGCCGGACTTTGATGTAAATTGGCTGGACAGCCGTTGGGTGGATTTGCAGCAGGTATTTGATGACCGTTTGGGGCTGCATAACAGCCTGGCATTGAAACATGCTTTGGGGGCGATGGACCATAAGTTCGAGGGCACGCAGCATACGGCACTTGCGGATGCCATCAATACCAGCGCAATATTGGTGCTCATGCAGGATGATGAAAAATTCCGCAAGACCATGCAGCCGGTGCTCGATATTTTGCAGCCGAAGGATGATTTGGCTAGTTCCATTGGGGATTTGTGTCCGGATTTATTAAAGTTAAAACAGGATTTGAGTGATTGATATTCGCAGTGCTTGGCGGGTCAGGATGGCTATTGTGCCACGGCTTCGCTCTGCGGCTGAAATCATTTTTTCCCTTTATACAGCTAAAAAGACCAAAACTCGCTGTGCTCAGACAGTTGGTCTTTTTAGCTGTTTTTTATGTGGGGAAAAAATGCTTTCTTTACGCCGCGGCGCTGACGCTGTGGCCCCATAGCCATCCTGCCCCTTAGGCTGTTGCAATTTAATTCACAGTGATTCTGTTGTATTTTAAGTACATATGTATGCTTACAATATACTGTTTGTAACTTTTGATGGAAATACTTGTTAATTTAATTCTATTATGCTATGATATTGTCAATTGTTGAGATTCTGGGGGAGTGTTTATGGCGATGACTTTGGGCGTGCTGGGGCCGGCGGGAACCCATAGTGAGGCGGCGGCGGTGTATTTGAAGCGCCAGACAGGCGAGGATTATAAATTGGTGCTGTTTGCCGATATTTTTGACTGTTTGCAGGCGGTCGAAAATGGTGAGGTGGATTCGGCATTGGTGCCGGTGGAAAACTCGCTGGAGGGGGCCATCAATATCACCTTGGATACGTTGGCACGCAGTGAGGGGCTGACGGTTTGGCGGGAGCTTATCTGGCCTGTCCATAATCAGCTGTTGGCACGGCGTCAGGGTGAGATTAAGCGGATTTATTCTCATGCGCAGCCGATTTCCCAGTGCCGGGCGTTTTTGCAGGCGCATTATCCGCAGGCAGAGCTCATCAAGGTGGCCAGTACCGCGCGGGCGGCAGAGATTGTGGCCGAGGCGCCGGCCGATTCCGGCAGTGCCGCCATTGCCACGGCCAGGGCGGGGGAACTTTTGGGGCTTGTGCCGATTGCCACAGAGATTCAGGACAGTGCCGCCAACTGCACCCGGTTTTTCCAGGTAGGACGGCAGGCCTTGGAATTTTTGCCCAAGGAAAAATTATTGGTCATCTGCCAGATTGACGGGCAGAAGGCTGGTGCACTCTTTGAAGTCTTGAAGGAGTTTGCCCAGCGGGGCATCAACATGACGCGTATTGAGTCGCGGCCTGCCAGAACGGAACTTGGCGCATATATATTCTTTTTTGATTTGGAGTATAGCGATTCGCCGCAGTTAGCAGAATCTTTGGCAGCGGTGGAGAAGAAAAGCATTTGGCTGCGGAATCTGGGGACGTTCCCCGTACTTACGGTTAATTAATCATTCATATAGAAGGGGATGGAATTATGGTTATTATCATGAATGTGGATGCTACGGCGGAAAACATTAAGGAAGTCATTGCCGTTATTGAGGGCGCAGGCCTGCAGGCCAAGGTGATGGAAGGCAGTCAGCAGAAGATTGTCGGCGTTATCGGCGATAAGACGCGGCTGGCATCCGTGCCCATTGACGCTTTGGAGGGCGTGGAAAAGAGCGTGGAGATTTCCAAGAGCTACAAGCTGGCCAGCCGGGAATTCCATCCCGCAAACAGCGTAATTGATGTGGCCGGGGTAAAAATCGGTGACGGTACGCCTGTTGTTATGGCTGGCCCCTGTGCGGTGGAATCAAAAGAACAGCTCTTTGAAGCGGCGGAAATTGTGAAAAAGGCCGGTGCGCAATTCCTGCGCGGCGGTGCCTACAAGCCCCGCACTTCCCCTTATGCGTTTCAGGGGCTGGAAGTGGAAGGCCTGAAATATCTGGCCGAAGCCCGCGAGCGTACAGGCCTGCGCGTGGTGACGGAAGTTACCACGGTCGAAGCCATTGAACGGGTGACCGAGTATGCGGATATGCTGCAGATTGGTGCGCGCAATATGCAGAACTTTGGTTTGCTCAAGGAAGTGGGCAAATGCGGCAAGCCGGTGCTCCTGAAACGTGGTCTGGCCGCGACCATTGACGAATGGCTCAATGCTGCCGAATACATTATGAATGCAGGCAATCCCAATGTGGTGCTCTGTGAGCGCGGTATTCGCACCTACGAAACCTATACGCGCAATACGCTGGATTTAAGTGCGGTGGCGGCTGTAAAGCACCTGTCCCACCTGCCGATTATCGTTGACCCGAGCCATGGCACGGGCAAATGGAGAATGGTAAAACCCATGGCTTTTGCGGCCATTGCTGCCGGTGCTGACGGTTTGATGATGGAAGTTCACCCCAACCCGGCCAAGGCGCTCTCCGATGGCCCGCAGTCGTTGACCCCGGAGAACTACAACGAGGTTATGCGGGGCGTACAAAAAATCTCCGCCTTTATGAAAGCGGAGAACATCAGCTCTATGGATATTTAAGCTTCAATAGTCACATTAACGTCACAATTGATTGGTAAAATGAAATTGTTAATCAACTGTTAACAGGAAGATGTACATGTACAGGAGGTTTTACCATGAAGAAAATTTTTGCAGCCTTCGCTGCCGGCTTGATGCTGGCCAGCGCAGTTCCGGCATTGGCAGCAGACACGAAAGTAGATGCCCGTCCTGGGTATTGTTGGCAGGATGCAGATAATCAGGTCAATGATGGCTGGTACTGTGGCGGTCGTGGACGCGGGCACAGAGGCTATTGCTGGGATGATGGCAATACAAACAATCGTTGATTGACGTAAAAAAGCAGGCAGCCGGTCATTTTTGGCCGACAGGCCTGCTTTTTCTTTGGTGATATTCAATTGTGAGTAAAATTGCTCGTGATGGAAATATTTGTTACAATGGGAATAAATTTTTTGAAGGAGCTTTTGGCGTGATGAATAAAAAATATCTCTATATGCTTTCGGCAGGGCATCTAAGTGTGGACATCAACAGTGGTTCCCTGCCAGCACTGCTGCCGTTTTTTGTCAGCGAATACGGCATGGATTATACGTCGATTGCGGGGCTGATGTTTGCCTCGTCTTTTTTGTCCTCGATTATTCAGCCACTGTTTGGCTGGCTGGCCGATAAAGGCTCCCGCCAGTGGTTTATGGTGCTGGGCGTGCTTATGGCGGGGCTGTCACTTTCGGCAACCGGTTTTGTGACCAATTACTGGGGTATTTTTGCTGCCGTAACGCTGATGGGCATTGGCAGCTCCATCTTTCACCCGGAAGCGGCTCGCAATGTTAATGCGATTGCCGGGGCGAAAAAAGGTCAGGGCATGAGCATCTTCAGCGTGGGCGGCAATGGCGGCTTTGGACTGGGCCCGCTGCTGGCGGTCTTTCTTGTAACGACATTTGGCATGCAGGGGACAGCCTTTTACGGGATTGCGTCCCTGTTCACGGCCGGCATGATTTTCCTGGCGGCACCGGCCATTGCACGGGAAAGCAAAAAGCAGCTGCAACAGGCTCAACATAAGTCTGCGGCAGCTGCTGTAATGCGGGAAAATGACTGGCGTGCCTTTTCACGGCTGTTTTTGGTGATTGTCTTTCGTTCCACGCTTTTTACGGCGATCAGCAGCTTCCTGCCGCTGTTCTGCATTCAGGCGTTGGGGGCAACTCCAGCCGTAGGCAGTGCCACGCTGTCGATTATTTCGATAGCCGGCGTATTGGCGACCTTGGTGGGCGGCAGGCTGGCAGACCGCAAGGGCTATGTCAAAACCCTGCGCTATGGCTGCTGCCTGTTGGTGCCGTGTCTGGCTGTGGTGATTTTTACCCAGAGCATTTGGACCGTCTATGCCATGTTGATTCCCATGAGCTTTGCCATGCAGGGGCCATATGCAGCGTTTGTGGTGCTCGGACAGAGCTATCTGGCCAAGAGTTTGGGTTTTGCCTCCGGCGTGACGCTGGGACTATCCTTTAGCTTAGGCGGGATTATCGTGCCGTCGCTAGGCTGGTATGCAGACAGCTTTGGTATTGCCGCTGTGATGATGGTGATTTTTGTCATATCCATCTGCTGCGCGGCAGCGACTTTCCTGCTGCCGGAACCAAAGAAGTAAGCTTGTGTTACTTCTTCACCACTTCAGGCTGAGCACCGTCTTCAATGCAGGCCTTGGTGATGATGACTTTGCGTGGCTCGTTGGATTTTGGGATATCGAACATGACATCGAGCATCAAGTCTTCGATAATGCCCTTCAAGGAGCGGGCACCGGTCTTGCGTTCGATGGCCTTGCGGGCGACAGCGCGCAGGGCTTCTTCCTGGAATTCCAGTTCGACGTTATCCATGGCCAAAAGTTTTTCATACTGTTTGACCGGAGCGTTCTTTGGCTCGGTGAGGATGCGCAGCAGGGCGTCTTCGTCCAAGGTTTCGAGCGTGCAAATAACGGGCAGACGGCCGATGATTTCAGGAATGATGCCATACTGCATGAGGTCTTCGGGGCGAACCTTATGGATGAGCTCGTCAAATTTGGGCTTGTCTTCCTTGCCCTGAATTTCGGCGCCGAAACCAATCGTGCTGGTTTTGCTGAGGCGCTTGGCAATCACATCATCAATGCCGACAAAGGCACCGCCTACAATAAAGAGGATGTTTTTCGTATCCACTTTGATGGTGGGGGCTTCGGGATGTTTGCGCTGGCCGCGGGAGGTGAATTCCACCACGCTGCCTTCAAGCATTTTGAGGAGCGCCTGCTGCACGCCTTCGTGGCCGGGGTCGGCGGTGATGGAGTTGTTGGCGCCGGACTTGCGGGCAATCTTGTCGAATTCATCGAGATAGATGATGCCGTGTTCGGCCTTTTCCACGTCCTTATCGGCAGCGTAGTAGAGGTTGCGGACAGCGACTTCTACGTCAGCGCCGACGAAGCCGGCTTCTGTCAGGCTGGAAGCATCCGTTACGGCAAAGGGAATGTCCAAAAGTTTCGATAGGTGGGATAAAAGCGCCGTCTTGCCGCAGCCGGAGGGGCCGAGCATGATGACGTTGGACTTTTCGATTTCGGTGCCGTCACTCTGCTGATAGCCGTATTTCATGCGCTTGTAGTGGTTGTAGACGGCCACCGAAAGAATCTTCTTGGCTCTGTCCTGATTGATGATGTATTCATCGAGGTACTGTTTGATGATATGGGGCTTGTTCTTGGCGAGAATATCATCAAGTTCGCCGGCAAAGACCTGCTTTTCATCCTGCACCTGTGCGGCATCGTGTTCCTCTAAGAAGTGGTTGACTTCCTTGATGCAGTTGCGGCAGATGGCAAAGCCGGTGTTGGGGTCGTAGATGGGCAGGTCGTACTGGTCGCGGACGTTGATAATCCGCTTGCAGAAGCTGCACTGATGTTGCATGGTTTGTTTAGCCATAATATTTTCCTTTCTGTATGTGAAGTTCGCGTAATATCTTGATATACACTACCATTATCATATAGGAAGGAAAAATTTTCAAGCAAATTTTCAAGGATTCCTTGCATAGTGACTTTGCTCGTGCTATAATATTCGGGTACTGGACGTACTGACGTCTGGTTCCAAGTCAAAACTTGACTGGCTTTGCCCCAAAAGGTAGGCTAGGTCTAAACCAAGCTCGCGCATAGCTTGCTTGTATCAATTCCCAGTTTCGTTGGGGTGAAAGCGAGGTGTAAATAATGAAACAGGGTATTCATCCGGAATATTTCGAAGCTACGGTAACTTGCGGTTGCGGTAACACGTTCACCACGGGTTCCACGCAGAAAGAACTGCGCGTCGATGTTTGCTCCAAATGCCATCCGTTCTTCACGGGTCGTCAGCGTGACGTACAGGCAGGCGGTCGTATCGAAAAGTTCAACAAGCGTTACGCCAAGAAGTAAGATACGTTATGGTAAAGCAGAGCATATTGCTCTGCTTTATTTACTATGAACACTTAGTGAGTGCAAGCCGAATAGGCGCAGCAGGAGCTTAGTGTTCGTGTAAGGACGAGTGGACACCATTAGGTGTCCATTAAGTTTAGTATCAGCATAAATATTGAATATTC
>CADAAS010000121.1 GCA_902785885.1 Pseudoselenomonas ruminantium
GCCGTAAACACCGGCAAAATCGTCAGCGCCTCCGAAATCCGCACCTGCACCTCACTAAACGAAAACGGCGCAAACACCACCGTCAGTACCACATAAACCGCCGCAATCACCGCCGCCTGTGCCAAAAAACGCGTATATTTTTTCTGTTGCAAAAAAATCACACTCCTATATCCATCGAACCCAACGCGACGGAAAATCATCTCTCGGCGTCCTTAGAGCCTCGCTGTCAACACAATCCCTGTTCCATAAAGCCGCGAATCGTCTTCATCACCCCATGCTCTGCATTGCTCGGCGCCACGAACCGCGCCGCCTCCTTCACCGGCGGATACGCATTTTCCATGGCATAGCTGTAATAAGCCGCCCCCATCATTTCCAAATCGTTCATATAATCGCCAAACACCGCGCATTCCTCCGGCTTCAGCCCCAGCCGCTTCTGCAGCGCCTTCACCGCCATGCCCTTATTGGCGCCCTTATTGGTCACATCCACCCAATAAGCGCTGGCCAGCACAACCTGCATGGAATCATAATACGGCGCAAACAGCGGATAGATTTTCTCCTCCGCATCTGCATCCGGCGTAAAAAACGAAATCTTAATCGGCTCATCGGCGATATCGTCAAAGCTGTCCACAATCTCCACGGCCCGGAAATACTTCTTGAGCTCCGCCATCTGCGCTTCCGGCTGCTTATCCTTCAAGAGATACACCGTCTCCTTGCCGCAGAGCACATTGTAGACGCCCTCCACATCATTGACGCTGTTGAAGATTTCCCGCGCCACCTCGCGCCCGATGACATCCGAAAACAGCTCCTTGCCATGCTGCCGCACAATCGTGCCATTATCGCTGACAAAGATAAACCGATCTTCATACTGCGGAAAACTTTTTAGCAGCGAATAATACTGCCGCCCGCTGGCCGGCGCGAACTGCACGCCGCGCTTATGCAGTTCCTCCATCACCTCATCAAACTCTGCCGGCAGCTGATTATTTTCATCCAAAAGCGTACCGTCCATATCGGAAAGAATCAATTTGATCATAAAATCTCCTTCATCTCTATTAATCTACACGCCCCAGCAAAGAATTGATATACTGCTGCGCCGTACGTCCCGATAGGCCCGAATGGCTCATCTCCCAACGCACAGCCCCGGCCCGCAATTCCTCGCTGGACAGCTTAATCTGCGGGTAACGCGCCGCAATGGTCTCCACAATAGCAAAATACTCCTTCTGATTCGGCTTGAAATAGCCAATCGACAGCCCAAAACGGTCAGACAGCGACAATTTTTCCTGCACCGTATCGTTGGGATGCAAATCCGGGTCCACAAACTCAGCCCGGTCATCCACCCGTTCCTTAATCAGATGGCGGCGGTTGCTCGTGGCATAAATCAGGATATTGTCCGGCTTGACCTCCAGGCCGCCCTCGATAACCGCCTTCAAATACTTATACTCAATTTCAAATTCCTCAAAGGACAAATCATCCATGTAAATGATGAACTTGTAATTGCGGTTCTTGATCCGTGCAATAATCCGCTGGAGATACTGGAACTCATGCTTATAGACCTCAATCATGCGCAGGCCTTGGTCATAATACTCATTTAAGATAGCTTTTATGCTCGTGGACTTGCCCGTCCCCGCATCGCCGTACAAAAGCACATTATTCGCCTTGCGCCCCTGCACAAACGCCTCCGTATTGGCCACAAGCCGTTCCTTTTGGCTCGCATACCCCACGATATCGGAAAGCTTAATATCCCCCGTGGTGGTAATCGGCTCCAACAGCTGCCCGGTAATGCTTATCTCCGGCGATACGCGGAACGCCTTATTCAGGCCCAGCATCCCCACGCCGTATTTGGCATAAAAATCCGTCACCACCGTAAAGAGCGCCGCCCCATCTGCAGCCCCGCCGATAGCTGCCATAAGCTCTTTCACCTTGTCGCTGACGCTCTTATTGTAAATCTGCTCCGACTTGGCCACCGCCTGATAATCCGTCAAAATGGAAAAACAATCCAGCCCCAAAGCCTTTTCCAGCCCGGAAAAATCATAATCCCACAGCTTGCAGAAAATCGTCAAATCATTTTCGGCAAAACGTCGCACACTGCCCGAGGACGCTCCCCGCTTCTCACAGACCAGCGTGAACGGCGCTTCCGTCACCGAAAGCAAAAAGGCGAGATACGCCTGCCACAAATTGCCATCAAAGCCATAGCGCGTTGCCACATCAAGCAGCCGATTGACCACAGCCAGCGTTTTTCCCGCCAGCTCCTCGCAATCGAAATCACCTGCATCCACAGCGCGGCAGATTTCCGCCAAGCCAGACAAAATCCCTTCCTTATCCGCCTCGCGGTAGATAACCAAGCGACCAATCAATTTATGCATAAGCGCCCTCCAGTCCCCGATAACACCACGTAAGAATATCACTTTCCCATTGTAACACAAGCCTTTAGGACATGCAAAAAGCCTTCCCCAAAAAGGAGAAGGCTCTTGTACTGTACCAAGCGGCAAGCTTTATTTATGGCGATTGTAATCGTCCTTAATGTCCCGGACCACAGGGTCATGACGTTTCTGTTCCTGCTTCATCTTCTTATCGAATTCCTCTTCCGATATCTCGCCATGTCTTTTCTGATATCTTAAAGACAGTATATTCTGTCTGTGCGTACGATCTTCCTCTTTCATGCGATGGCTGTACTTATTGTGCGTGCCATCTTCATAAGCCGGCTTGTCCGCAGCTTCCGTAACCGAAGTCATTCCCATGCCGGCAATACCAAAGCTGAACATGCCAGCCAAAGCCAATGCCAAAACTTTTTTACCATTTACCTTTAACATTTTATCTACCCCTTATCAAAAGAATTACCATTTCTTAACTCCGAGGCTTACTATACATCATTTTTCTATAAATAACATTAGATAGGCATTAAAATTTCATTAAAATTTATTCGTTCAGATTATTCAGCCGATACCCTGTTCCCCATACCGTTTTGATATGGCACTCCTCCGCAGTTTCGATTTTTTCCCGCAGGCGCTTCACGTGCACCACCACGGTGGAAATATCCCCCACAGCCTCCGCGCCCCAAAGGGCTTCAAAGAGTTCCTCCTTGGAAAATACCTGCGCCGGATGCGTCAGAAAAAATTCCAGCAGCTCAAACTCCCGATTGGGCAAATGCACTTCCTGCCCGGCCAAAAACACACGGCGCTCATCGGGCAAAAGACGCAGGCTGCCATGTATCAGCTCCGCTTTGGGCACATAGGCAGCCGCCGCCATCAGCCGCTGATAGCGGGTCAGATGGGCCCTGACCCGTGCCACCAGTTCGTTGGGCGAAAAGGGCTTTACGATATAATCATCGGCACCGACGGACAGCCCGCGGATTTTATCAATGTCCTCCTTACGCGCCGTCACCAACAGGATGGGGATTTCCTTCTGCTCCCGCACCGCCTTGCAGATGGCCAGCCCATCCAAATCCGGCAGCATGACATCCAAAAGCAGCAGGTCATAATCTTCAGCCAGCGCCTTTTCCAGCCCCTCACGGCCGTTCATTTCCATATCCACGGCAAAGCCGTTAAGTTCCAGATAATCCCGCTCCAATTCAGCGATATCCCGGTCATCTTCCACCAGCAGTATTTTTTCCATCAACAATCCTCCTGCCCGTTTTGTCCATGCACTGTTGGCAATACCATACAAATCGTAAGCCCTTCCTCCTGAGCCCCGGCTTCCGCCCAAATTCTGCCGCCATGCGCCTCAACAATCCGCCTGCCGATAGCCAGTCCCAGACCGCTGCCCCGCTTGGTTTCCGAGCGCGCCTCATCCGTGCGGAAAAATTCCTGAAAGAGCCGCGGCAAATTCTCCGCAGACACCCCAATTCCGTTATCCGCCAGTTTCAACAGCAAATCTTCGCCCAACAGGCTGACATTCAACGTCACCCGCAAATCCTGCGGACAGGGATGATATTTCACCGCATTCTCCAGGAGATTCGTTAGCAACCGCTGAATTTCGGTGCTGTCCATCCTTACCAACACCTGCAGGTTCAGCGGCGAAAAGCTGATACACAGCGCATCGCCGTCCGGCATAAGCTGCCGCAATTCGCCCGCCTTGCCGCGCAGCCAGCCAGCAAATTCAAGCTGCCGGAAATTAAAGGGATAAGCCTTCATATTGAGTTTGGAATACAAAAACAGCCGTTCCAACAGGCGGCTTATCTGCTCCGTGCCTTCCGCGATTTTGTTTAAATAGCGTCTCTCCATAGCGGGGTCTTTGGCCACGCCATCCTTCAGCCCCTCCACATAACCGCGAATCACCGTCAACGGCGTGCGGATATCATGGGACAACCCCGCAATCAGCGTGCGGCGCTCCTCGTCGCTTTCCTTGCGGGCCGCCTGCAATTCCGAAAGTTTTGCCGCCATGCCGTTAAAATGCCGGCAAAGCGAGGCGAACTCCTCATCCCCCACGGGCTTTATCCGATGGGAAAAGTCCCCCTGTTCCACCGCCTTGGCTGCCTTCCCCAGTGAGTCAATCGGCCGCAGAATCTGTTGGGAAAGCCGATGCGCCAGCCACATATTAATCAGCACAAAAACAATCAGCCCCACGAGCAGCAGCCCGCTGACGTAGCTATGATAAAGCCCGCCCAAAAAGCCCCTGCCCGTGGAAATATCAAAACTGCGTATGCCAATCAGATGATACTGACTGTTTTCTCGGCTGAACATATACTTGATGATGTTGCTGTCCCGAAAGACAAATACCGCCGAATCTTCCGCAAAGGCAACCGGTTTTAACTCCGCCTCGATTTGCCATTCCTCGATTTCCGTCAAGTTGCTATAGAGCACATTGTTCCGGCTGTCCACCACCGCCAAATGATAATGTTCTGCATCCAGCCGCTGCGCCAACTCCGCAAAACTCTCCCCCCAGGCAGCCGGGGACAAAGGCAGGTTCACCACCGTCTGGCGCATATCTTCCTGCACCACATGGACCACCTGCTTATCATGGGCAGTATTGCCCAAGGCCCCGAGTTTTGCCTCCTGATAGGATAAATATAAAGCCCCCGCCATCACCAAAATGACAGCGAAGGGCAAGGCAAACATCATTACATTAGAAAGAAACAACCGCTTTCTTATCTGCATGCCAAAATACTTCCTTCCGTTCCTGCTTTTTCGGCCGCAGCACAGTGACCTGCGGCCTGTTCATCGCCTGCAACACTTCCGCAGTACGCACAGCGGCAAACAGATTTGCCCGCATGGCCAGACTCTCATCCAGATTCAGAATCTGCCGGATTTTCTCATAACGATAGCGCAGTGTATTCACATGTACAAAGAGCCGCGCCGCCGTCTTTGTCCAGTTGAAATCCTCCTCCAAAAGTGCCTGCAATGTCTCGATAAGCCGCGTATTAAAAGACTCGTCATACGCCTGCAGGGGACCAATCGTCTGCTGACAAAAAGCCATCAAATCCCCGCTGCTCTGCCGGAAAAGACTGGTAAACAGCCCCATGCGATTAAAATTCTGCACAAAGGCGCGTTTTCCTGTCACCTGCTGGAAAAAACCTGCCATGCGTGCTTCCCGAAAACTTTGGTAAATATCCAGCAAATCATGACTGCCGCCGATGCTCATGGCCACCTCTGCACCATACTGCTCGCCAAAATCCATCTGCCATTCCACCAACAAATCTCCCAATAGCGCCTCTCCACCGCTTGCCACCAGCAAATCTCCCTGCTGATAAGCCACCGGCTGGCTGATAAACAGATGTTCCTCCCGCTGCACCTGCAGAAACTTATGCAGCTGCGCCAGCCTGCTGACCTCTGCCAACTGCACCAAAATCACGCTGTAGCCATCCTGCCGTACAGGCATGCCAGCCGCCCGAACCTGCTCCCCCTGCGCCAGCATACGGTCCAAAAACAGTTCCCACTCCTGCTTTTCCATTTATGCTCCTCCTAAACTCCCATAAACACACATTATGCTCTCATAAATCTGTAAATATTTTAGCATCTTACCGCCGGGATTCAATAAACAGAAGAAGAACAAATTATGAACTTTTTATGAACAAAATAAGACTGTGAACGGCGAAAAAGCGCGTTCACAGTCCTGCTGTGATATGTGTAATATGGAAATGTTATTGCCGATTAGAAGAAATACTTGGCTTCTGTGCGGACAAACGTCTTGGTCTTATGCGTGATTTCATCCTTGCCCCAGAAATATTTCGCCCCCAGCTCTACGTTCTTAATCGGCGCATAGCAGGCACCGATTTCCGTACCGTGGGCACGTCCTTGGCAGTAAGCCTCGTAGCGGGAAGAAATCGCCGTCGTATCATTTACACGCAGATGACGCAGCATAATCATAAAGCTGCCCGGATGCTGCACCTGCATGCGCTTGTAATCCAGCTCCAACAGGAACCCGTTGCGGTTCACGTCGAGGGTGGACGATGCATTGCTGCGGGAATACAGCGCAATAAAGCGGAAATTCTTCCCTAACAGGGTATCAAAGCCGATATTGCCCAGAGAATAATCTTCCCGGCGAATGGCCTTAAAACCTGTGGTCTGCGGTTTCAAATAATAGTAACCGGCATAAAGATTGGTGCGCTTGCCCAGCGGATAGGTGAAGATACCGGAATAGACGTCCGCATCAAAGCGGTTGTTCGGATTGGCAATCCTGCCCAGCGAAAGTTTGGCCTTGAGCTTTTTGCCAAAACTTACCTGCACGCCCCGCATGGGGTCTTCATGGGTGTAGGCATAACCATCCACAGTATCGAACTTGCCGAATTTCACTGTCAGATTATCGTATTTGCCGAGCGCAAAGATATTGGTGGTCTGCACCGTGCCATCCGAACCGGAATCCGAACGCATATTCGACGTGATTTTGTGCTTGGTCTCGCTGCTCCAATGCTCATTAACCTGTGCATGGGTGTAAGCCTCAATATAAGCCTTGGTCGTATCCTGCACATTTTTATTTGCCTTGCCGTGACGTTCATCACGCATACGGAAGAAACCATCTACCCTGAAATTGTCCGCATTGCGTTCCAGCTCTGCCACACGCACACCCAGATTTTTTAGCTCCGTGCCAAATTCAGCCGCCAGCTTGTCCACCAGCGCCTTATCTGTCCCGACAGGATTCTTGGCCATGGCTTTAGCCGTAATCTGCGCCATTTCGTAGCGGGTAATGGCGCGGCTGCCCTTAAAGCTGCCATCGCCATAACCTTCCACAATCCCGTCTGCGGCCAGCTGCGCCACCGCATCATAAGCCCAGGAATCCTGCGGTACGTCGGAAAATGGGCTCGCCGCTGCGCCTGCCACATTCGCACTGCCCAACAAACAAGCTGCACCCACCACTGCCAGTAATTTTTTCATGCCCTGTAATCCCCCTGCTTTCTATTACGCTTTTGCCTCTGCAGCACTCTTGCCCGCCAGATACCCAAAGGTATAGGCACGACCATGGCTGCAGCCGGTCACAACAATCGGATAATCCGTAGCAAAGAAGCTGCCGGATGCGTTGCCTGCGGCATAAAGCCCCGGAATTACATTGCGTTCCTTGTCCAGCACTTCCAACTTGTCATTGATGGTCAGGCCGCCCAACGTAACGAGCAGCGCCGTGCCGATATGACCGGCATAGAACGGTGCTTTTTCCACCGTGGTCAGGTAAGTCTTATCCTTGCCGAAATCCTCATCC
>CADAAS010000122.1:0-723 GCA_902785885.1 Pseudoselenomonas ruminantium
TTTTTTTTTTTTTTAGATGGCAGTCGAAGGCTGGCGGATGAGGTATTGAGGGCTGTTAGGCGGAAATATTTTTGGGCAAATTTGCCTTACACCTATTGACATAATAGGTGTAATACTGTAACATAAAGTCATCGTCAGAGAACAATGACGGTATAAAGTGTAAAGGTTTGAACTGACCAAAAAAATTGGAGGTTCTGCAGATTGCCTGTAAGGGTGATTTGTGGAGCCTCTTTTTGTCGTAGAAACTGGGGGGGAGCGTTATGAGCATGTGGAATTATGGGGAGCTGTTGGCAGGAGGTGTGGCTGATGGAACTGGTCAGCAAATTAGCAAGTGTTAAGGCAAAAGAAAAACTTGCGGCTGGAGCTTGGCAGGAAAAGCTGGTCAAGTGGTCGCTGATTTTCATTGGTGCCGCCTTTCTGGTCATCATGATGGTCCTGCCTTTGGTGCTGATTGGTGTGGAGGCACTGGCCAAGGGCTGGAATGCTTATGTGCGGGCGGTCAGTGAGCCTTTTGCGCAGAAAGCGCTGTGGCTGACGGCGGAAGCGACGATTTTGGCGGTGCTGTCGAACACCGTGTTTGGTTTGGCGGCGGCGTGGCTGCTTACGAAATTTGATTTTAAGGGCAAGAGTTTATTAGGCTCAATTATTGATTTGCCCTTTGCAGTATCGCCGGTGGTGGCGGGCTTGTTCTTTATTATGTTGTTTGGCAGGTTAAGCCCGTTC
>CADAAS010000122.1:739-8309 GCA_902785885.1 Pseudoselenomonas ruminantium
TTGCAGGCCTATCAGGTGGCAGTGGTGTTTGCGGTGCCGGGGATTGTGCTGGCGACCATCTTTGTGACTTTGCCGTTTATCGCCCGCAGCATTGTGCCGGTGATGGAGGCACAGGGGCGACAGGAAGAAGAAGCGGCGGCGCTTATGGGCGCCGGCGGCTGGCGGATTTTTTGGCAGATTACTTTGCCCAATATCAAATGGGGCCTGCTCTACGGCATTATCCTCTGCAGTGCCCGTGCGATGGGGGAGTTCGGGGCCGTGTCGGTGGTGTCTGGTCATATTCGGGGCAAGACCAACACCCTGCCGCTGCATATTGAGATTCTCTACAATGAATATAATTTTACGGCGGCTTTTGCCGTGGCTTCGATTCTGGTGATTCTGGCTGTGGTAGTGCTTATCTTGCGCAATTTGGTGGAATGGCGGCTGACGAGAGCGGAAAGGACTGGTGAACATGAGTTATGAAGTAGAACTGAAACATATCGAAAAATATTTTGGCAGCTTTAAGGCGGCTGATGATGCAAGCTTTGGTGTGGAAAAAGGACAGCTCGCGGGGCTCTTGGGGCCTTCCGGCAGTGGCAAGACCACGCTCCTGCGGATGCTGGCGGGACTGGAACAGCCGGATAAGGGCGATATCTGGATTGCCGGGCGGCGGGTAAATAAGATTCCGGCGCGGGAGCGGGGCATTGGCTTTGTGTTTCAGAATTATGCGCTGTTCCGTCATATGACGGTGCGGGATAATCTCGCCTTTGGACTGCGGGTGCAGAAGGTGGATGACCATACCATCAAGGTGCGGACGGATGAACTGTTGGAACTTACGGGGCTTACGGCAGTCGCCAAGCGCTATCCGCAGCAGCTTTCCGGCGGTCAGCGGCAGCGGGTGGCCTTTGCACGGGCTTTGGCACCAAATCCAAAAGTCTTGCTTTTGGATGAGCCGTTTGCCGCCATTGATGCCAAGGTACGCAAGGAACTCAGAAGCTGGTTGCGGGAGGCGATTCACAACTTAGGCATTACGAGTTTGTTTGTGACCCATGACCAGGATGAGGCCGTGGAGGTGGCCGATAAAATCATCATCGTCAACAAGGGACGCATTGAGCAAGCGGGCAGTCCAGTGGAAATCTATCAGTCACCACAGACGCCGTTTGTGGCGGACTTTATCGGCGAATCCGTGAAGGTGGAGGACTATACGCGCTTTAAGGGCTTTGGGGACGAGCAGAGTCAGGTCGGAAATCATCAGGGGATTATTCGGCCAGAGTTTATCGAGCTGGCCAAGGATGAGCGGGAGATTTCTTTGCCGCTAGGCGCCGAGCAGGGTGTGGTGAAGGCCACCTATTTCCGGGGCAGCAATATGGCGGTGGATATCGAGGTTCGCGGACAGATTTTGCGGGCGGCGCGCAGTCTGGAAAAAGAACCCTTGCAGGTAGGGGATAAGGCGCTGGCCTTTATCCATCGCATTTACAGTTTGGAGGCCGGGCAGACGCGGATTATCGAAAACCGCGCCAAGCGGCAGGAGTCCGTAGTGATTTGATAAGGCAGATGAGGATATGAATATACGAGAAGAACAGGCGGATATTTTGCTTATCGGCGGCGGGGCGGCAGGCTGCTATGCGGCGCTTACATTGGGCGAAAAACATCCGGAATTAAATGTCCTGCTGGTGGATAAGGCCAATATCAAGCGCAGCGGGTGCCTTGCGGCAGGGGTCAATGCGCTGAACGCCTATATCACGCCGGGGCATATGCCGCAGGATTATGTGGATTATGCCAAAGAAGATGCAGCGGGCATTGTGCGGGAGGACTTGCTCTTAACCATGAGCGAAGGGCTTAATGACGTAACCGCCAAGCTCGAAAAACTGGGGCTGGTGATTCAGAAAAATCCCGATGGCACTTATGCCGCGCGGGGCTGGCGCAACATCAAGATAAATGGGGAAAATATCAAGCCGCTGCTCGCCAAGGCCGTATTTGACCAGTCAAATGTCAAAGTCCGAAATCATGTCAATATCGTGGATTATCTTGTGTCTGACGGTCAGGTGTGCGGGGCCTGGGGGATTGACTTGAAGCAGGAGGAAATCGTGCTCTTTACCGCCAAGGCGGTAATTTGTGCTACGGGTGGCGCGGCAGGGCTTTATCAGCCTAATCATCCCGGCACTTCCCGCCACAAGATGTGGTACAGTCCCTTTAACACCGGCGCAGGCTATGCGATGGGCCTGCGGGCGGGGGCAGAAATGACTACTTTTGAAATGCGCTTTATCGCCCTGCGCTGTAAGGGGACAATCGCGCCAACCGGCACGATTGCGCAGGGCGTAGGCGCGCCGCAGGTCAACTCCCGCGGGGAAAAGTATCAGGGAAAATACGGCAATACCACGGCGCAGCGCCTTTGGGCGGTGGTCAAGGAAAATCTGTCCGGCCATGGACCCTGCTATCTGGCTACGCGTGGTATCAGCGCGGAGCAGGCGGCGGCTTTGGAGCGTGCCTATCTCAATATGGCGCCCGCACAAACGCTCTTTTGGCGGGAAAGCGGCTTAAGCCCGCAGGAGTTCGATGTGGAAATCGAAGGTTCCGAGCCTTATGTGGTGGGCGGTCATACCGCCAGCGGCTATTGGATTGGTGCTGACCGTTCAACGACTCTGCCGGGGCTCTTTGCGGCGGGGGATGTAGCTGGCGGCTGTCCGCAAAAATATGTGACGGGGGCCTTGGTCGAAGGAGAGATAGCTGCTGAATCTGCGGCAAGATTTGCGGCCAAGGCTGCAATGAAATTGGATTTAGGTCGCATAAAAGATACGATTATCAGGCAGGTACAGCATTTTAGCGGCACAGCGACAGGGAGCCCATATTCGGCGGAAAGTCTGGAAGAAGCTATGCAGCAGGCTATGGATGAATATGCCGGCGGCATCAAGACGCATTACGGTTATAGCGAAAGTTCATTAAAGATTGCCGCCAAGCATATCGAGCGTCTGCAAAGTCTTAGCGATAGCCTGCGGGCGGAAGATGCCTATGGGCTAATGAAAATTTTTGAACTGCGGGAACGGCTGCTCGTCTGTCAGGCGCTTTTGGCGCATCTGGCGGCGCGCAAGGAAACCCGCTGGCCGGGCTTTGCCGAACATTTGGATTATCCGGAAATGCGCGATGAGTTCAAGGTATTTATCAATTCGCGGTTGGAAAATGGGCAGATTAAGATTATCCGCCGTCCGTTAGCAGCAAAAGTAGAGGAGGCGGTCGGATGAGCATTGCCATTGAAAAAGACAAATGCGTAGGCTGTGGCCTGTGCACGGAGGTCTGCCCGGGAAATCTCCTGCAGCTCCATGCGGGAAAAGCCGCTATCCGTGATGTGCGGGACTGCTGGGGCTGTACCGCCTGCGTCAAGGAATGTCCGAGACAGGCCATTTACTATTATCTGGCGGCAGATTTGGGCGGCCGCGGCGGGCGGCTCTATGCAGAGAACAATGAACAAGAAATCAAATGGCAGATGCAGTGGCCGGACGGCAGCCAGGAGGAAATCGTCACGGCGAAGCAGGAAGCCAATCAATATTAAATAAACGGGGGAGCGTTATGGTACAAGCAAGCGAAACAGCAGATAAATTAGACAAGCTGGAAGCAGAAAGCATTTATATTTTACGGGAAGCCTATAAGAAATTGGGAAAGCTGGGCATGTTATGGTCCATCGGCAAGGATTCGACCGTCCTTCTCTGGCTGGCAAAAAAAGCCTTTTATGGTCATTGCCCCTTTCCGTTTATCCATGTGGACACCAAGCACAAGATTCCGGAAATGATTGCCTATCGTGACCGGGTGGCAAAGGAATTGAACTTGGATTTAATTGTCCATACCAATCAGGCGGCTATCGACGCCGGCATGGGCCCGGACAAAGGACGGCTTGCCTGCTGTCAGGCACTAAAGACCGAGGGGCTCAAGCAGGTGGTCAAGGAGTATGGCTTTGATGGGCTGATTGTGGGCGTGCGCCGCGATGAGGAAGGTTCCCGCTCCAAGGAGCGCGTGTTCAGCGAGCGCAAGGAGGACGATGCCTGGGATTATGCCAACCAGCCACCGGAGCTTTGGGACCAGTTCAAGACGGATTTTCCGAAAGGCCATCATATCCGCGTCCATCCATTGCTCGCCTGGAATGAATTGGATATCTGGGAGTACATCCGTCGGGAAAATATTCCCATCATTGATTTGTATTTTGCCAAGAATGGCAGGCGCTATCGTTCGTTGGGCTGTGCCTGCTGCACAGGGCAGATTGAGTCGGAGGCGGATACGTTGGATAAAATCATCGAGGAATTGAAGCATACGACCACCAGTGAGCGGGCCGGGCGCAAGCAGGACCAGGAGGATTCCTATGCAATGCAGAAACTGCGGAAAGAGGGGTATATGTAATGGGGAAAGCATTGGAACAGAAAGAAGCAGGGCTGAATATCGTCGTCGTAGGTCATGTGGACCACGGCAAATCCACAGTCATTGGCCGCCTGCTCTACGATACAGGTTCTCTGCCGCAGGGAGCCATTGACAAGGTCGAAAAAATCGCACACGATACGGGCAAGCCGTTTGAATACGCCTATCTGCTGGATGCCTTTGAAGAAGAACAGCAGCAGGGAATCACGATTGACACCACGCGTATTCAATTCTCTACCGCGAAGCGCGACTATGTGATTATTGATGCGCCGGGGCATAAGGAATTCTTGAAAAATATGATTTCCGGCGCGGCTGGAGCCGAAGCAGCCCTCCTAATTGTCGATGGCAAACAGGGCGTGCAGGAGCAAAGCCGCCGCCATGCCTATATGTTGAGTCTGTTGGGCATCAAAAAAGTCTATGTGTTGGTCAATAAGATGGATTTGGCGGGCTATGCGGAAACGGCCTTTGTCAAAATCAAGCACGATATGGGAGCATTCCTGGCAGAACTGGGCATTTATCCGCTGAAGTATATTCCCGTGTCCGGCTTGCAGGGGGATAATATCGCTAGCAGGTCGGCACATATGCCGTGGTATCAGGGCGAGCCATTACTGGAGGCTTTAGACCTGTTGGAAGGCGATCAGGCGGCGGTTGACCGTGCTCTGCGCCTGCCAATTCAGGATGTCTATAAATTCGATTCCCGCCGCATAATTGCGGGACGGATTGAAGCAGGGCAGTTGGCTGTGGGCGATGAAATCGCCATCTATCCCGGCGGCCGCAAGACCAAAGTTGTGGCCTTTCCTTATTGGCAGGCAAAAGATCAGCGCACACAGGCGTATGCCGGAAGTTCCACCGGCATACAGGTGGCCGATGAATTCTTCAACCAGCGGGGCGAAATCATCACGCGGGCGGGCGATACGCCGCCGCTCACGGGCAAGCGTTTGCGTGTGTCCTTGTTCTGGCTGGGCAAAAAGCCCTTGCAGCTTAACCGTCGCTATAAACTCAAGCTGGGTACACAGGAAGTGGAAGCGCAGGTGGAAAGCATTGAAAAACTTATTGACGCTTCAAGTCTTGACCAGCGGGCGGCCGATACCGTCAAGGAAATCCGGCTCAATGATGTGGCAGAGGTTATCTTAAAACTCAAAGAGGAAATCGCCTTTGACCGTTTTCAGGACTATCAGGCAACAGGCCGCTTTGTACTGGTGGACGGCTATGATGTGGCGGGCGGCGGCATTGTTCTCGCGGCAGAGAAAGAAGCGCATGGTGAGTTCTCCCAGAAGGCGATGCGCTATATCATGAACCATTTGCCGCAGAATGGCGAACTTATCGTCGTGGTCAAGGACGGCGAAATCGTGCGCCTTGAACGCACCGAACGGGAAGTTTTCAGCGGCATAGACGGCGAAGGGATTTAGGGTTATACTTAAAGAAAAAATTAGGAGAGCTGATACTATGGCATACGATTACAAGGAGCTCAAAGCCCATGGCTTTATGCAGCAGAAACAGCCTGGCTGTTTTTCCATGCGCCTGAAAAGCGTGGGCGGCAAGTTCACCGCTGCCCAGTTGCAGACCGTGCAGGCAGTAGCGGAAAAATTTGGCGAAGGTTATGTGCATCTGACTTCCCGTCAGGGCATTGAGATTCCCTTTATCAAGGAGCAGGATATCGAGGAAGTCAAAAAAGCCTTGGCAGCGGGCGGCTTGGCTACGGGCTTTTGCGGTGCGCAGGTGCGCACCATTACCGCCTGCCAGGGCAATGCCGTCTGCCGTTCGGGCCTGATTGATACGGCAAAACTGGCTGAAGAATTTGCCGAGCGCTATGCAGGCAAAATGCTGCCGCATAAGTTCAAGGTGGGCTTTACGGGCTGTCATAACAACTGCCTGAAGACCGAGGAAAACGATATCGGCATCAAAGGCGGCGTAAAGCCTGTTTGGCAGAAGGATAAGTGCAAGCTCTGCGGCGCCTGCGTAAAAATCTGCTCTCGCGGAGCTTTATCCATTGACCGCGAAAAGGGCAAAATCCTTTGGGACAGAAAGAAATGCTATTTCTGTGGCAAGTGCACCAAGGGCTGCAAGTTCGAGGCCTTCGAGAAAAAGACCGGCTTTGTTGTGTCCTTTGGCGGGCTTTATGGCAACCGCATTGCCATCGGCAAGAAGATTGTGCCGTTGATTTACGGCGAGGACAATCTGCGCAAGGCGCTTGATGCTGCGCTGGATTACTTTGAACAGCACGCCAATAAAGGTGAACGCTTCCGCAATATGCTCGACCGGATTGGCTGGGAGGAGTTTACACAGATTATCCGCGAGAGCCAGAAGTAACGGCTGACTGTTATTTCGATTTACATCGATATGCTAAGACGCCCGGTGGCTGATAATACTTTTCCTTTGCTTAGGCAGGCTTGCCAAACGCATCGGAAAAGCATTATCAGCCACCGGGCTTTTTGCGTGCAGAAATTTTTGCAGATAACTTAATTTACTGTCAGTTTGTTCGATATAGTACATATAGGGAGTTTGTTGGAAAGTAAAATTTCCGATGGGGGTTGACAGGGATGGATAGCAGAATCAGACTATTAGAGAAGAGAAGAGAAGAGAAGAGAAGAGAAGAGAAGAGAAGAGAAGAGAAGAACTCTGATTATATATATATGGATATAGAACAACCATCAGGCGTAGCAGAAAGAGGTGTTACGCCTGATGGTTGTTTTTGTGTGCATACGAATAAGGAACCCTACCGTGCCATTTGGTGTTTGGTTGCATGGAGGTGATTCGGCATGGCTATGGTTATAAAAAATAATTCAGCAGCTCAGTTGGTTTTAGGGGAATTGAACAAGAATAACAATAAGCTGTCCAAGAGTTTGCAGAAAGTATCTTCAGGTATGAAATTAAATGGTGCTGAAGATGGGGCTTCGGAATATGCTATATCAGAAAAGATGAGGGTAAGAATTCGCGGGCTGAATCAGGATATCGTCAATGCACAGACTGGAAGCAACCTTGTACGCGTTGCCGAGGGTGGAATTCAGGATATCATTGATAATCTGCGCGATATGAAGGCTATGGCTATAAAATCAGCTAATGACCATAACACTGATGCAGACCGGGCTACAATACAAAAGGAGTTTGAACAACGTAAGGCTGAAATTGATGATATTGCTGCCACGACCAATTACAACGGCAGATTATTGCTGTTAGGCGATTATAAACC
>CADAAS010000123.1 GCA_902785885.1 Pseudoselenomonas ruminantium
ATACATTTACTTGTGGGTCATTTCGTGCAACGGCGAAAAGTATTACCACCTCCGCCCAAACTGAGCTGTAACAAAAATCTTTCAGTACGCACTGACAAATTGCAATTTACTTAAAAGCCCGTTGACTTTTGGTCAGCGGACTTTTTAAGCTAAGGGATTTTTCACATCCCCTTTTTCCTTATTCGGAAATACTATTTTAACAATGCTATTTTCAGCACTTCATCCATAGACTCAACTGGCCTGAATTCGAGTTTCTCCCGCACGGTTTCGGGGATATCTTCGATGTCCTTTTCGTTGTCCTTTGGCAGGACGATGGTTTTCATTCCTTCGCGGTAAGCGGCCAGGACTTTTTCCTTGAGCCCTCCAATGGGCAGCACATGGCCGCGCAGGGTGATTTCACCGGTCATGGCTACATCACTTCTAACCTTTCTGCCGGTCAGTGCTGAAATCATGCCGGTAGCCATCGTAATGCCAGCTGAAGGACCATCTTTCGGGATTGCTCCTTCCGGCAGATGGATATGGATATCTTCCTTCTCGTAGAAATCATCCGCCAGCTTAAGCTTCTCCGAACGGCTGCGGACATAAGTAAGCCCTGCCTGTGCTGACTCCTGCATGACGTCACCAATCTGACCAGTCAAAATCAGCTTGCCCTTGCCTTTGAGCACGGTGACTTCCGTCGGCAGAATCGTGCCGCCGACTTCCGTCCATGCCATGCCGGTAACTACGCCGACCTGCGGCTTCTTGTTCGCCTTGGTGTCCTGAAATTTGACCTTGCCCAAAAAGTCCGTAAGGTTCTTCTTGGTCACTTTAATCGGTGCTTCCTCGCCCTCTACAATCTTGCGGGCAGCCTTGCGGCAGACGCTGCCGATTTCGCGTTCGAGTTCGCGGACACCGGATTCACGCGTATAATCGCTGATGATTTTCTGCAATACGCCCGCACCAAAGCTGATATCCTTCGCTTTGAGGCCATTCTGGGTGCGCTGACGGGCTACAAGGTAGCGCTTGGCAATCTCCAACTTCTCTACTTCGGTATAGCTCGACAGCTGAATGATTTCCATCCTATCCCGCAGCGGACGGGGAATATTGCCGAGGTTATTTGCCGTCACAATCCAAAATACCTTGGAGAGGTCAAAGGGCAAATCCACAAAATGGTCGCTGAAGGTAGAATTCTGCGCCGGGTCGAGCACTTCGAGGAGTGCCGCTGACGGGTCCCCATGGTAATCGCCCGAAAGCTTATCCACTTCATCGAGCAGGAACACAGGGTTCTTCTTGCCGACCTTGCGGATGCCTTCAATGATGCGACCGGGCATAGCGCCCACATAAGTGCGGCGATGGCCACGGATTTCGGCTTCATCACGGACGCCACCTAAGGATGCCCGTACGAATTCACGGCCCGTAGCTCTGGCAACTGAAGTAGCAAGTGAAGTCTTGCCCACGCCCGGAGGCCCTACCAAGCAGAGAATCGGCGCACTCTTATCCTTGGCCAGCTTATGTACAGCCAGATAATCTAAAATTCTATCCTTGACCTTGGTCAGGCCATAGTGGTCTTCATCGAGAATCTTTTTGGCAGCGGCGATATCCACCGTGTCTTCGGATTCCTCATTCCAGGGAAGTTCCAGCAGACAATCCACATAATTGCGGATAACACCGGTTTCTGCGTGCATGTTGCTCAGTGACTCCAAGCGGTTTAATTCTTTTTCCACCGCTTTTTTGACCTCATCGGGATAATTACCCTCACTGAGCTTCTTCCGCGCGTCGTCAATCTCGCTCTTGTTGCTGTCACCGAGTTCCTGACGGATGGCCTTAATCTGCTCGCGCAGATAGTAATCCTTTTGGATTTTATCCATCTGCTTGCGCACCTGCTTGCCAATCTTGTGTTCCATCTGCAGGATTTCCATTTCCCGGGTCAGAACTGCGTAGAGTTTTTCCAGACGCTCCTTGACATCAATGGCGGCCAAAAGTTCCTGACGGGTTTCCACCTTGAGGTTCAGATGGCTGGCAATCAAATCCGCGAGCCTGCCGGCATCATCAATAATGGCCACGGAAACCAACGTCTCAGGCGGAATCTTCTTGGACAGGCGCACCCATTCCTCGAACTGATGCACTACAGCCCGGTTCAGCGCCTCCATATTCATGGACGTATCGATTTTATCGGTAAATTCTTCTACATCTGCGGTATCGAAATTTTCCTGTTCATGATACTCATGAATGACGGCACGGTGCTTGCCTTCCACCAAAACCCGTACGGTATCGCCCGGCAGTTTGATAACCTGGCGGATTTCAGCCACCACGCCGACCGGGTAGAGTTCCTTAAAGGTGAATTCTTCGGCTTCCGCATCTGTCTGCGTAGTCAGCATAACTTCCCGGTTTTCCACCATGGCTTCTTCAATCGCTGCCATGGAACGGTCCCGGCCCACATCAATATGTATCATCATATAAGGGAATACTACCATGCCTCGAAGCGGCAGTAATGGCAAAGTTCTGAGTTCAGCCATCTTATCCCTCCTTTTTCTATATCCTAAACTATGAAATAAACAAGGCGCTGCCTGCGCAACGCCTTGTTATGCGTCTACCATCCAAATAACTTAGGCAGATGCTTCACCATTTTGAACCTTCTTGTCGATGGTCAAAACAGGGTCTTTTTTGTTGTTCACCGTATCTTTGGTCACATGGCAAGCCGTTACCCCTTCAATCGAAGGAATGTCAAACATGACATTGCGCATGATTGCTTCAATGATGGACCGCAGACCACGCGCACCGGTCTTGCGCTTTAAAGCTTCCTTGGCGATTAAGCGCAGTGCATCATCTTCAAAGGAGAGCTTTACGCCATCCATTTCCAGAAGTTTGGCATACTGCTTAATCAAGGCATTCTTCGGCTTGGTCAGAATGCTGACCAGCGCTTCCTCATCCAAGGATTCCAGCGTTACCACTACCGGCACGCGACCGATAAATTCCGGAATCAAGCCATGCTTGAGCAAATCCTCCGGCAGGAGTTTCTTGAGGGTTTCCCCAACATTACGCTGCTGCTTCTTGGATTTGATATTGGCACCAAAGCCCATCTGCTTCTGGCCGATACGGCTCTCGATAACCTTTTCAATGCCATCAAAGGCACCGCCACAGATAAAGAGAATATTCGTCGTATCGATCTGGATAAGCTCCTGGTGCGGATGCTTGCGCCCGCCCTGCGGCGGAACGGAAGCAACCGTGCCTTCCAAAATCTTCAGCAAAGCCTGCTGCACGCCTTCACCAGATACATCACGGGTGATGGAAGGATTCTCCGACTTGCGGGCAATCTTATCGATTTCATCGATATAGACAATCCCCCGTTCAGCTTTCTCCACATCATAATCCGCTGCCTGGATGAGCTTCAAGAGGATGTTTTCGACATCCTCACCCACATAACCGGCTTCCGTAAGCGCCGTAGCATCAGCGATGGCAAAAGGAACATTGAGAATCCGTGCCAGCGTCTGCGCCAGGAGCGTCTTGCCGCTGCCTGTGGGACCAAGCATCAGAATGTTGGACTTTTGCAGTTCCACATCATCCGTCTTAGCTGCACCCATATTAATGCGCTTATAGTGATTGTAAACAGCCACGGCAAGGCTCTTCTTTGCCTCGTCCTGACCAATTACATACTGGTCGAGGATTGCGCGGATGTCCTTCGGTTTTGGGACGTCCTTGAGTTCTACTTCTGCTTCTTCACTGAACTCCTCCTCAATGATTTCATTGCATAGTTCAATGCATTCGTCGCAGATATAGACGCCGGGACCAGCAACCAGCTTTCTTACCTGCTCCTGCGTCTTGCCACAAAAAGAGCACTTGAGCTGACCTTTTTCATCCCCAAACTTCAACATGACACCACCCCTCAATCTTTAGCGTCGGTTTTTTTGGTCTTTTTGGGACGGGCAATCACTTCATCCACAATGCCATAAGCCTTGGCTTCAGCTGCGGTCATGAAATTATCGCGTTCCGTGTCGTTATTGATTTCCTCAGCAGTCTTGCCCGTGGTCGAAACGAAGATATCGTTAATCGTCTCACGAATGCGCTGAATCTCACGGGCCTGAATCTGGATGTCCGTAGACTGACCCTGAGCACCACCCAACGGCTGATGAATCATAACCCGGGCGTTGGGCAGAGCAAAACGCTTGCCCTTGGCACCAGCCGTCAGGAGCACAGCTCCCATGCTGGCCGCTTGGCCAATGCAAATCGTGGAAACGTCCGGCTTGATATACTGCATGGTATCATAGATAGCCAGCCCTGCGGTAACTACGCCGCCAGGGCTGTTGATGTAGAGGTAGATGTCCTTGTCCGGGTCCTCAGACTCCAAAAAGAGCATCTGTGCCACTACAACATTGGCTACATTATCGTCAATCTGACCGCCCAGGAAAATAATCCTGTCCTTGAGCAGGCGGGAATAAATATCATACGCCCGCTCGCCGCGGTTAGACTGCTCTACGACCATTGGTACATAACTCATTGGTATACCCCCATATACAGGGAAAAATTAAGCAATGCTGTCGATGATGAACTGTGCCGTCTTCTTGCGAAGTACCGTAGCAGCCAAATCGCCAATGCGTCCCTGCTCCTTAATAATCTTCTGAACCTGCTGCGGCGTAGCACCGTAAGCAGCAGCCATGCCAGCAACTTCAGCATCGAGGTCTTTTGCTTCAACCTTGATGTCTTCAGCCTTAGCAACTTCTTCCAGCATGAGGTCCGTGCGAACGTTCTTTTCAGCCGTTTCGCGGTAGTCTTCACGAATCTTGTTGATGTCCGTACCAGCGTACTGGAGGTAAGCATCAAAGCTCATGCCCTGCTGTTCGAGGCGCATAGCCATTTCACGAATCATGCCTTCTACGCGGTTGTCAATCATGACAGCCGGAATGTCAACAGTGATGTTGTTCGTAGCCATCTCGATAGCAGCGCTCTTCTGGTCGTTTTCAGCCTTGCGAGCAGCATTTTCTTCGAGGTTCTTGCGTACATCAGCCTTGAGTTCTTCAAGAGTTTCGAACTTGCTTACTTTCTTGGCCAGTTCATCGTCCATAGCCGGCAGTTCTTTCTGCTTGATGCTGCGGATGGTGCACTTGAACGTAGCAGCCTTGCCAGCCAGTTCCTTAGCATGGTATTCTTCCGGGAACGTTACGTTGACTTCTTTTTCTTCGCCAATCTTGGCACCAATCAGCTGATCTTCGAAGCCCGGAATGAAGCTGCCGGAACCAATCTGCAGCGGGTAATCCTGACCCTTGCCGCCTTCGAATGCTTCGCCATCTACGAAACCTTCGAAATCAAGCGTCGTGAAGTCGCCATCTTTAACTGCGGAACCTTCCGGAGCGTCAACCATCTTGCCCTGACGATCCTGGAACGTCTTGAGCTGCTTTTCAACGTCTTCATCCGTTACAGCTTCTACGTTCTTTTCCACCTTCAGGCCTTTGTATTCGCCGAGCTTGACTTCCGGACGCGGAGTAACCGTAGCCTTGAATACGAGATCCTTGCCATCTTCAAGGGTTTCGATGTCAATCTGCGGACGGCTAACCGGCTCAATCTTCTGTTCTTCAAGAGCATCAGCAAAAGCCTTGGGGCCTACGATATCGAAAGCTTCCTGCATGATAGCATCCATGCCCACGTTGCGCTCGATGATCTTGCGCGGAGCCTTGCCCTTGCGGAAACCCGGAATATTTACACGGTTGCTGAGACGCTTTACAGCCTTTTCCACTGCCTTGGAAACTTCCGCAGCTTCAACCTCCACCGTCAGAGTAACCTGCTGGTTTTCACCATTTTCAACCGTAACTTTCATTGTCTGAAACGACCTCCTGTTATTATCTGAATCAAGGTATGGCATGTTTTCGCGCACATTTTCGCAAAATATGCCATACTCTTGCTATAATACCACAGAACGCGCACAAACACAAGGGTTTCTGCGCGTTCTATCGGTTAATTCTTATAAAAAAGTCAAAAAATCAATAGCTTATTTGACTAGGTTCTCCATTCGTTCCACCGGCTTGGTCAAATCCAAATGCCCGGAAATGGATTCAATCTGCTTGCCTTCGACCAGCAACTGAACTTTTTTGATTTCACTAAACTCCGTCAGCGTGTTGACAATGGAACCGACCAGCATTTCCTCGCCGGTGGAACCACCGATGAACTTCTTGGTCAGATTTTGGTCAAAGTCAACAAAGGCCGTATCGCCCTGCACCTTGACGCTCTTGATTTTCGCTTGTTTCGGTATGATGGTGGTCAACCCTTTTTCCTTCGTACCATCGAGAAGTGCCTTGAGCGCTGCCGTATATTTATCTTCACTGCTCAGTTTCACGGTCTTCTGTACAGCACACAATTTCAAGCCCTGTTCATCCGGATAATACACCTTTATGGTCAGCTTGCCATTTCCCGTTTTGTTTTTGTCCTTATCCTGCAAGGCATCGGGGGCACTGCCCTTATCCGCCGCAATCGTTGCCTTATCGCCTACCCCTGCCGAATTGTTTTTATCGTCACTGCAGCCTGCGGCACACAGAAGCATCATTGCCAGTACCAGCAGGAGCAGATAGTGTAACTTTTTCATCAACTCACCTCATCTCGATAAATCCATTCTTACCCCTTAAAATAACGGGCAATCCCCTTGACAATGGCACCCGCCAGTTTGTTTTGGTAAGCCTCGCTGCGCAGGAGTTTCTCCTCGTTATAATTGGTCACAAACGCCAATTCAATCAAGGACGCCGGCATATTCGTATGCCGCAGCACATAGTAATTAGCGGTCTTGACACCACGGTTAAAGAGCCCTCCTGCCTTGGCAAGCTCCTCATTCAGTAAGCTGGCAAATTTCTGTCCTTTTGCTGAACCTGCACAATAATAGGTTTCCATGCCATGCGCTGCTGGGCTGGAAAAAGCATTGCAATGAATGGACAAGAAAAGCGACACACGGCTGTCACGATTGGCCACATCGCAGCGTGCCTGCAGCTCCTGACGGTCAGTAGCATTGGGTGCATATACGTCCACATCACGGTTACGGGTCATAACTACGCGGGCACCGGACTTAGCAAGCAAATTCTGTACTTTTTTGGCTACAGCAAAGGTAACGTCCTTTTCCTTAACCCCCGTAGGGCCAACAGCACCACTGTCACTGCCACCATGCCCGGCATCGACCACAATGGTCTTGCCCTTGATTCCTGGTACAGAAACACCACTATTGCCAGTGCTGCTGCCATTAAACAGTTCCAGTATGATACGCGCCGGCTTTTTCTTCCGCTGTTCAACAGGTACAGCAGAAATTCGATAATTGTCTTTAGACGGCGGATTGACAAAATCAATGGCAATCTGAAGATTTTCTCCGACCTCACTGATTCTTACCTGCGTAGCAAATTCATTCTTTAATGGAATAAAACTCTTTACCTTGCCTCTTTCCGTATTGGGCAAAGTGATAATCAGCTGCTTGCGCAGGTAAGAAAGTTCCTTCACCGTATACTTGGGCTCATCCCCTGTCATGCCTATTTCGATACGCAGGGCATTTGCCCCTGCTATTTTCACCTTGCTTGTTTGAAAATAATTTAATTCATGG
>CADAAS010000124.1 GCA_902785885.1 Pseudoselenomonas ruminantium
ATGGCCAGGTCCATAACCTTCCAAATCTTATGTGCATGCTTTTCACCCAGGGAACCGCCTTCAACGGTGAAGTCCTGTGCATAAGCATAAACCAGACGGCCGTCAACCGTACCGTAACCAGTTACTACACCTTCGCCGGGCAGTTCTTTCTTTTCCTGACCGAAGTTGGTGCAACGATGTTTCATAAACATATCCAGCTCAACGAAAGTACCTTCATCGAACAGTTTTGCGATACGTTCACGAGCTGTCTGCTTGCCTTTTTCATGCTGTTTGGCGATACGAGCTTCGCCGCCGCCCTGCATGATATGTTCTTTTTTGGCATGCATTAAATCAATTTTTTCCTGAACAGTAGCCATTATAGACCTCCTCATATAATTAGCTTTTGTGTTCTACGCTATATATTTTGCACTATTTGCCGCGAAATTGCAAGTTTTTATTACCTAGTGATAAATAATTTCGGTAAATGTTGCAATTAATCACGCTGACAAAGTTCGAGCAGAACACCATGGGAGGCTTTCGGGTGAACAAAGGCAATCTTGGCGCCGCCAGCACCTTTGCGGGGCTTTTCGTCGATCAGGCGTACGCCTTTTTCCTTGAGGTCAGCCAAAGCTGCTTCGAGGTTATCCACACGCAGTGCGATATGCTGAATGCCGCCGCGGCCGCCATTCTTTTCGATGAACTTGGCAATCGGCGAATCATCAGCCGTAGCAGCCAAGAGTTCAATTTCACTGCCATTCGGCGTCGGGAAGAAGCCCGTGGTTACTTTCTGTTCTTCAACGGTTTCTTCACCGTTATTCGGCAGACCGAGCATATCGCCCCAGAAGGAGCCGACTTCTTTCAGGTCACCAACAGCAATACCAATATGGTCTACACCTAATACCTTAAACATAATGCACAACCTCCTAAAAATATATAACTTATTTTTTTAACATCTCGTCCATCAGGCCGCCTACTACGGTATAGGGGTCCGTATCATGGGCACGGATTTTTTCCACGTATTCATCCAAACGACCGCTGTCCACAATCTGTCCTTTGACAAAATTGTTGATGCCGCTGTTCAGGATATCGAGCATTTCATCACGGGTGCGCTTCGTACGGCGGCGGGTCAGTTCCCCATTGCCTTCGATATACGCCCTGTGCTTTTCGACTGTGCCGATTAAATCCTCAATGCCCTCATTCTGGCTGGCAATCACCTTAGTAATCGGCGGGCGCCAGTCCGTCATAAAGCTGTCCAAATCCAGCATCATATTGATTTCCCGCACCAGCTTGTCTGCCCCATCGAGGTCAGACTTGTTGATGCAGTACAAATCACCGATTTCGAGGATACCTGCTTTAATCGCCTGAATATCATCGCCCATACCGGGGATAAGCACCACCATGGTGGTATCAGCGGCTTTGACGATGTCTACTTCCGACTGACCTACACCGACCGTCTCAACGATAACGATGTCCTTTCCAAAAGCATCCATAGCCTTTACGGCATCAGCAGTCTTGTGGGAAAGTCCTCCCAGACTGCCGCGGGTGCCCATACTGCGGATAAAGACTCCTGCGTCAAGTGTCAGTTCATTCATACGAATACGGTCGCCCAGGATGGCACCACCGGTAAACGGGCTGGTCGGGTCCACCGCTACAATGCCTACGGTCTTGCCCTGTGCCCGATAGGCACGGGTAATCTTATCCGTAAGCGTGCTCTTGCCGGCGCCCGGTGGCCCGGTAATGCCCAAAACATAAGCATGGCCGGTATGCGGATAGATTTCCTTCATGATTTCCGTGGCTTCGGGATATTCGTTTTCAATGGCTGTAATCGCCTTGGATAACGCCAGACGATTGCCCTTGAGTAATTCTTTTGCTATATCCATAAGGTCACCACCTTTCGGTAGTTTTGGTTGTTTTGCAAGAAAATAGTGTCAGGAAGGAAAGCCCCTCTTATACAGCTTCCCCTCCTAACACTAGATACTTGCTTAATTTATTAGAGCTTTACATTTTCTTTGATGAAGTTGACCACATCGCTGGTCGGCGTGCCCGGCGTGAATACCTCAGCAACACCGGCTTCTTTGAGTGCCGGAATATCGCCATCGGGGATAACGCCGCCGCCGATAATCAGGGTATCGGTCATGCCGTTGCCGCGTACCAGGTCAACCACTTTTGGGAAGAGATGGCCGTGTGCACCGGAAAGAATGCTCATGGCAACAACATTAACGTCTTCCTGCAGGGCAGCTTCGGCAATCTGTTCCGGAGTCTGGCGCAGGCCCGTATAGATAACTTCAAAACCAGCATCGCGCAGAGCGCGGGCAACAACTTTTGCACCACGGTCATGGCCGTCAAGACCCGGTTTAGCAACAAGAACTCTGATTTTCTTTTCCATTTTGTATTCCTCCAAGCTAAAACTACGCTGTTGATTACAGGCTTACATGTGCCTCGTATTCACCGAAGACTTCACGCATCACGTTGCAGATTTCACCGAGCGTTGCGTAGGTCTTAACAGCGGCGAGAATATGCGGCATAAGGTTTTCGTTTTCGTCCTGGCAGGCTTTCTTGAGGTCAGCCAGAGCTGCTTTTACAGCCTCGTTGTCGCGTTTTTCCTTCATGGCATTGACTTTGGCCTTCTGGCGTTCGCCAACAGCTTCGTCAACCTTCAGGAGGTCTTTTGGAGGTTCTTCGTTTTCCATTTGGAACTTGTTGACACCAACGATGGTGCGGGCACCGGATTCAACATCCATCTGCCATTTATAAGCGGAATCCTGAATTTCTTTCTGGATATAGCCTTTTTCGATAGCAGCTACGGCACCGCCCATATCATCAATCTTCTTGATGTAATCCCAGGCTTCAGCTTCAATCTTGTCCGTCATGGCTTCCACATAGTAGGAACCAGCCAGCGGGTCTATAACATCAGCTAGGCCGCTTTCGTAAGCGACAATCTGCTGGGTACGCAGGGCAATCGTAACGGATTCCTGCGTCGGCAGAGCCAGTGCTTCATCACGGGAGTTCGTATGCAAGGACTGCGTGCCGCCCATAACAGCTGCCGCCGTCTGCAGAGCAACACGGACGATGTTGTTGTTGGGCTGCTGAGCCGTCAGCATGGAACCTGCGGTCTGGGTATGGAAACGCAGCATCATGGATTTATCCTTTTCTGCATGGAAGCGTTCCTTCATCACCTTGGCCCAGATACGGCGGGAAGCACGGAATTTTGCCACTTCTTCAAGCACGTTGTTATGTGCGTTCCAGAAGAAGGACAGACGGCCGGCGAAATCATCAATCTTAAGGCCAGCCTTGATTGCCGCTTCGCAATATGCGATACCGTCGGCAATCGTGAATGCGATTTCCTGTGCAGCCGTAGAACCTGCTTCACGGATATGGTAACCGGAGATGGAAATGGTGTTCCATTTCGGTACATTCTTGGAGCAGTATTCAAAGATATTCGTGATCAGACGCATGGACGGGCGCGGAGGGAAGATATACGTGCCGCGGGCTGCGTATTCCTTCAGAATATCGTTCTGAATCGTACCACGGAGCTGGTCAGCAGGAACGCCCTGCTTTTCGGCAACGGCGATGTACATAGCAAGAAGTACAGATGCCGGTGCATTAATCGTCATGGACGTGGAAACCTTGCCCAGGTCAATCTGGTCAAAGAGGGTTTCCATATCGGCCAAAGAGTCGATAGCTACGCCAACCTTGCCAACTTCACCTTCGGAAATTGGGTCAGTGGAATCGTAACCAATCTGAGTCGGCAGGTCGAAGGCGCAGGAAAGACCCGTAGCACCATTTTCAATCAGCATGCGGTAACGCTTGTTGGATTCTTCCGCCGTGGAGAATCCGGCATACATACGCATGGTCCAAAAACGACCACGGTACATCGTGGGCTGTACACCACGGGTGAAGGGATAAACGCCCGGGAAGCTGATTTCATCCGCATAATCATCGCCCTTGATATCGAGCGGCGTATAAAGGCGCTGCTCAGGAAGATGCGGACGTTCCGGGAAACGTGCTACTGCTTTTTCTACGCTGGCTTCGTATTTTGCAAGCTCAGCCTGGATTTTTTCCGTGCTCATTAGGATTTGCCTCCTATTCAATTCATACAGTTCTATTTTTATATTATATATAGTCTACCTTATTTTTTCATGCTGCCCGTTGCCACAAAACGTTCATGGAAGGACAGTGCCTCCTCAAGAATGTGCGGCGTGTTCGCATGATGGGTTGCTTCAGTTGCTCTTTTGAAGTAATCGAGCAGAATCGGACGATAGTCCGGATGGGCGCAGTTATTGATGATTTCGAGCGCGCGCTCACGCGGAGCCTTGCCACGAAGGTCTGCAATCCCCTGCTCCGTAATGATGATATCCACATCATGTTCCGTATGGTCGATATGGGAGCACATCGGAACGACTGCGGAAATCTTGCCGTCTTTTGCAATGGACGGCGTATAGAAAATGGTCAGGTAAGCATTGCGGGCAAAGTCGCCGCTGCCGCCGATACCATTCATCATCTTGGTACCCGTGATATGGGTGGAGTTCACGTTGCCGTAGATATCCACTTCGATGGCCGTGTTCATGGCGATAACGCCAAGGCGGTGCACCACTTCCGGGCTGTTGGAAATTTCTTCCGGACGCAGCAACAGGTATTTCTTGTACTTGGTTACGTCCTTATAGAAACGGGCCATGCCTTCGGGAGACGGGCTGAATGCCGTGCCGGAAGCAATCAGGAGCTTGCCGGCATCCATGAGACGCGAAAAAACCAGGTTGTCCTTTTCAGGCACATAGCCTATCTTGCGTCCATCCTTGGTCTGTATCACTATTGCGTTGTTGTCGAACTTATTGTCTTCTCTGACCAGAGTCAGTTTGTCGCCGGCCTGGAGGTCGTCCAGTGCAGAGTCGTACTCAAGATGAGTGGTGCCGGCGACGTATGTACCAAACAGGTGAATCTCATTTACCAGCGGCCTTATCAGATCGCTGAGGTCTGTCTGTGCCACTGTTGACAGTAGGCCTGTGTCCTTGATGATGATGTCATTGCTCATGAGTAGTTCCTCTCTATCCTGAATTGCTCTATCACTTCATCCAGCTGCTTTGAGTACGCAGTGTACGACTCTATCTCGTTTCTGAATTCGGTGACGTTCCTCTTGTGCTCAGCAAGCCCGGGAGCATTAATGACGTCTATGCTGCTAACGTTCGACAGCCCAAAGAAAAGGTCTATCAAGCGATTTATGATGATTGCGCCTGGGTTCTGGCCAGCCCTCTTGCAGACCTGCAAAGTGCCAATGACTGTGGTCGCGCTTGTAAGGTAGCAGCCCTCGTCCTTGATGCCAAGGCCCATCTTCAGCAGGCTACAGATCCTGTTTTTGCCGCCAGGAAGGCTGAGCTCTGCGCCGCAGCCAAAACATCCCTCGACGCGGCATGGGCAAAGAAGTTCTTCAATAAGTTAGAGGACATCAACGTCACCGATGCTTTCGATCTTGAGACACAGAAAGGATCAAAGGAGAATATCTTCCAGATCAACTATGTCAGCGGTGATACCAACAATGGAGGCAGCATTCCTCTCTATTTCGCTCCTCAAAGCTATGACGACGAGTCAAAGTCCCTTGTGCGTGACGTATCAAAGTACAGCAGTCCTTGCCTGATGCTAAAGGATAAAGGAGACAAGATTTTCCCCGAGGCTGACCGCACAAAGGATTTGCGATTCATCAATTTGATCGGCAGTGGTATATTCGGCGGCAGCCCCGTTTATTACACCAGAAAATATACCGATAAGGCTACTACTACAGTCTACTACGGATCCGACATCGTTGTCTTCCGTTATGCAGATGTTGTCTTGATGCAGGCCGAAGTTGCATACCATACCGGAGATGCTGCCAATGCAATGAAATGGCTCAATATGGTACGTCAGCGTGCCGGTCTCGATGCGGTTTCAGGCCTTAGTGGCAATAATCTTCGAGATGCTATCTACGAGGAGAGGATTCGCGAATTCGTGGGTGAGGGCAAGGCTTGGGAAGATTATCTCCGCGGCTATTCCCACGAGGAACTCACAAACTACTTCAAGGCAGATGGTGCGGCGATGTTCGGCGAGAAGGATTTTCTATTCCCTATCCCTTACAGCCAAGTAATTCTCAATCCTGAAGGTCTCCCTCAAAATCCGGGTTATTAGTATTCTATAGTCAGTTCGGCAAGATTTATGCAGCCAAATAAATCTTGCCGGATTTTTAACAGTGATTCCGCAATGAAGAAAACCTTTATTCTTGCATTTGCTCTTCTTACTCTCTTGTCCTGTTCCTGCCACCAGCCTGTATTGAGGTTGGCTTCGTACAATATTCGTGGCAATCAGGAAAGAGACGGAATAAACCAGTGGCAGTTCAGAAAGGACACGCTCACACAAATAATACTTAGAAAAGGATTTAAACTGGTTGGACTACAGGAAGCCGTTCCCGACCAGCTCGCGGACATCATTTCACTTACCGGATATAAGTGGGTTGGTGCAGATAGTCTGTATGATCCCATCATATACGATCCATCGCGCATAGAGGTGCTGAATTGGGACATGTTCTGGCTTAACGAAGGTAATGTGCCCGGAGTTGCCGGATGGGATGGGAAATATGACAGATACTGCACATGGGGCCAGTTCAAAGACGTCGAAAGCGGTAAGGAGTTTATGGTTTTCAATACCCATCTTGATCATAGAGGGATCGAAGCCCGTCCGAAAGGCGCCGCCCTCATCTGCGCTAAAGCAGACAGCCTGAAAAAGGCCCTCTATAATCATAAGGATATTCCTGTAATCATTATGGGAGACCAGAATTCATGGGATAATACCGAGACGTATGCAATATATACCAGTCATTACCGTGATGCTCGCGCCATCTCAAAACTTGTTCTTGGTCCCCTTGGGACTGCACACAATTTCGGCGGTGTCCATCCGGTAAGAATAGACTATTTCTTCGTTAACGACTGCGTGGAGGTACAAGAATACAACGCTCTGGATATCGTATTCGGCGAGCGTTATGACCATTTCCCATCCGACCACTATCCTATTTATATTGATGTTTTATTCAAATAAAATACTTGATTCCTTAAAGGGTAAGCTGGTAGTATCCTGCCAGGCGGAACCCCCATCCCCTTTTGACAACCCGAGAGATATTGCGTCTTTCGCCCGCTGTGCCATTATGGGAGGGGCCGCCGGTATCAGGAGCTGCGGCATCGAAAAAATCAAAGCCATACTTGAAATTACCGATCTTCCGGTGATCGGCCTCACCAAGTCAAAGTTCCCTGATGGAACTGTATGCATCACCGGCAATTTTTCCGATGTGGATGAACTGGTCAAGATCGGCACCCCCATTATAGCTGTCGACGGCACCCCGCGGGAGAGGGAAGGTCTGAACGGTCCCCGGTTTATCGCCGAACTGAAGAAAAAGTATCCTTCCCAGCTGTTCATGGCAGACATATC
>CADAAS010000125.1 GCA_902785885.1 Pseudoselenomonas ruminantium
TATTGTTGGCAAATTTGCCGGTGTTGGCGTGCATATGGACATAAGCGCCAGGCACTTTGCCAAAATGCTCCGTATAGATGTCCCGCAAGCGTTCATAATCATAGCTTTCACGGCGCCGCATATGATCGTAGCTCTCCTTGGGCACGCCATCCTTATCGCGAATATAATCCATAAGGTAATGATTATAGCGCCGCTCCAAATAGGGCGAAATCATGGCATAGCGCAAAGGATCAATTTCACCAATATAATTATTATAGCGGTCAAAGACATTGATATATTCCAACCGATAACCATTGGTTCCCAGTTCCCAAAATGAGGTCTTATCCAGTTCCTCCAACTCTGATGGTTTCAAGAATTTCAAATCCAGGGACTCAATATTGTCCCCATAACTCATCATCGTGGCCTTGAAGTTCAAATCCTCCAGAACTGGCTGGGCAAAGATAGCCGTATCACGCCGCCCATCTTCAAACATAAGATACAATGATTTAGGAGGCAATGGCTTATTCAGCTGATAATAATCTTTTATATCCTGCTGGGTAATGGTTACAAATCCCTGTCGCTTTAACTCCTGCAAATGCTTATACAATTGTTTTTGTCCAATCAGCGTGGAGGTATCACCAATATGATCCACACCAAAATAGGACAGCGCGACAAATCCAGTGTCCTTGTCACCGGCAGCAACAGCTGCATGATCATAAGGCTGATAGGTTTTCAAGGTGAAAAAAAGCGTGCATATACCAAAGGCCATAATAGCCAAAACCACCAGTTCCACAACAACCCGCAATTTTTTCCTGCGATTTTTGCGTTGCGTGAAGCCGCTGTCCTGTAGCGCAAGAACCCGTTCATCTATATTATCTTTTGGATGCATGCTTTTTCTTTTCCTCCTTCCGTTCCTTTTTGAGCCGTTCTTTTTCCATCTCTGCCAAATCTGCCGGAGTCAGGCGCGTTCCCCAGGTAGATTTCCAAAAAGTGAACCAGGCCACCGGCATCTGCCACAAAAGTACAGCTTCATAGTACAAGCAAAACCACATGCCAAAAAGCCAAGTGCTGCTGCGACGCAAGAAAAGCTGTGCCATGCTCATCAGCAAGGCCATAAGAATCATGCCTGCTGCAAAAGTAACCGGAAAAACCCGATGCATCACTGGTACATAAATTAGGTTATACAATACAATAATCGGAGCAGCAATCGGTACCATCAGTCCCATATAAAAACTCAAGGACATAAAGGGTTCTTTCTTCCAAATATATCTGGCTGCAATCAGGGATTCCCGCAACCAGGAGCGCTTCCAACGCATCTGCTGTTTCAAAAAAACCGTATAACTGTTTGGCACGATTGTAGCACAAACGGCTGAATCCTGATAAGCTGTACGGTTATGCCGCAAAATAAAGTTAGTCATACTGCGGTCATCACCAAAGGTTGCTTTTTGTCCCAAAAACTTTTGGTTGAGCCAGGCATCAGCATACTTCAGTACCAAATCCCGGCGATAACAGGAAAGTGGGCCGGACAAACAGGTAACCGCATCAAAATAACTTTCTGCCGCTTTCATAATCCGAAAGGCAATATAATAACGCACAGACTGCATGCGAGTAAGCGCATTGGTATAGGTATTGGCTACATCCGTACGCCCGGAAACGCCGCCCATTTCCTTGTCCTTGAACGGCTGAACGATATTGCGTACCGCAAACGGATCAAGAAAGCTGTCCGAATCCACAAACACCAAAAGTTCATGCTTTGCTTCCGCAGCGCCCAAAGCCATCGCTTCCCGTTTTCCTTTGTTAACGGGCTGAACAATATAGCGGATACGCGTATCCGTATGATAACTGCCATTTTCCGTATCTGCCGCCTTGATTTCAGCAATAGCTTCTTTTATGCGCTCCACCGAATTATCATTGGAATGGTCATCTACAACAATGACTTCCAAATTATCCGCCGGATAATCCTGATTAATACAGCTGTGAATCGTCCTCTTAATCCAGTTTTCTTCATTGAAGCAAGGAATAATCACCGTAACCCCGGGCGTATACTTCGGATCAATCGGCACTGGCCTGTAAAACACCGCAAAAAAATAACGGGATAAAAGAAATGTCGCCGCAATAATACTGTACAAATACAACCAGCGATTAAAGCGAAAATATACTACGGATTCCGCCCGCATCATAATGATTACCAAAGTGATAATGCCTAGGCAAAAAGCAGATGCTCCCAACAGATAATTTTGCCGTTTATGTGCAGCATACTGCGCCAGGGTATCCATAAATTCCAGGCCGCAAAGTATCGTCCCGTCTTCTTTTTTTACCAGGCGTATACAGCGTGCCCTTAACTTTTTGATTTTCATCTCATAGCCTTCAGGCATAGAGCCCGGCGTAATGACAAAAGTCAGCCTGACCTGGTCAGCCTTATGAATGTTTTCCGTTTCCTCATGGGGCAATTTCAAAAGCATACCTGTTGTGCTGATATCCACCGCTTTCCCCACCAGTTCCCTTCTCCCTGTCTGATGGGCCAATTCCACAGTGACTTCGTAGTCGACCAGATACCGCTGTCCCCGTTTATCCTCCTGCTGATATAGCTTATAATCAATTATCCCATGTTCATCTTCCTTAAAAGCTCCACGACGATCATGATTATTTCGCAAACCATCCTCATCCGGAACATAGGACAGCAGACGGCGATCAGGCTTTTCCTCCAGAAGAACATCCTGTGGTTCTGCATCGGTATTCGTATTTTTCACGGGATTGTCCTTTACGGTTATCATTTAGCGCCTCCTTGCTCAGCCTTATTGAATAACGGCAGGTTGGCCGGAATATAATGTATCTTGCGGAACTGATTCACAAATACAACCTGCACACCTTTTGCGTCAAATGCTGTAAGCAGCAAATCCAGTTCCGTGGCCAGGTCAGCAGCAGGCGGAACTGCCGCTGAGTTATCATCCCTTACAGTTGGCTTCATATCCACAGCCGGCTTTTCTTCCCGAACCACACGATCATCTGCCTTTTGTTCTACCGGATGATTTACCGGTATGGCAATAATACTGCCGTTCAGGATGGACGCAGCATAGCTGTCTGCTTCCGCCTGATTATGGATATTTCCGGGCTGAAAACGCACGTTTTCCTTAACCGCGTATTCCAGGCCTGCCGCACGAACACTTTTTAACAAATCATCACTGAAAATTGTCCGCGGGGCCCTGAATAATGTCGGCTTCAGCGGGTCATGCATGGTAACAGCCTTTTGCGTACGGCATAATTCCCGCAGCTGTTCCTCAATAGGACGTTTTTCCATGGAAGCCAGGCCAACATAAGTATAATTGCCCACTTCCTGTCCTGCACTGCGAATCAGTTTCATGGTTTCCGGTTCATCAGCCACATTCTCTCCTTCAACGAAGAAAACGGCATCCGCCTTATGTTTTGCCAGGACATCCAACAGCCGCGCCGCCAAGGGCCTGTCCGGCATACCATCAAAAACCAGTGCTATACGCGGGGTTCCATCCTGCAAGGTAGTAATCACTTCAGCAGGTTTTATGTCCGCTGCCTGCCTTTTTTCCGTGGCTTCGCGGATTTCCTCCTCTGCCAAATAATTATGCGTCAAATCCGTTATATCGGGAATAAATTCTGTTTTTTCGATGACATGATCCCGAATCAGAATAAGCGTCCCGACTATCGTTGCCAAACAGAGCGCTACAATGAGTCCAAGTTTCTTAAAATTCACGCTGAATATACCCCTCCCATTTATAAGCTCCAATATATATAGCCCGCCTGTTCAGCAGCTTCACGCCCATATATGCTTTTAATATCGATGAGCACCAACGGATTTTTATTGCCGTTCCGATAAAAATGACTCAACTCCGCCAACGATTGCTTTACATAGCAATCATGTGCCACTAAAAGCACCAGGCAGTCCGCATTGCTTATCGCTTCTTCAGGAATCAAGTCAATCCCATATTCCCGCTGAAAATCATCTTTATCGGCCAGCGGGTCGGTGGCAAATACCTGCAAGCCATATTCCTGTAAATGATGATAGACATCAACGGAACGAGAATTCCTGGTATCCGGACAATTCTCTTTAAATGTCATCCCCAACAAGTAAATTTTGGCATGCGGCGCATCCAAGCCTGCCTTTAACATAACCTTCACGATTTCATTGGCTACAAATTTACTCATATCATTATTAATGCGCCGTCCAGCAGAAATCAGCTGGGAGTATTGATCAAGATTTTCAGCCTCGTAGATGAAATAATAGGGATCTACACCTATACAATGACCGCCCACCAGTCCGGGACGAAATTTTAAGGCGTTCCACTTGGTGTCCATAGCCGCAGTCACTTCCGCCGTATCAATCCCCATTTGATGGAAAACCATCGCCAATTCATTCATAAAAGCAATATTGATATCCCGCTGCGTGTTTTCCACCAATTTAGCAGCCTCGGCCACCTTAATGGAAGAAACCTCATATATCGTATCAATTATCGCCCCATATACAGCTGCAATTTCCTTAAGTGTTTCGGCATCCTCACCGGAAACAATCTTGGTAATGCTCTTAAGGCGATGCTTTTTGTCTCCCGGATTAATCCGTTCAGGCGAATAACCGATTTTAAAATCGCATCCACCTTTTAAGCCGGAAACTTTTTCCAGCAACGGCCGACAGATATCTTCTGTAACACCGGGATAAACAGTGGATTCATATACCACAATCGTGCCTTTTTGAATATACTTTGCTACGATTTCTGTAGCCCCCTTAACCGGGTCAAGGTTGGGTGTCTTATCCCCATTTATCGGTGTCGGCACCGCGATTACCATAAAAGAAGCCTCGGTTAATCGCCGCGGGTCAGAAGTAAAATCGATACCGGCTGCCTGTAAAGCCTCATCACCCAGTTCTGCGGTAATATCATGTCCCTGTTTATACGCAGCGATTTTTTTCGTATTAAGATCAAAGCCAATAACCGAAAACTTTTCCGCAAAAGCTGCCGCTAAAGGCAAGCCCACATACCCCAATCCAACTACGGCCAATTTTGTTTTCTTATTGCTTAATTCGCAAAATACCCCCATGATATGCTAATGTCATCCTTTCCAAGCTGTTGCTTCCCCATTTTTACCGGCAAAATTATTCATGATAGTTTTGGAAAGACTTCGTCACGGCAAACCAAATAGTATTGCTGCGTCTCCCCCAGCCAAGATCCTGTAAGCGATAAAATTCCAACCCCAAGGTCCAGGCTGCAGGCAGATTATAACTTATGCCAATTCCCCAGCCCTTGAAGCCCCCATTATCGCGCATATCATCAGCCCTGCCATTCATGGTATGCCTGATGTATGTAGAGCCGGGCTGATAATAGTATTTGAGCCAGCTGCTGTATGTGTGCGGCTGCCAGCTGTTTTGCGGCGTATAACCCAAAGTCAAGACATAACCTGTCTTGCCACTGCGCCCCTTGTCCCGGCCATGCAAAAGCATAACGCCTGCATCCAATATCCCAACATTATGATGGTAATTTCCCATATAGATATTGCGGCTGTTTCCCGCCCTATCCCGAAAATGATAATATCCGCCGCCGACACCATAAGCGGCATCCTGATAGGAGATGGTAAAGTCATACGATTTATCCATTCCCTCAATAGCAGCCTTGCCGTATTCCAAAGTGTACTTAACCGCATTGCCGGACTGCAGCCGTACGCCCATGAATTTGCTGTCATAGATATTTCCTTCTGCCATCATGCTGCCAAAAGCGCCAATATCCGTATGTACAGCTCCAATATTTCCGCTCAAATAATAACGGTCCAGCTTCAGCTTGCCATCTTTATTATATTTTTTCCCGGTAATTGCCTTCTCCCATTCCACCATTCCAATAGCATGCCAGTTATTGTCTATATTGTAATCCGGGTATACCCGTGCTCGAACACGTTGTCTGCTTCCCTCACCATAACTCCCGCGTGAATAGCCTACATCATAACGAATCTCCGCATCCACCTTCAACCGCTGGTCCGGTACGTCTTCCACAGGCATATTGGCTTCCAATTGTTGGCGGGCATTCATGCTGTCCAAGCTGCCATTCTCATCCAGCTCGGGCAAGAATTCCGCCCTGAGGCGACCAACCGTATCCAATACCGAGGCGGGTACCACAGAAGTCGAATCCCCGCCGGCTGATCTGCTGTTCCCGTAACTCCCGGCAGTACTTGCTGAAACAGCTGAACCATTTGCATTTTCCGTACCACTCAGGCCAGCCAATAAATCCTGCTGTCTTTTGCGGACATAAGCCAACATCTTCACTCGCTGATCAACCCGGCTTTTTGCCTGGGCATAATCTCTGGATGCCTGCTCCAGCGTATTCAACGAACGGTTACTTTTTTCTTTTAACGGCTGCATCACCTCCAGACGGTTTTGCCCTTGCATCGAGCGGCGCACATACATTTCGGTATCTTTTGCCGCTTTGCTGCGTGCACTTTTAATCCGTGATTCTGCTGCTCGTTCCTGTTCTTCAGCCAGTTTCAGCTGTACTTCATCCACTACCAATAAGCGGGATATACGACCATATTCGTCAGCCAATGAGCCCGTACGATTCTTTTCAAACTCTAGTAATGCCTGTGCGACCATTTGGCCAAGGTCCTTTTTCGAATATGCGGACAATGGCTTTTCCGGCATATCCATATAACCTTCTTTGGCCAGCAGCATAATGGAATCGTATATCCATGTATCATCCGCAGCAGCCTGGACCGTAGTCGCAGATAATCCAATTCCACACAAAACAGCCCCCATCAAGCATTTTTTGACAGCTGCTTCCAGGGGGGAACGTTTTTTCCCCTTAAAACCATTCAACAATTTTTACAATCCTTTCCCCATTCGATAAAATATATCCAATATCCCCATAAAGAATATATTTTAAAACTGTAGTGTTTCAATATAAAACTGTAAATTTATCTATGCTATGTGATTTCTCCTCCATACTTCATGAGGATTTTATTGAAGACATTTCATAACATGATATTATAAAATACTCAAATCGTGGTTTCAATAGGCTTTAAGTCCTCTTATTTACTGAAAATGCCACCATTCTAATCTCCTTTTAATTTCTATTTAATTTCTATATAATCTTTGCCAAATAGGAATTAGCTGTCCCTGTTGAATAGTATTCTGTATACACGCTTCAAGCTTCTTGACAGTTCATTTCCCAGCGTCTATAATGTGCTCATCAGCAAACAGGACA
>CADAAS010000126.1 GCA_902785885.1 Pseudoselenomonas ruminantium
CCATCCCAGCTCCTCTCATCCGAGTTATTTCTCTCCTATCTTTGTCAGTCATGCCAATTCACTCCTCCCACGTTTTTACTATCATTTATCACTCAGGATTCGGATTAAGTCAACGCTATAAGCTCTAAGCAGCAAATTTTTCTTGCCAAAAGACTCCGTTTGTCTTAGAATTAAAGAAAGAGTAAGTGGGAAATCCCACATCAAAGGAGGAATCGTCATGGATGCATCTGTAGTAGTAGACTATACTGCTCATCTTGATGCCAAGCACCGCTTAACACTCCGCGGAGCCAAATATGCATATTATCAAGTAAAGGAATATGAGAACGGCTGCATTGTCCTTGAACCTCGTGAACTGGTAGTCCCCAAGGAAATCTCTAAAAAATCTCTTGCCATGATGGATGAATCCATCCGCAACTACAAAGCTGGCAACGTTTCTGCACCAATCGATTTAACGGGGTTCTAACCATGAGTTTTGCTATTCGTATGGGAATCCCGGAAATGTTAGACCTATGGACTGACCTATCTAAAAAGAAGGCTGCTGGCACCATATCTAAAAAAGAACTGGCTCTCTACAACAAATTGGGAAAAGCCATGCGGCTTCTGTCCCAGGATCCATCTTATCCAAGTCTGCATACCCACGATATTGAACCGCTAACCAAACGATATGGAGTCAAAGTTTGGCAGTCTTATCTGGAAAACAACACCAGCCGTGCTATGCGTATGTACTGGGTATATGGACCAGACCGGCAAGATATAACAATAATTGGACTGGAGCCGCATCCAGAAGACAAGAAAAACGGCGCCTATGATAAAGTCAGCTTATCCGATATGCCCGACTTGGATTAGTAAGACAGTTTTATTGACAACTTCATTGTTTACACAAAATAGTAGCATATCGGCAAAAATTCCATTTTTTGCCGATATGCTACTATCTCTTTATTACCGTCAAACAGCACCAATATCACAGATGCACTTTAAATGCCTTTTTTATTCTTAGCATGACATCTATTATCCAATCAAACTGCCCTGCCCATTGGCTCTTATCGTCAAATTTTACATCGTTCTTTTCTATGCCGATTCGACTTGCCTTGCGTTGTGGCAGTTCGCGCCAATTTAAGGTTAAGCCAGTATCACTTTCGATTTTCTCTTTGTTTTTCTCAAGTTCATGAAACAGCTTCTTATCATCATCGATGTAAAGCTCAACATACAATTCACTGCGTTTCCTTATTTGCGAAACAGCGATATGGCAAGCGGAAGACCCTACAGAATAATTCAGCCAGTGATCCATCGATGGTTTTCTGCGATTAAAGATTCTAGCAAATTCTGTATTTTTTTCTTCTTTACTTCCTTTGTCCAGTCGTTCGGTTTTTCAATAACCTCAAATTTAACTGCCGGTTTTGAATCGCCGATACGGTATAACTTGATTTCACAAAGGAAAAAACCGATTTTATCATCCGTATGATTATTCAGCCATTCTATAGCCGCCTTATGTTCTTCACGAGCATGCTTTACCACCCATATAATCACATCTGCAGATTTCCCTGATGCATAAGTGATAAGCTTACCCAGATGGTCATGATTCGTATCCTCCAGCTGGTTTTCGATGATTACTTTCCTATCTGTGCCAGTCTCAGATGCAAATATGTCTACATTGAAATCCCCTACAGAAGATTCTGTTTCATCCACCGTTATATCAATACCTATGGCATCTGCTAGAAGAGAAATATTATCTTCCTGTGATAGCCAAGGCGTGAAATCTATAGCCTCATGTGGCCAAACAATGCGCAAGTCTGTTATTTCTTCAAGTCTGCTTAAGTCTATCATGTTCCCGTCCTCCCCTTATTTACAGCTGCACTCAGCACCTTGCCAATAGACTCTCGGGGTGGCTGTCTTATTGATAACCACCAAATTATCCCCTCGAAAATAGTCCAGCAGACCTGCCGCCGGATACACCGCCAAAGATGTGCCGCCTACAATAAGCGTATCGGCTTTGCGTATGGCTCTTATAGCATCTTCAAGCACCAGTTCATTAAGTGCTTCTTCATAGAGTACGACATCCGGGCGCACAACACCACCGCAATGCACACACCGTGGAACTCCCCCCTTGCCATTTTCTTGCAGAGCAAAGTCTAAGCTATAACTTCTGCCACAATCCATGCAGTACCACCGCATAACCGTTCCATGAAGTTCATATACTTCTTCGCTGCCAGCTTTCTGATGCAAACCGTCGATATTCTGTGTTACAACAGCCTGCAACTTCCCCCTGCTTTCCAATTCAGCCAACGCCTGATGTCCTTTATTAGGTGTTGCTTCCAAAAAAATCATTTTGTTAAAAAGGAATTCAAAAAACTCCTCCGGATGGCTCATCAGGAAGGTATGAGACACCATTTCCTCCGGACTGAATCGTTTGTTCAGCTTTTGATTAATACCATCAGCACTGCGAAAATCTGGTATCCCAAACTCTGTGGACATCCCCGCTCCACCAAAGAACACAATGTTGGAGCTGATACCGATTATTTTGGCTAATTCATCTGTTTTGCTCATCGTAATCATTCCACTCCCGGAAATGAATTCACATACTTGACTTTGATATCGGCAAAATGCTCCACTACCTTTACCTTGCCGCATAGTTTGATGCCTTTGTAGTAGCCATCCTGGTTTATGGCAGATGCCGCCATCGCTGGAATTGTCATAGCAAGCAGTAGCAGAACTGTAAATATGGCTGTCAGCTTCTTCATGGTCGATTACCTCATTTCAACATCTCACTTAGACTGTGGGGAATTCCTCGCGGTCCTCGTACAGCATAAATTCCATATTCCCCTTTGAGCAGTGCAAAAGGGAATTCATCTGACTTGTATCGCTTCAGAAGCTTGATTTTCATAAGCGCCGTGATGGTCAATCCCTTTTCGGCATAATCGAAAGGTATATCCGTCTTGGTTACGCTGCATTTGAAAAGGATAGCGGATACAGGAGCGGTAGCGTACAAATATACGGTATCACCTGCGATAATGCCGCGTCCCTGTTTCCAATCAATTTCAGCCTTATTATCAAAGGCATGGATTACATCGTAATGCTTGGGATTTGCCGGGATGAGCCACTCTTTCGCTGGACGCTCCTTTGGTTTCCGATACTTCTTTGATGTGACGGTGTAGCTTTCAGCCAAAAGACTCTGTATATCCTTCATGGGTACAGTACCGTCCAGCAGCACTGATACCCAATTGCCACGGCTGATATGGTAGCCCTTGAAGTACCCATTCTGATGTATGAGCATATCAGCATAAGCAGTATCGGCCAATTTCACATTGAGTATATCCACTCTCCCTTCACCATGAAGCCCAAGATTTTCTCTTGGGACATCCATTATGAGTCCGTACCACTTACGGTTATCCTCATGGCGAAGAACGGCATAGTGCGGAAATCGCCGCCACAGATGCTCCGGCTCTGTCCTATATTTTCCATTTGCGTACCGAAGCACATCTTCTCGCAATGTTTTCACCACCATCACCTCTAGTCAAAAATTCGCTGGAAACTGGCTTAATTCCTGCCTTCATGCCCATTTTGCACACCCTGCAAATGGTGCTTTGACAAATACCTGCACCATACAAACGGGGCGCTTTCTGTCCTGCACCCCCCCGGAGCAAAAAGCCGCAAAAGTCACCATCCTTATCCATGACCTGAATACAAGTCTCTCCTATACGATGCAAAAACACCTCGAAGCCCCTTATTTCATAGGGGTTCGAGGTGTTTCGCGCTCTATGTGCTTGTATCAATTCGGCTATGATTTTGTCATTGCATTTCTCGCCTGCCTGTGGTTTCACGAGTTTCGTCATCACATCAATCAACGGGCGCGGCGTGAAATACTGACCGGCACCGGATTTTTTTTCTTCGGCATTTTTCTGCAGCAAACCTTCGTACAGATTGCCCAAGCCTTCTTCTTTGGCACTGAACCAGTCCAGTTCATCAATGGACGTGATGAGCTTTTTGAGGTTTGCCGGTTCGTCTATGCTCGTGGATGCACCATTATAGATTTCACGGATGCGCCCCTGACATTCTGTGCCCAGATATTCCAGCAGTTCCTTGTAAAAGTTTTTCAGTTCCATACCGTCCAATACGGCTAAATCATCCCAGCGATAGCCTGCGGGAATGGTGTCCTCGGTGCCTGTTTCCTTCGCCATTTTGAGGAACAGAATATAAGTCAGTTCCGTTACATACTGATGATAGGTGATACCATCATCCCGCAGTACATCGCAAAGTTTCCATAATTTGCCTACGATTTCCTGAGTTGTCACGCGCTTTTTCCTCCATCGTCATACATATATTCATTCAGTTCCGCAATAATCGGATTGAGCTGTCCGTCCAACAGTTTGTCTGCCCGGGCAGAGCCGCCCTGCTTGCGCAGGCGGAAGTCCTCGTCAAATGCCGCCCGATTCAGCACCGGCTCGTTAAGCAGATATTTCTTCATCAATTCTATCCAAGTGTCCTGCATCTTCGTAAAGTTATGATTGGCCCGCAGGCGCTTCACCGCCTGCTCCACCTTTTCCCGATGATTCATCAGCCGGGCGCCAATGGCATAGCGACGGATAATGCTGATGATATCGGCTCCGGCGTCTTCCGCATTGATGGCACTTATCGCCGAATCAAGCTGTGTCGGCGCATAGCCATCCCTATCCAACTGCAACGATAACTCCTTCAAACTTTGGCGGGTGAGTTCCGCCGGTCTGGTACAGATAATGCTGAGTGCCGCCACTTCATTGATATGCTCTTTGATATAGGCGGTAAATTCTTCCAGATAATCCTCCGGGCGCCGCCCCTCATTGCCGTACTCCTGCCCGTGATAAGTCACTTCATCTTCGGCATCGGACACTACCTGTGCCACGCCCGGACGGATAACATTTTCCAAAAAGCTGAACGCTTCCTTATCCTTTAGAAGTTTAGCACGGATGGTATTTTCCTCCTGCCCCGCCAAATCATGGATATAGTCAGCATAGGATTTTGCCCCCGTCATAGCGGCAAACTGCTTTTCCTGCTCTGCGGTAATCGTCCGCCCCTTGCGTTGGATTTTGGCGAGAATCTGGGCAATCTGATGCGTCAGCACCGCTTCGCTCTCCGCTTTTTCCCCGTTTTGCGGCAGGGTATCAATCAACTGTGTAATGGTTATATGGGGATTTGCCACTACGGGTTTCATGGTGCAGACCTTTTCCAGACTGGCAAAGGTGCCCACCGGGTCATAAATCTCGAAATGGTCTTTGTTGATGGCAGGACACAAGCGCGTAGCCCGCCCCAGCATCTGTTCAAAGAGGATACGGGATTTCACACGCCGCATAAAGACCATACGGCTGATGGCGGGAATATCTATGCCCGTAGTCAGGAGGTCAACCGTCACGATAATGCTCGGATATTGATTGTTGCGGGTAGTGCGGATAACCTCCTGTATTTTCTTCGGATTGCCGTTTTCGATACTGCCCGTTATTTTCATGATGGCATCCTGGTCAATGTCCATTTCGGCATAGATTTGGCGCAGGATGTCCACAATCATATCCGCATGGGCATCGTTTACGGCGTAGATAAGCGTCTTGCCGCTTAATTCGTCCGTGGGGTCAATGTCTTTGGCAATCTCCACGAGCACTTTGCGGTTGAAGTCCGGCACAATAATCTGCCGATTGAAATTTTCCACATCAAAATCCAGCTCGTCTTCCAATTCCTCGCTGTTGGTGATTTCCCCAGTCGCAGGGTCATAAACCGCCACGGTATCGCCCTTGCCGTAATGGATGCCGCTCTCGCTCAGCTTGGTTTTGATGATATGCGGCGCATCATAGTCCACGAGGAATCCATCAATAACCGCTTCGCGATAGGTGTACTTAAACACCGGTTCACCGAAAATCTGTGTGGTATGCAGGGCAGGCGTAGCCGTCAGGGCGATTTTCACCGCTTTGAAATACTCGATAACCGCCCGATACTTGCTCTGGAAATCCCGTTGGTCACGATAGGCAATTTCTTCCTCCGCCATCAGCTTGTCCAGCGTATAGCCTCTGTGGGCTTCATCTACGATGATTAAATCATAGTCCGATACAGCCGGTTTGCGTTCATCATCGTTGAACAGAATGCGCTGAATCATGCCCTGTACGGTTGCCACCTGCACCCGCGTTTCCCGGTCGATGAGTTTTTCATCCAATCCCTTGATGTTGTAAAGCTGATTCAGGGACATGAGTTCTTCCAGCTTCACATCCTTGAATACATCATGCGCCTGCGTTCCCAGTGAAGTGCGGTCAACAAGGAACAGAATGCGCTGAAAACGTCCGGTTTTCAGAAAACGGTAAATCATGCCCAACACGGTACGCGTCTTGCCGGTACCGGTTGCCATCGCCAATAGGATAGCCTGCTGACCACTCAGGACGGCCTGTTCTGCCGCCTGAATCGCGGCTATCTGATAAGCACGCAGATTCAGCCCATCCGGGTCCTGCAATACGGCATAGGACAGGTCTTTGAGTTTTTTCTTCCCTGCTTCTACATTGCGATTTAACAATTCCGTAAGCCCCAAAGGACTGAACCAGCCGCGCAGGGGTTCCGGGCGATTGGTCTTTTGCCGCAAGTCCAGAAACCAAATACCAGATTTTGTGCGAAGCTGCTCTAAATATGGCTTGCCATTGGTCGCAAAGGTGAAGGGCACCTGATATTCGCCCCATTTGCCCATGATGTACTCCTGATGTTCAGCCTTGATGAACTTTGGATACGTCTTGCACTGACCGTCAATGACTGCGGCTACATCCTTATGCTCTGCCTTGGCTTCGATAATAGCCACCAGTTTTAAGTCAATAAATAAGGCATAGTCGGCAAAGCCGCCCTTACCATTTTGGGAATCCGTAGGCCATTCGGCAATGGCAATACATCTGCCTTTCTGCGGTCTTGTGCCCTTGCTGTAACGCAGGTGCTCGGTATCGGCTTCCCAGCCGACCTGCCGGAGCTGTTCATCAATGAGGACACGGGTTTCCGCTTCGGATTTATAACGCTTAACCGCAGCTTTCTGCGCGTATTTCTGCCGGTCGGCTTTCTTTACCTTGGGCGCTTGGGCTGCTTTTTCAGCCGCCTGCTGCATGAGCAGCTTTTCTAATTTTTCTTCATCAGCGATTTCTTTTTTAACCGGCTCCACTTGTGGGGCAGGCATCACAAAAGGGCGATTCTGATAATTATAATCGCCATAAGTCTGCATAAACCATTCGGAAAGACTATAGGTAATGCCCAAATAATTTTTGGCATCAGCTACGGATTCATAGCCCTCATGACCTGCCTGATTGCGTATTTTTCGCAGGGCATGAAACAGTGATGCCATATCGTCATCCAATAGTTCTTCCCGCCGCAATTTGTTGATACGATTTACAGCCTTGTCCTCTGCGGGCAGGGCTATGCCATCATAATCAAACATCAGTTTAATCATGTTTTCCCCCATCATGCCCAATTTGAACAAGCAGGAATTGGAATCGCTGTACACATACTTTTCGGCCAGCCGTCCTAAATGAGCCAATAATGGAAATTTTTCAGATAAAAAATCAAAATTGGAATATGCCATCACGCCCGCCCCTTCCGTATTTCTCTATGGCTATTGTACCATAACAAAAGGAGCTATGTGAAGTTGGATTGTTTTCCACTCACATAGCTCCTGTTTTGCGTTTTACGTTATTTCAGCTTTTCCCCATTGCTGGCAATGATATCCTTGTACCAATAGAAGGACTTTTTGCGATAGCGTTCGAGCGTGCCCGTGCCATCATCGTTGCGGTCTACATAGATGAAGCCGTAACGCTTGGCCAGTTCTGCGGTTGAAGCGCTGACGAGGTCAATGCAGCCCCAGGTGGTATAACCCATCACAGGCACGCCATCTTCAATGGCTTCTTCGACCTGTTTCAAATGGTCGTTGAGGTAGGCAATGCGGTAATCGTCGTTGACCGTCTTGCCACCCTGGCCGTCGTCCACCAATACATCCTTGGCGCCTAAGCCGTTCTCCACGATAAAGAGCGGTTTCTGCCAGCGGTTGTAGAAGCGGTTGAGCACATAGCGGATACCCTGTGGGTCAATCTGCCAGCCCCATTCGGATTCTTTGAGATAGGGATTCTTCACGCCCTGAATGATATTGCCGCTTCCTTCTTCCTTCTTGTCAGCCGACTCACAAATGCTGACATAGTAGCTGAAGGACACGAAATCGACCGTATGTTCCTTCAGGAGTGCCAGTTCTTCCGGCGTGGTCTTGATTTCAATGCCATTTTCACGGAAATAGCGTTTCATATAGCCGGGATAAACACCGCGCACATGCATATCGCCGAAGAAGTCATTGAGATTATTGGCCTGCATGGTCGCGATGACGTCATCCGGATTCGGTGTCAGCGGATAGGTCGGCATGGAGAGCACCATGCAGCCGATTTTGGCGTCCGGGTCAATCTCATGGCCGATTTTCGTGGCGAGTGCCGAGGCCACGAGTTCATGGTGGCAGGCCTGATAGAGGTCAGACTTGCTGAGCTCGGCAAGCGGGGTCATAATGCCGCCGCTCATTAAGGGAGCGTGCAGTACCGAGTTGATTTCATTGAAGGTCAGCCAGTATTTGACCTTGCCCTTGTAGCGGCTAAAGAGCACCCGCACATAATTTTCATAAAAGCCAATGAGGTCATGGTTGACCCAGCCGTTGTATTTTTTGGCCAGATTGAGCGGCGTTTCATAATGGGAAATCGTCACCAGCGGTTCAATGCCGTATTTGTGGCATTCGTCGAACAAATCGTCATAGAACTGCAAGCCCTTTTCATTCGGCTCTGCATCATCACCGTTGGGGAATATGCGGCTCCAGGCAATGGAGGTGCGGAACACCTTAAAGCCCATTTCCGCAAAGAGCTTGATATCCTCTTTATAGCGGTGATAGAAATCAATCGCTGTAAGTTTCATATTGTCCGGAGTCGGTT
>CADAAS010000127.1 GCA_902785885.1 Pseudoselenomonas ruminantium
CGGGAAATTCTGTCAGCGTAATTCAGTGATAGCAGTAGCCTAAAATTTCACATAACATACATCTTGAAGTGTTTTGGCGGCTGTGATATACTTTTTATAAGCGACAAACCCGATTTGTCAAAGAGGTACAAAAAGGAACCCCCCGGGAGGAATGCGACTCCAACCGGGGGGTTCTTGCATAATTAGCGGCTATGCCAGACCGAGCCTATGTCACCCAAAGATTAATGTGATTAACAAGTCTAGGCATTTAGCGAGGTAATATGCGACAACACTCGCAGCGACTGAAACCACAAAGTCCCGAAATGTCAAATTGGCACCCCCTTCCTGTTACCAGTATGGGGTGGGCAACATATCTAGTATAGCATAATCAAATATTACAGAAAAGCCCATGAACTTGTGCGTTCAGGGCTTTAGATGTGGAAAGGAAGTAGCATTGACACTCCCTATGGATAAATTATCATAAAGTAATGGACTTACGCCGCCAATCGACTGTGCAGGATGGCGGGCTTTCCTTGCTGGTTAGTTTCGTGCGTGTTGCCGGACTGTTTATCGGCAAGCAGCATTTTGTATTTCCGCAGGCGCATGTCCTGGGCAATGGTGTAGGTGGCGAGGCAGACCACCAAAACAATCAGGATAATATTCATAATTACTTCGTAATGGATGATGGCGTTCGTCATAATAATACCTCCGTAAAATGATATGAAAAAATCATACGCGAATCTTTTTGAGGAACTGGCTGTCAACGCTGTCACTGGGGCGGATATCGTAGCCGAGTTTTGCCATTTCCTGTAGTTTTATCAAGGTCAGATTGATGTTGCAGTTCATCTTTTGGGCCAGTGTGAATTCGTCACAGCCTTCCTTTAGTTCGGCGTAAACCGCGTCCGTATCCATCAGCAGGTGGGCGGCAAAGGCGTTGGCTTCGTATTCGGTGCGGCTGTTCAGGCGGAAAAGTTCAAATTCGTGCATCTGCTGATGTTTGGCAATGTCACGGTGCAGCTGGTCATGACCGATTTCGTGAGCCAGAACCATGTTCTGCCAAATATCATCCAAATTGGTGTTGAGAAAAATAAAGCGGTTGCGCCATTGGCAGAAGTACATACCCAAAAGTTTTGAGAAGTTTTCATTATAAAGAACCTTGATGTTGAGTTCCTTGGCCACTTGTCGCATATCCCGGCGGCCAACCTGCCGGATGATTTCCTGGGCACGTTTATGGCACTGTTCTGAATCCAAGGCATTCACTCCTTAGTGTTTTTTCGGTACTTCCGGTTTTCCTTTTTTGCGAGCCAGTAAGCCTCCTGCAGGGATTGCATCACGGCATCGCGGTCTTCTTCGCTGAGCTCGCCCCCTGCAAAGAGTCCGGATAATTCATTGACCAGCATGGTGGCCTGTTTCATGCCTGTGCGGCCGTACTTTTCTCTAGCCTGACTCAAAAAGTCTTCGTTTTCGGTGTAGAGGTAGTTGGTGTCTACACCAAACAGCTCTGCCAATTTTGCATAGCGTTCCCGCGTTTTGGGATAGCGGCCGTCACGCTCGTAGGAAACATAGGTACGGCGGGTTACGCCAATGGCTTTGGCTGCGGCCTCCTGGCTTAGTCCTTTCTGATTGCGCAGCTGGCGCAATTTTTCGGCGAAGTTCATAGTGCTCAAACTCCTTTTATGATATCTGTGTAACTGAATTACTCAAAGTGTAACACAGTGAAACGAAGAAAGCAAGCAGAAAATATTTTTTGCAGGATTGCAGGAAATATTTTACTTTTGACGAATTATATTTTATATGCGATTGTGAAGGAGGTGTTAATGATGGCAGATTGTATTTTTTGCAAGATTGCAGGCAAGGAAATTCCGTCCACGGTAGTCTATGAAGACGAAACGGTGCTGGCGTTTAAGGATTTGGATGGTCGATGTGATTCCGCAGATTGCACGCGATTTGGGTGTAGCCGAATCCGGTTTCCGTGTGGTTGCCAATACGGGTGACGAAGGTGGCCAGACCGTGAAACATCTGCATTTCCATCTCTTAGGCGGTCGCTCCCTGCAATGGCCCCCAGGCTGACGATTTGTGCGGATTTGTGTTGACAGGCTCGCCATCTCTATTGTATAATATCGTGGTGTAGTTTTAGAAACACAAACTCCCATGTTAAGTGGAGGGGGGGAAAAATAGATGGCAAACGAAATTAAAGTTGGTAAAAACGAATCAATCGATAGTGCTCTCCGCCGCTTCAAGCGTATGTCCCAGAAAGCTGGCACGCTGGCTGAAGTGAGAAAACGTGAACATTACGAGAAACCGAGCGTTCGCCGCAAGAAGAAATCTGAAGCAGCTCGTAAACGCAAGTTCAGATAATTTGCGCGAGACACCTGCAGGTCGCAAGATTTTCAGGTGTCTTTTTGTTATATGGATTTATATTGGAGGAAAAAGATATGTCGTTAAAAGAACAGCTTACTGCAGATATGAAAGAAGCCATGAAGAACAAGGAAAAGGAACGCCTGGCCGTTATCCGTATGGTGCGCGGTGCTATCCGTCAGCAGGAAATTGATGGACAGAAGGAACTCGGCGAAGAAGATGTAATCGCGGTTATCAGCAAAGAAGTAAAAATGCGCCGTGATTCCATTGAGGAATTCCAGAAGGGCGGCCGCGAGGACTTGGTGGAAAAGACGCAGGCGGAAATCGACGTGCTCCTGCCTTATCTGCCGGCACAGCTTTCTGAAGACGAAGTGCGTGAACTGGTCAAGGCTGCGGTAGAACAGACCGGAGCTGCTACGCCGAAGGATATGGGCAAGGTTATGGGCGTGCTCATGCCGAAGGTTAAGGGGCGCGCTGATGGGAAGATGGTTAATACAATCGTGAAGAGCTTCTTGCAGGGGTAAGAGTTAACATCATAGTGCTAAGGCGCCCGCGGTGAGCCGGTAATATTTTTCTTCGCTGAGACAGGCTTGTCAAACGCTGCGAAAAACATCACCGGCTCACCGCGGGCTTAGGTTGTATGTTACATAGATGTGTCAAGGCGCCCGTGGGGGCTGGCAGTATTTTTCCTCCGCTGAGACAGGCTTGTCAAACGCTACGGAAAAACACCGCCTTCCGGGGTGTCCACTGGACACCCGCGACTATGTCGCCCCCACGGGCTTAGTACGATACGATTGCCCCGCTAAGACAGGCTTGTTTGGCAGGATTTTTTGCGGGGGATGTGGAAATATTTCCTAAGGGGGTGAGGTTATGGATGTGGCGGTTAATATGCCGGTGCTGCAGATGCTTTTGCTGGTGATTATGTTTCTGGCCATTATGGTGGAGATTAAGACTGGCGGCATGGGTGCGGGCATTTTGTTGGGGCTGGTGGCTGCTGGTGTCTTTTGGGGCAGCCAGTATGTGAAAGGTTTGGTCTCTCTTTATCAGATTGCCATTTTTATGGGCGGCATTATCTGTATTATCGTGGAAATGCTGCTGCCGACGGTGGGGCTCTTGGCCGGACTGGGCGTAGCGGCGATGCTCTACAGTGTGGTATTGGCTTTGGGCGGTGACATTCATGCGCTGTATGCCATGTTGATTTCCTTTGTGGCGGCGATTGTGATTTTTGCCTTGATTGTGAAACGCCTGCCATCAAGCAAGCTGTGGAATAAAGTGGTATTGAAGGATGAATCGCGTTCGGAACGCGGGTTTGTCAGTGCGGCACCGCGGGAGTCCCTGATGGGGGCTGTTGGCGAAGTGCTCACGGAGCTTCGTCCTTCCGGCAGCGTGCGGCTGAATGGCAAGCCTGTGGATGTGGTTTCTGAAGGTGCTTTCGTGCCGAAAGGTGCACAGGTTCAGGTTGTGGCAGTCGAAGGCAACCGGGTAGTTGTACGACAAGTTTAAGGAGGTTTTGCGTTTATGGGTGGTTTGATTGGAACAGGTTTTCTGTTAGTCCTGATTATTGCATTTGTCATGGTGTTCCTGCATTTTGTCCCCATCGGGCTGTGGATTTCTGCGTTGGCAGCCAATGTGCGGGTCGGCATTATGACGCTGGTTGGTATGCGGATGCGCCGTGTACCGCCGAATAAGATTATCCTGCCGCTGATTAAGGCGAATAAGGCAGGTCTTGATGTAGCCGTTAATCAGCTTGAAGCGCATTATCTTGCAGGCGGTAACGTGGATAAGGTCGTGGATGCCCTTATCGCGGCTCACCGTGCACAGATTCCTCTGCCGTTTGAACGCTCGGCGGCTATCGACCTGGCTGGCCGTGATGTGCTCGAAGCGGTGCAGATGAGCGTTAATCCGAAGGTGATTGAAACGCCGGTGGTTTCGGCAGTGGCCAAAAACGGCATTGAACTCAAAATCAAGGCGCGTGTTACGGTTCGTGCCAATATTGACCGTTTGGTCGGCGGCGCTGGCGAACCCACGATTATTGCCCGTGTCGGCGAAGGTATCGTCACGACGGTTGGTTCTTCCGAAAGCCATAATGATGTGCTGGCGAATCCGGACGATATTTCCAAGACCGTATTGGGCAAGGGGCTTGATGCCGGCACGGCCTTTGAAATCCTCTCCATTGATATCGCCGATGTGGATGTAGGCCGCAATATCGGTGCTGAACTCCAGACCGACCAGGCTGAAGCCGATAAGCGCATTGCCCAGGCAAAAGCCGAAGAACGCCGTGCGATGGCTGTGGCCAAAGAGCAGGAAATGAAGGCTTATACGCAGGAAATGGAAGCCAAGGTTGTCGAAGCACAGGCCGAAGTTCCGCACGCTATGGCACAGGCTTTGCGGGAAGGCAAGCTGGGGGTTATGGATTACTATAACCTTAACAATGTGCAGGCCGATACGGATATGCGCAATGCCATCAGCACGAGCAGTGCAGGCAGCAAGCTGCAGGCGCCGGCGGCACCGGTAAAATAAGGGGGGATTCCCATGGACTCCTTTTGGGTCATAGTCCTCTTTATTCTCTTTGCCATTTTCTCTGACCGCAAGGACAAGAAAAAGCCTGTTCCCAAACGCCGCATACCGGATTTTCCTCAGCGTCCCTTGCCGGACATTCCGCAGCCTAAGCGGAAGCGCATGAAGATTGAAATTCCGGAACTGCGTGGGGCTCCGCCCCTGCCGGACATTCAGACGACCGCAGAAGTCGAAACACAGGATGCGATTCGCGTACAGCAGGAACGCTATCAGGAAATGCTGCGCAGAAAGAAAAAACAGCAACGGGAACAGGCTGAGAGCCGCGCAGAAAATCAGCGGGCTGAACCGATGCCTGCCCCGCAAGGTACAGTGACATTAAATAACCTGCAACAGGCCGTTATCTGGGCAGAAATACTCGGCAAACCAAAAGCAAGAAGATAGTAGTTGTTGGCAGTTAGGTTTACATTCTGCTATACAGGACGCCCGTGGGGCTGGTAATATTTTTCCTCGCCATAGACAGGCTGGTCAAAAGCTGCGGAAAAATATCACCAGCCCCGCGGGCTTTGTTCGTACATTACATCTATATGAAAAGCCGCCCTGAGGACAGATAATATTTTTCCTCTGCTGAGACAAGCTTGTCAAACGCGTCGGAAAAACATCATCTGTCCTCAGGGCTTTTGTTCGTCTTAATGAAGGTAAGAAAAGATAAGCGTACGAGGATAGTAACTTCAAAAGAGATGGGGAGGTTTCCCTAAGCGAAGCGTTAGCCACAGGACGTGAAGAAAATCATTTTTGCAAACCTTAATATCATCGGTAAAGGTCTACTGTTTGAGCAAAGCGAGTTTGGACCTTTACCGATGCGTAATTACAAGCAAAAATTATTTTTAGCCCTGAGGCGCAGCAGAGCGTGGGAAACCTCCCCATCTCTTTTGCATCGAATCTTCATTAAAATCCGCTCCAACCCTTGCTTTTTAAGGGAAGAAAGCCATATAATAGAGTATATGTGTCCTGTTGATGGAGGGATTCTATGAAACGTATTTTCTTCTATATACATTTACTGCTGTTGACAACTTTATGCCTGCTCATGCCCTTGTCTGTTGCTTCAGCCGAGGAAGGGGATTTTAGCGAGCGCGTAAACAGCATGGTAGAAATCACCGGTATCCGCGACAGCTTTGACGGGGATAAGACCCGCATTGTCATTGATGCCACGAAACCGGTTAAGTATAAAAAAATGGTGTTGTCCGGCCCGGACAGAGTCGTGGTGGATATCGAAAATGCCTGGCTTTCACCTAAACTGGACAAACACATCAGCATCGAAAACCGCTTTGTGGCTGGTGTAAAAATCGCCCAATTTGACCCGCAGACCGTTCGGGTGGTGGTAGAAACCAAGGTGGGCAAAAATAATTACAATGTCTTTGCCTTAAATGGTGGCACCATACCCGGTCGTATTGTCATGGACTTTGGCAATCTCACGGATTCATCTGGTGCTAAAATTGATATGTCCAAGACCGATGCACCGACAGCCAAGCCTAAGACGGAAACCGTCAAACCAAAACCTGTAGAAAAGCCAGTGGAAAAACCGATTGAACAACCGCCCCAGCAGGAAGAACAGGAACCGGCAGATGATGGTGATGTGGATGGTGAATTGTCCGGCATTACGGGATTGAAAGGCCGTAAGATTGTCCTTGACCCCGGTCATGGCGGCAGTGATTCCGGTGCCATCGGCCCCACGGGCGTTATGGAAAAAAGCGTTACTTTACGCATCGCCAATGAACTCAAGCGTCTGCTCGTTAAGGAAGGCGCGGAAGTCTATATGACTCGCAATGCCGATATCGAGGTTTCCAAGAAACGCGCCAAGGCAACGGATATTGAGGAACTGCAGGCACGCTGTGATGTGGCCAATGAGAAAAATGCCGATATTTTTGTGTCCATTCACATGGATTCCTTCACCAGCAGTGCGGCTCGTGGTACTACCGGTTATTACTATTCGCTGGGCGATAAGCGTTCTCGTCAGCTCGCCGACAAAATTCGCGCCGGTATTATCGACCAAATCGGTACGCAAAGCCGTGGTACCCAGAGCTGCAATTTCTATGTAGTAAAACATACCGATATGCCTGCTACGCTGGTGGAGGCGGAAGAAAAACTCATGGACAGCGAAGAAGGCATACGGAAAGCCGCGCAGGGCATTGCCGATGGCATTGCCGACTACTTTGGCTGACTAGTCAGTTACCCCTAAGATGTACGGATAGAAAGGATTTTAGAATTACCAATGGAAGACCAGAAAAACGAATTGACTCAGGCAGAAACCCTTGCACAGATGATGGAAGCAGATATGGAGGAGCGTAAGAAAGCCCTCTATCGCCATAAGCTGCCGGAGAAGAACACGCTGCAGGAAATGCTGAATGCCATGACCAAGGCGGAACTCGACGATATCCGCTATAATCTCAACATCAGCGGCGTAAGCTCCTTAAAGAAAGCAGAACTGGCAGAGACGCTCGTGCCGGAAATCCTGAAATTTGCCCGCATCTGGCTGCCGTCAATTCTGCTCGAAGAATATGAGTGCTTCCAACATTTCATTTTGGAAAAGGGCAAGAGCGATAAGCTGCGGGATGATGACGTACGTTTGGATTATCTGCGTGGCTTGGGTTTGCTGTCCTGTGGTAAGGATGGCGATAAGCTCGTCTGGTATATGCCAAAGGAAATTCGCGATGAATTCAAGAAGCTGGATTCGCCGAACTTTGAAGCGCTCGCGACCATGAATACGGAAATCACCCGCCTGACGGCCGGTTATCTGTTCTACTGCGGTTATATGGATTATGAAACCCTCTATACCAAAGTGGCAGGACAGCTCGAAGCGGACCAGCGGGAAAACCTCTCCTTCAAGGATTTTGTCGGCGTCATGCTCAATGCTTCCTGCTGGACGAACACCATTGTGGCACTGCCGCAGGGCGTGAAGTATTATACGTTGATTGATGAAAACGCATTAGAGGACGAACAGCGTAAGCACAGCAATCTGGACTTTGCGGAATTTGGCTACAAACAGCTCTTTGAGGCCGGTGCCGACAATCATATCGACGATACCAATGAATATAAAGAACTGGCGCAGTTCTTTATGAAGGAACATGGCTGTGATGTGCTCAAGGCTGCCGATATCGTCGGTGAAATCTTTATCCTGCTGCAAAATGGCGGCACGATGACGGAAGCGGCTGAATATCTGGAACAGCTGGGATTGATGGCGGACGAAGCCAAGATGAAGGCGGTCGTTCCTCTGCTCATTGCCTACAATAACGAAACCCATCTCTGGCCGCTCAAAGGCCATACACCGAGCGAACTTTTCGCAAAGAGTGGCATGGGACAGGTGATTCCCTTTGCTGAAGTGCGCCGCCAGAAGGCTGGGCGCAATGACCCTTGTCCCTGTGGCAGCGGCAAGAAGTATAAGAACTGTTGCCTTGCGAAGGATGAAAATTAATGAAACAGACCTTTGGTTACCAGGCAAAAGCACGACAATTCTTTGTGGTGCTTTTGCCCATCTTTATAACCCAGTTGTCGTTAATGGCAACAGGGTTTTTTAATACGGTAATGGCCGGACATATCAGCCAGCAGGATTTGGCCGGTGTGGCCGTGGGGGTTAACCTCTTTATGCCGTTTTTTGGCAGCTTCCTGGGGATTATTTCCGGCCTTACGCCGACCATATCCCAACTTTATGGTGGCGGTAAACAGGATAAAATCGGCTTTATCGTCAAGCAGGGATTTTATTGGGCTTTGGCGTTAGGCGTGGGCTTTGTGTCCTTGGGCTGGCTTACGGTTCCCTATATTCTGCCGCTCTTGAATCTGGAGCCGCGGGTGGAATACATCACGAGCCACTATCTGATGTTCCTGTCACTGGGGATTATTCCCATCTTTATTTCCTCGGTACTGCGCAATTTTATTGATGCTCACGGCTATACGCGGCTTACGATGTGTGTGACCATGTGTACGGTGCCGACCAATATCACGCTGAATTATATCTTTATGTATGGCCTCTTTGGGCTGCCGGCATTTGGCGGTATCGGTGCGGGGATTGGCTCGGCTGTTACGCTGACGCTCAATCTCATTTTAAATATCATCGTGGATCTCATCTTGAATATCATCGTGGTCAGCCGCATGCATCCTTTTAAGGACTATCATGTGTTCCGGCATCTGCCGGGGATTCATCTGGCTGAGTGGAAAAAACAGCTGGGGGTAGGGATTCCCATTGGCGCGACGATGTTCTGCGAGCAAAGTATCTTCGGCGCTGTGGGGCTCTTTATGACGGCTTATGGTACGGCGATTGTCGCGGCACATCAGGCGGCCATGAACTTTACGACCATCGTCTATATGGTGCCATTGGCTGTGAGCATGACACTGACCATTTTGGTCGGTTATGAAGTGGGGGCTAAGCGTTTGGCAGATGCCCGGCAGTACATCAAGCTCAGTCGTTATCTGACCTTTTTCAACGTGGGAACATTGGCGTTGTTTCTGACCCAGTTCCGCGATGAAATCGCCGCGCTTTATACCAGCAGTGCCGAAGTACAGCCGATACTGTCCGTCTTTTTGATTTATGCGGTCTTTATGCAGTTTGCTGACAGTATCAATGCGCCGCTGCAGGGGGCGCTCAGAGGCTTTAAGGACGTTCATGTGACCTTTATGCTCGCGGTGCTCTCGTTTTGGATTATCGGTCTGCCCCTAGGCTGGGGACTGGCAAAGTATACCGACATGGGGCCGTATGGCTACTGGATAGGCCTGATTGCGGGCATTGTCATTGGTGCGGTATGCCTGGAAGTAAGGCTGCGGCAGGTGCAGAAAAAGTACCTTTGATTTGATTACCACGATTGAGTTCGAAGTGCAAGACGCGGCAGGCGGGGACTGGCTGCCATCCGCTAAGGCGCGGAACTAAAAATATTTTTTATCCAAAATTAAAGGGCTGGAAAAGTCAAAACTCGCTGTGCTCAGACAGTTGACTTTTTCAGCCCATTTTTGTGTGATAAAAAATATTTTCTTTACGTTCCGCGCCAAACGCTCCTGTCAGCCAGTCCCCGCCTGTCGCTCAAAAAATTTTGCCTGTTAGGCAGTCTTTGCGGTATACTTACAAGGAATAAAACTGTAAGGAAGTCGTATATATGATAATAACAATAGAAAATTTTACGAAAAGTTATGGCGAGAAGAATTTGTTTTCCGGCGTGAATTTCAGTATGGATACCGGGGACAAGGTCGGGATTGTCGGCGTGAACGGCACGGGCAAGAGTACCTTTTTGAAGGCGGTGGCAGGGCTGATTCCTGTGGATGCCGGGAAAATCACCACCATGCGTGGCCTGCGGATTGAGTATTTGGCGCAGGATAAGGTCTTTGAACCGGAAAATACGGTGCTCATGGAAGTATTCCGCGGGATGTCGCCGTTGATGCAGGCCTTGCGGGGCTATGAACTGGCGATGGCGGCGGTGGAGAAAAATCCCCACGACAAGGAAGCACAGCAGGAAATCATGCGCCATACGGCGGTGATTGATGAACAGGATGGCTGGCAGCTTGAAGGTGCGGCCAAGACGGTTTTGACGAAGCTCGGCATCCGTGATTATACGGCCAAGGCGGGCACGCTCTCTGGCGGCGAACAGAAGCGGCTGGCTTTGGCGACGGCACTCATTCAGCCCTGTGATTTACTGATTTTGGACGAGCCGACCAACCATCTGGACAGCGAAACTATCGGCTGGCTTGAAGAATATCTGCGCGCCTTTAAGGGCGCCATCCTCATGGTTACGCATGATCGCTATTTTCTCGATAATACGTCCACGAAGATTTTGGAACTCGATAAGGGCAATGCCTACACTTATACGGGGAACTATTCGGAGTATCTGGAACAGAAGGCGGCGCGCCTGGAACGGGAACAGTCCACGGAGGCCAAGCGGCAGAATTTCCTGCGCAATGAGTTAAAGTGGCTGCGCCGTGGGGCACAGGCCCGCTCCACCAAGCAGAAGGCGCGTATTCAGCGCTATGAGGAAGTCAAGGCGCAGAGCGTAAATATCGACAATAGCACCGTGGAAATCGGTCTGGCCGGCAGCCGTTTAGGGCGCACGGTCATTGAGCTTGACCATGTGCATTATGAAGTGGACGGGCGCACGATTGTCAAGGATTTTACCTATACGGTGCTGCGCAATGACCGTGTAGGGATTTTGGGCTCAAATGGTATGGGCAAGACAACGCTCCTGAATATCATTGCCGGGCAGCTCACGCCGACTTCGGGCACAGTAACCATTGGCCAGACGGTCAAAATTGGCTACTTTGCCCAGCGGGCGGTGGATATGGACGAGCGCTTGCGGGCGATTGAATATGTGAAGGAGGCGGCGCACTTTATCACACTGGCGGATGGCACGCGCATTTCGGCCTCGCAGCTCATGGAGCGTTTTCTGTTCCCCGGCGATTTGCAGTGGACGCCGATTGGGCGCTTGTCCGGCGGCGAGAAGCGGCGGCTTTATCTCTTGCGGGTATTGATGGAAGAACCCAATGTCCTGCTGCTGGACGAGCCGACCAATGATTTGGATATCGAAACGATGGCCGTGCTTGAAAGCTTTATTGATGATTTCAACGGGGCAATCATCTTCGTATCCCATGACCGCTTTTTTGTGGACCGGCTGGCGAACAAGGTCTTTGCTTATGAAGCCGACGGCAATCTGCGGATGTATGCGGGCGGCTATTCCTATTACAAGGAAAAGCTGGCCGAGGAAGAAGCGTTTTCGGCTCCTGCGGCGGAAACAGCAGCGAAAAAGCCGAAAGAGAAATTGGTAACGGAAGAAAAGCAGGAAACACAGCCTAAACGGAAATTTACCTTCAAAGAGCAGAAAGAATATGCGGAGATTGAAGGCATTATCGCCAGCAAGGAAGGCGAATTGAAGGTCGTGCAGCTGCAAATGGCAGAAAATGCTACTGACTTTGGTCGCTTAAATGAACTGGCCAAGGAAGAAGCGCGGCTCACGGCGGAAGTGGAACAGCTCATGGAACGCTGGGAATATCTGGAAGAAATTGCCAGTCAAATGGATAACTAACGGGGAAATGACTTGTCAATCGACAGGTCATTTTTTCTTTACACTGTGACAGTTATTGTGTATAATCTAATGTATTAACGCTTTACGACACTAAAGGAGAAAGAGATATGGAAAAACTCTTTGATATCTTCCTGCTGATGCTGGATGGTACGCAAATAACCTTGGAAATATTTTTCGTCACCCTGTTGCTTTCGCTGCCATTGGGCATGCTGGCGGCCTTAGGGCGATTGTCCAGTCTGAAAATTATCAGCCGGATTGTCGAGTTTTATATTTGGATTATGCGCGGCACGCCACTTATGCTGCAGCTGCTCTTTGTTTACTTTGCCCTGCCGATGATTGGCATACGCCTGCCGGATATCGCAGCGGCGCTTTTGGCCTTTACGTTGAACTATGCGGCTTACTTTGCCGAGATTTTCCGTGCCGGCATCCAGGCTGTGCCCAAGGGACAGTATGAAGCGGCCAAGACGCTCGGCATGAGCTATCCGCAGACCATGCGCCGCATTATCCTGCCGCAGGTTATCCGCATTGTTTTGCCGCCGGTCAGCAACGAGACCATCAACTTGGTCAAGGATACTTCGCTGGTGTATATTCTGGCCATGAACGACCTTCTGCGCGTGGCTCGTACGATTGTACAGCGGGAATTTGATATGACGCCGTTCCTGTTTGCAGCAATCTTCTATTTGGCGATGACCTTTGTCCTGACCTGGGGGTTTAAGAAACTGGAGGCACATTATGGCAAATACTAATACAGGCGAAATCATGCTGAAGATGACCAATATTCACAAAGCCTATGATAATCTGGAAGTCCTCAAGGGCATTGATATTGAAGTGCGCCGTGGCGAAGTGCTGGCCATTATCGGCCCGTCCGGTTCCGGCAAGAGCACCCTTTTGCGTTGCATCAATAAACTCGAAACCATCGACAAGGGCAGTATTGCCATCAAGGATAAATTTTTGGTGCAGACCAAGGATGGTGAAGCCGTTTACGCCAGCGGCAAGGAGGAACGGGAAATCCTGTCCTCTACGGGCATGGTCTTTCAGCAGTTCAATCTTTTCCCGCATATGACGGTCTTGGAAAACTTATTGGAAGCGCCCATGCAGGTTAAGGGCTTAAAGCGCAGTGAAGTGGAACCCTATGCACGGGAACTTTTGGCTAAGGTCGGGTTATCTGACCGGGCAGATTACTATCCGTCGCAGCTTTCCGGCGGTCAGCAGCAGCGTGTGGCGATTGCCAGAGCTTTGTGCATGAAGCCGGACATTATGCTCTTTGACGAGCCGACCTCGGCCCTTGACCCGGAACTTACGGGCGAGGTTTTAAAGACCATGCGTGAATTGGCGGCTGAGCATATGACCATGGTCGTGGTGACCCATGAAATGGCGTTTGCCCGCGAAGCGGCCAGCCAGGTAATCTTTATGGCAGACGGCAACATCGTGGAGCAGGGCGAGCCGGAGGCGTTCTTTGCGGCGCCCAAGGAAGAACGGACGAAAGCCTTCCTGCAGAATATGCTCTAACGATAAATATAAACAATGACAAATGCGCGGAAATGTAGTACAATTATAAAATGCGTGAAATGCCATAAAGACTATATTTTGTAGGTGATAAATGTGTCAAACCCCATGTTTGATGTAATACAGAGTGATTTGGATGTGCTGAATGAGGGGCTGATCGGGGCAGTTTCCTCACCAGTAGAGCTGGTAAACGAAGTGGGTACGCACCTCGTTACCGCTGGGGGCAAACGGATTCGCCCGGCGCTTTGCCTGTTGTCTGCCAGATGCGGCAGCGCGTTTTCCTTGGAAAAAGTATTGCCCTTGGCGGAGGCTTTGGAGCTTATTCATACCGCTTCATTGGTGCATGATGATGTGATTGATGAGGCAGATACTCGCCGGGGAGAGCCTACGGCTAATGCCAAGTGGAACAATCAGATTGCTATTTTGGGCGGCGATTATATCTTTGCCCGCGCCTTTGCCTTGATTGCAGATGGCGGTTATGGCGATTATGTGTCGAAGCGATTGGCAGAGCTTGTGGGCAATCTCAGTGTAGGTGAGATTATTCAGGACCATACGGTTTATCAGGCGGTTAAGGATTTGGATAATTACTACGAGCGCATTCAGAAGAAAACGGCAGATTTTTTGGAAATCTGCTGTGAACTGGGCGGTATCGTGGGCGGTCTGCCAGAAGAAGATACGAAAAAGCTGGCTGAGTACGGCCACTGCATTGGTATGGCTTTCCAGATTACCGATGATGTACTCGATATCATGCAGACGTCGGAGCAGATTGGCAAGCCGGCGGGCAATGATATCCGTCAGGGAATTGTGACCCTGCCGGTTATTCATGCGTTAAATGTCAGCCCGGATGCGGAGAAGTTGGCAGCTATTGTTACTGACCCGGAAATGAGCAGTGAGATGGTTGAGCAGGCGTTGTCCATTGTCCGCGAAACCGATGGTGTAGAAGTAGCCAAGGCGAAGGCTGATGAATATTTGGAACGGGCGCGCCAGGTGATTCCGGCGGAATTGCCTGCGGAAATCCGGGAGGCCTTTGTACAGGTGGCGGATTTTATCGGCGATCGGGATTTTTAAGTGAACGTTTGAGAGGTGATTCACCATGTTTGGAATCGGTGTACCAGAACTTATCTTGATTTTGATTGTGGGGCTGGTAGTCTTTGGCCCTAGTAAATTACCGGAAATTGCGCGTTCTGTAGGTAAGGGCGTACGGGAGTTCAAAAAGGCGACGAATGCCTTCTCACAAGCGCTTAATGCGCCAATGGAAACGCCGGTGCAGCAACAAAGTACCCAGCCGGTACACCAACAGCCTGTGCAGGCGCAGACGGCTGCGCCGAGCCATCAGTCTATGGAGGCCAGTGCGCAGCAGGCGGCGACTACGCCGAATATAACGCCGGAAGCTGGCCCGGCACCCAAGCCGGTTTATGAAGCGCCTACGCAGGAGTCTGTGCGGCAGCAGATTGCGGAGCAGGCGGCGAAAAAGACCGACGCATAGGTTTATATCGTAGTAATAAGACGCCCGGTGGCTGATGATACTTTTCCTTTGCTTAGGCAGGCTTGCCAAACGCGACGGAAAAGCATCATCAGCCGCCGGTTTTTTTGCAGTTTATTGTTTGCGTTACATTGTTAACATCTATACGGAATGTGCCTGTGGGCTTGTTGCGTAGATTAAATTGCAGTTTGTGAGTTAGTGCTTGCTGAAATATTTTTGTTACAGCTCAGTAGGGGCGGAGGTGGTAATACTTTTCGCCGTTGCACTGAATGACCCACAAGCAAGGGTAGGCGCTTTTTTAGCTACCTGCGCCGGGCAAGACCGGCGGCGCGTATGTTCATATCAGTGTTTAGTTTATACCGTTTGTGGGTCAGTCCTCACTTCGTTCGGACGGTCGTTCCACGGCGAAAAGCATCACCACCTCCGCCCTAAGCGATGTCCGTACAAACCGTCAATTCCGTAGTGATAAGCAGCAAGTACATCGATATTCCTGTTACAGGAGCAACGAGTTCGTGGCAATGGCCTAAATCGTAGCTTTTGATAGATAAACTGCTCTCTCTCAAACGTTATGAATGTACCATGTGGCTATGTTGTGATGATAAGCAGCAAGTATATCAATGTTCTTGTTGCGAGAGAAACGAATTTATGGCAACAGGCTAATCCGTAACTTGGGGCGAACGGGGAGTGCTTTTTCTGTTAGGAGCGACTGCCTGAACGCAGTGAAGGCCGGACCCATGTAGAACGAGGCTAGGATAATACGCTGAAAGAAGCGCCGTTGGCCTGCCCGGCGCGAGTAGCTGGACAGTTCTATTTTGCGAGGGGGGCGTTTAGCGGGAAACAGAAAAAGTACTCCCCGTTCGCCCCTGACAACGTATGAACAGGATACCTTCAGCACGAACCAAACTCCCCGACAAATTGCAATTTGCCAGCTTTTTTTACTTTTTTTCAAAAAAGGTGTTGACAATCCCCTCCGACTCGTGTAATATAATACAAGTCGCTGACAGACACGGCAACGAAACAGCCCAGCAAGCCTTGATTGGCAGGCCGCTGTGAAGAGCCGAAAAGCTTCCAAAAAGAAATTAAAAAAGTTCTTGACAAGCTAAGCTGAATGCGATAAGATAAATGAGTCGCTTGAAGCGACGGGCACTTCGAAAGAGGCGCCAAGCAAG
>CADAAS010000128.1 GCA_902785885.1 Pseudoselenomonas ruminantium
AACGGATTTTCCGTCATATAATACGGGTCAAAAAGATAAATCTTTTCCCCATCCCGCTTAGTCAGCAATACATAATGTTCCCCGTCCATATGCAGGCGCACGACCACCACGCCGCCACGGTTCAAGGCATCCACCACCAGACTGTTCTCGCCTAAATACACCGCTTTGCCCGAAAGATATTGGCTTTCGATGGGCAATAGCCCTGCCTCCCCCACACCGGACAGCCAGCGGGACAAGAACATCATCGCCATGCGGGAAGTGCCGTTTTTACCGGGCACGCCGCCTTTGCCATAGCAGTCCAGCGAATAAATCATGATATTACGCAGGATTTCCGGCTGAATTTCTTCGCGCTCAAACAGATAGGAAATCGCGTTGAGCATGGAGGTCGGCCCGCAATCATACTCCGATACCTGATAACGCAAGGGATTTTTCATAAACAGGTCACCTCTCCTACATACCTACTAAAAAAGAGGTTTTGCACAGAATTCACGTTCTTGCAAAACCTCCGGTTATCCAGTCAGTTCTTTCGTCCACCTGACGATGACCTTATGTTACAATATTACACCCATTATGTCAATAGGCTTTAATTTATTTTGCCAAAAAAATTTTCCCACCGCCAATAATATGGCCCTGCTCATCGTAAAATACCGCCGACTGGCCGGGTGCCGGAGCGCGGACAGGCTCGGCAAAGTTTATCTTTATCTGGTCGTCAGCGATACGCTGCAGGCTGGCGGTTGCACCTGCATGGTGGTAGCGTATCTTTACCTGCGCTGAAACATCTTCGCCTTCTACAACCTCGCGCGACATAAAGCACAGGTCTTTACAGAAAACGTCCTGCGTATACAGACCTTCCTCACCACTGATTACGACTTCATTGGCTGCGGCGCGTATCTCCTTGACATAAGCAGGATAGCCGAGCGCCAGCCCTAAGCCTTTTCGCTGACCGACCGTGTAATGAATGATTCCTTTATGCTGACCCAAAACCTTGCCCATTTCATCGACAAAATTTCCTGTCATCGTCAAATCTTTGTCACTATATTCTTCAATATAATCGGTATAGCTGCCCTCCGTGACAAAACAGATTTCCTGTGAGTCTTCCTTATCCGCCACATTGAGCCCTGCCTTGCGGGCAATGTCCCGCACCTCGGCTTTGGTCAGCCTGCCCAAGGGCAAAATGGTACGCGCAAGCTGTGCCTGCGTGAGTTTGTAGAGCATATAGGACTGGTCTTTCTGCTTATCTGCGCCTGCCCGCAGCGTATAGCGACCATTTTCCAGCCGCTCGATAATGGCATAGTGGCCGGTCGCCACATAATCTGCCCGCATGTGGGTCGCCACACTTAACAGCTGCTCCCACTTCACATAGCGGTTGCATTCCACGCAAGGGTTGGGCGTGCGCCCCGCTTCATAATCCGCCACAAAAGGCTTGGTCACATAATCATGGAAACACGCCACCGTATTCCAGGGATAATAGGCAATACCCAAAATATCCGCCGTCCGAGCGGCCTCATCGATCTCACAGCACTTGCTGCTGCCGCTCTCCCACGATTTTAACGTAATGCCAATAACCTCGAAACCTGCCGCCTTCAGCAAATACGCCGTCACCGCACTGTCCACCCCGCCGGACATGCCCACGATTACCTTACCTCTGCTCATAACCAAAAATTCTTCCTCTCTATCGTTCACTGTCCATAATGACCTAATGTTATACTCTTTAGCCTACCATGTCAATAGGTATTCAAATGCACAGGTTTACAAGTTGACATGTCAAATGTCAAAGGTATATACTTTTACTATTAAAAAGATAGTGTTTCATTTTTTTGTACAGTCATATCTTTTTCAAGGAAACATTTTTATCAAGGAGGCATTATGCGAAAACTTAATCTAGCGACACAGGTGCTGATTGCTTTTGTCATCGGCACAGTACTCGGCATCATCTTTCAAAAAGACATTTTATTCCTGCAGCCTGTGGGCGATATCTTCCTGCGGCTAATTCAGATGATTGTCGTGCCCCTGATTTTCTGCTCCATCATCGGCGGCATTGCCAATATCGGGGACATGGGCAAACTGCGTCGCATCGGTTCCAAGGTTTTGGGCTTTTACGTCATCACCACGATTCTGTCCACCATCATCGGTCTGGCGGTTGCCAACTTCATGCAGCCAGGCAAAGGCTTCAGCGCCGACCAAATTATTGCCACAGGTGACCCCATCAAAGAAGCCGCCCCCATGACCGTGGGCAGCACGATACTGGGCATGATTCCGGCCAATCCCCTGCACGCCCTCAGTGAAGGCAACATCATGCAGGTAATTGTCTTTGCCGCCTTTCTCGGCATTGTCATGACCATGCTGGGCAACAGGGTCAGCACGGTCAAAAAATTTGTCGAAGAAAGCACTATCATCATGTTCAAGCTCACCGATATCGTCATGCTGACTACACCATTGGGTGTGCTGGCTCTGGCGGCGTGCAGTGTCGGTGAATACGGAACGGCGATGTTCAGCGCTCTGGGCATGTTCATCCTGACTCATTATGTCGGCGCCTTTGCCGTCATTGTACTGCTCTACTTATTCATCATCAAAGTCATTGCCAAAATTCCGCTTACGGAATTTTTCCGCAAGATTATCAGCGTATGGCTCGTAGCCTTCAGCACCACGAGCAGTTCCGGAACCCTGCCGGTCAGCCTCAAAGTCACGGAAGAGGATTTCCACGTCAAAAGTGAGCTGGCCTCCTTCTCCCTGCCGCTGGGTGCCACCATCAATATGAACGGCATTGCAGTTTACTACGCCGTCACCATCATCTTTGTTTCCCAAATTTACGGCGTTGACCTCACGCTCGGACAGCAGGCCATGTTTATTTTCCTGACCACATTGATTTCCATTGGTACACCGGGCATTCCCGCCAGCGGCATCGTGCTCGCCATCATGCTGCTGAACACCATGGGCCTGCCCACCGCCATCATGGGCATGATTGTGGGCATCTTCCGCCCCATCGACATGATTCACACCGCCCTCAACGTGACCGGCGATGTGGTCAGTACGCTGGCTGTTGCGCGTATGGAAAATATGTATGAAGACGATACAGCAGGCACAGACACAGAACTTATCGCCGAACCTGCATTCAATCACGAAAAATAAGAACCAGCTCGAACAAGAACGGCTGACCAGCCTTGGTCAGCTGTTCTTTTTTTGCCTAAAAGAGCAAAATCCAAAAAACTTTTCCCCTCCGGCAGGAAAAGTCCATGGAGGGGGGAATAATATACGTAGTAAAGAAACAGATATCATGTATTCCTTTATTAAACCAGTTCAAGGAGTGGTAACATGAACGTCAACGATAATCAGCAGCTTCATTCAACTATTCTCCAATCATTAGCTGCACTTCGCGAATACGATAAAGTACAACATTGGGACGATGAAATGCAGGAAGAAGTCAAGACACTACTGCAAAGACTTGAACAATGCGTCGAAAAAGAACGGCTGTATTACGCCATGTATCGTAATATAAAACTCACCGATGACTAAAACAGCCTTTGGACGCATAAATGCGCAACGGATATTCATAAAATATATCCCCAATGCCGATATCCAGATGTATGCAGGAGAGTTATATTCGTGAAATCAAACCGTAAAATGCTTGTATATGCGGGTGTACTCCTGACAGGAGTAATTATCTCCATCGGAATCGTCCTGTTGGCAGCATACGCCGCATATAGTTTCCGTTAGCCCGACCAGCCGAAATCATCACCCACAAACCAATACCGCGAAAGTGAGCGACTGTCCTAAATTGGTCAGCCGCTTTTTTGGCTTGCCCCCTTATAAAATTGCGCAAATATTCGATATACAGAAGGGATGATATATGATTGCATAAGGATATATTATTGTATTTTTTGTTTTGGAGGTGTACAAATGGGTATTTACATCAGCAAATTGACCGACTCTCCTTCTGCTGCGGTCAATACGCAATCACAGCCACAAGCAAACGGTGCATTCAAAGCGCTTATGAGCGAATTTTCGCCACCAGAAAATGAACCTGTGGTGCCTGTGACAGAAAAAAGCGACCAGCTGCCCTTACAGCCTGTGGCAAGTAAAGATTCTGTGGAGAGTATCCAAAACCATGCACAGGACAATTTAAGTTGGCAGGCGTATTATCATTCCGGCGGACACTTTAAGCCGGGCGAAAAATTCACCATGCCTGCGGTACTGCCCAGCTATGCCGAAGCCGCGCGGGCAATCGGGCCGGGCGGCCCCTACTCCGTCGAGGCGGTAAGCAACTGCATTCTGAGCATGGCCGCACAGGTCGCTCAAGGCAATCCCGATAAAATTGCCGAAATCCGGCAGGAAATTGAAAAAGCCGTAGCGATATTCCGCCGCGATTATCAAGCCACCACCAAGGAAAAGGACTTGCCGCAAATCTGCCTGGACACCTACGATGCCATCATGTCCGGACTGGACAAGCTCCAAGCCGAATATACAGAAACGAACGCAGCAGCGGAAAAATCCGCATGATGCTTACAAGGAGGGAAAACCATGCTTATCGGACGAGCTGCGGATGGCAACAACCTTAATGTTAGTGTTGCCGTCGACACGAGCAAGGCAGTACAGCAGGCAAAAGAAAACGAAAAATTAACAGCAGAAGCCCCTGCCTATCAGGTGGAACTGAGCGGGGCAAAGGAAAGCTATAAGAGTCACTGGGTCGAGTTAAACCGCACCGCCTATCTCACCTATCGTGATGGGCAAAGCCAGACTGATGAGTTAGCCGAAATGCAGGCTGCCATAGCCGATGTCATGGAACAGCGGGAACAAAACAAAAAACCCTTCAGCTGGCCCCCCAATACAGATTTATCACGCATTGACTCCGGCATTGAACAGGTTAACCTGATGGACATCGCCAAGCCTGCTTCCCCGGAAACACTGGCTATAATCGAAAAAGTAAAAGAAGCCTCTAAGCCCCTCCCCATCTTAAACGTCTATGTACCACCGGAATTAGCCTATCGTTACCCGAATTCGATTGACACCATAAAAAGCCAGCACTACACTTGGACAGCCAAAGATGGTCTTGTCGAAAATACCGCCACTATTGACGGGAAAAACAAGGTAGAAGAAAGCGAAGCTAAACTGAAAAATACGCTAAAGCAGGATATTCACGACACCATCCGCGATATTTTGAAGCCTTATGCCAGCTACTCTGAAGCCTATGACCAGTTAAAAGACAAAAATATCTTTGTCGATACCTATGAACACGCAGGAGATGCTGTGCTGCGTTCCATCCAGGAAATCTCCGGCGGTCTTTTCGGCAAGCTTGCCAGCCAGCTCAACGATTATGTCAAAAACTTTGGCAAGGATGACCAATTCTTAGAAGACATCAAGACCGCCTTTGACGTAATCACCGGCGACAGCCCCGACAAAAATCCCCTGCTGAAGCAGGTCGAAAAAATGGTACGCTATGTACAGGGCGGCGGCGAACTCGATATCAAGGACAAAAAATACGAGGAAGATGTCGAAACAGCTATCGCCAAGGCCTATAAGAAGAAAAACAAGGCCAAAAATGTAGAACCGGATAAACAGAAAACGCCCGAAGCAACCTTCAAGACCGATACCTCCTACCTCGACAACCTGCGCCAGCAGTTGGAGCAGACTTCGCAAATTCTGGATAAAATGACCGCTGACCCCGAAGACGAAAAAAAACACCAGACCAAAACAGCCCGTGATGTACTGGACAGCCGCCCGCCGGAAGACAGTTTCGATATGGACTTCCATCAGCAGCTTGCCCATGTAGACGACCGCAATCCCATCATCACCGATACCTCTCATGGCATTTTCAATCACAAAAAGCCTGTTGATGCGCTGTCGGAAGATGACACCAACGAACTTGCCACCTTGCAGGCAGGCTGGCTGGACTATGTCAAAAATCACAATCTTATTGATACGGGCAAAGTAACCCATAATTTCTAAACCGCATAATAAAGCGGGCGGCTGACCGGTCAAATCAAATTGACCAGTCAAGCCGTCCGCGCTTGTCTTTATTCATGAATTTCTATGGGGAGTCCATCCGGGTCATGGAAGAACGTCATCTTTTCCCCGGTAAAGGTATCACAGCGTACCGGTTCTGTCTCAACGCCCAAGGCATTTAATTCACGAACCGTATCTTCCACGGAATCCACGCGAAAAGCCAAATGCCGCAATCCATAAGCTTCCTTGCCCGGCCAACCTGCCCTTGGCGGGCAGCCCTCTTTGATAAAGAGTTCTAATTCGGCATCCGCAAGCCGCAGGTCAATTTTCCAATCCTGCTGCTCCTCGCGGTAATTTTCCCGAATCACCGCAAAGCCCAGAATATCCACATAAAAATGCCTGCTCCGCTCATAGTTGCTGCCGATAATGGCCACATGATGGATATGCGTTAAGTTCAATTTATCGCACATAATGCACCCGCGCTTCATCATAGCGGTCCTGCTGGGGATTCTTCTTCGCCGGATAGCCGAAGGGAACTACGGTAAAGGGTGCCAGATGTTCCGGCAGATTAATCGCCTTGGCAACCTTTTCCATGCGGTCAGCAAAGGGTGCTACGCCCAGCATAACGCCGCCCAAGCCCTGTGCTTCAATTTCCAGCAAAGCATTTTCCGTAGCCAGTGCCATATCGACTTCAATCAGTTCCGGCACGATGATGTTTTCCTTGCGGGAGCAAAGCACCAGAGCCGCCGGAGCATTCGCCGTCATAGCGGTATACGGACTGGTTTCGGAAAGTTCCTGCAATACCGCTTTATTCGTGACCACATAAAACTCCCAAGGCTGCTGATTGACCGCCGAAGGAGCTGCCATCGCCGCGCGCAGAATCTTTTCGATTTTCTCTGCCTCCACCGGCCGTTCCTCATAGCTGCGCACACTGGTGCGGGTAAAAATTGCATCCATATCAACAAATCCTCTTTCACTAAATCCTAATTCCACATCGTGAGATAAATTTATTATAGACCTCCAAACTATATTTTGTCAAATATTATTTCCCTCTACCCTTATTGCATAACACACCTATCACGAAAAAAATAAGTTATACAGACAAATAAATTGCAGTTTGTCGGGGAGTTCGGTTCGTGATAAAGGTATACACTTCATACGCAGTTAGGGGCAACCGGGGAGTGCTTTTTCTGTTTCCCGCTAAACGACCCCC
>CADAAS010000129.1 GCA_902785885.1 Pseudoselenomonas ruminantium
AAGACTCATTGCAAAACCATGGGACTGCCAAAAATCCTGCAAAGATTCAGCGTCCAGGCTGTTGAAGGTTTCCAGCACTTCAACATCCGCAGGTTCCTCATATTCGCTAATGAGTGTTTCCGGCTTGGCAAGGCTTGCCTCCCGGCTCTCTACCTTATTGATGCAATAGGCCTTGATTTTCGCAAAGGTCTCCATATCAATATTGCCCACAATGACAATGACCTTGGCCGTGCGGATTTCGGGGCGCTCCTTCTGCGTTATCAGCTGCACGCACTGCGCGGCCGAATCGGCAGTCTGGTCATACTGCCCCGGCAAAAACTCTACCGCAAAAACCCGGGAATTTGTAAATTTCGGAAGCTTTTCCTCATAGACAACATCCACCGGCGGTTCGGAGAAAACAACATTTTTTACCGCAGCGTATTCTTCGTCGCTAAGCCCCTCAATGTCATAACGCCGAATAATGCGGACGGCTTTTAATTCGTCCAGGCGAAAGGTCTCCTTGAGGTCATCACACAGCTGCTGAGCGGGGATATCAAAATATCCCTGTCGTTTTTCCACGAAAATTCTTCTTACAGTCATGAATTCTCTTTTCCTCCAGACACTAAATAGAATAAGTACATAAAGCTATATAGACAAACAGGCATAGAGACCCATAATCAGGGTCCCTATGCCTGTATATCACAAACTGTCAACGGCTACCTTTACGACAACCTTTGTTACCTTGCCGGACACGCCATTTACCGCAGCCTGCGGACGATGCACATCCTCAGGATAAAGCACGGCAAAACACCCCGCTGACAGTACAATGGAACTGTCAGGAACCAGGGCCTCATAAAACGTCACATCCCGCTCCGCATCATAGGGAGCACATTCCTCAAGGTCAGGGCTTAAGGGACACCATCCCATAAACTCCTCACCTTCAGCCATAAACTGAATATCGACAAACTTTCGATGGGTTTCCGGCTTGCAATCTTTTTCCGGACGGGTAATATAGCGCTGCACATTGGCAAAGCACTTATCCCCATCAATAGGATACTTGCCATCCTCAATCTGCGTAAAATCATGCTCTCGCAAATAATCGAGCGCTTTTTGGATAATCGCCGGATAATCTACATGATTTTCGTTTAAAGTATCCATACTGCCGATAATCATTTTGCAACCCTCTCCCTATCATACATTTATGTTAAAGAAAAATACCTTCCATACACATTTTACCTAAAACGGCTGTATTATGCAAGGAAATATGCTATAATTGTTGCATATGATTCAATGGAAAGGGGTTTATATATGCGAGAACTTTTGGAACTCTTGGAACATGACGCCCGTCGCCCGGTGGGTGAGCTGGCCTCCATGCTCAAGCTCAGCGAATATGAAGTCGAAAAAAACATCAAGGATTTGGAGAAAAACAAGATTATCCTCTCCTATAATACGCTGATCAACTGGGAAAAATTCGGTGACGAGACAGTAACGGCCATTATCGAAATCAATCTGACGCCCCAGCGGGAAGTCGGCTTTGATGCCATTGCCGAGCGCATCTATCGCTTTGATGAAGTGCGCACCGTTTACCTCATGAGCGGCAGCTTTGACCTCCTGGTCATTATTGAAGGAAAATCCCTCAACGATGTTGCCAACTTCGTCGCCACCCGTCTGGCCACCATCGAGGGCGTTACGGCCACCCGCAGCCATTTTATGCTGAAACCTTACAAAAAAGACGGCGTTATCATCAATGATGAAGAACGTGACCGCAGATTGGTGGTGTCCCCCTGATGGCCGATATCATGAACTGGGCTGAAAGGCTCTCCCCCGGCGTCAACGCCATTGCCCCGTCCGGCATTCGCAAGTTCTTCGATATTGCCGCCCAAATGGATGATGTGATTTCCCTTGGCGTAGGCGAGCCGGATTTCGTCACCCCCTGGTCCATTCGCGAAAGTTGCGTCTATGGGCTGGAACAAGGCTATACTTCCTATACCGCCAATCGCGGCATGCCAGAGCTGCGGCAGGAAATTGTAAGCCTCTTCAAGCGCCGCTATAATGTCGATTATGAGGCAAACACCGAAGTTTTGGTCACCGTTGGCGTCAGTGAAGCCCTGGATATTGCCATGCGCGCTATTCTCGCTCCCGGCGACGAAGTGCTGATTCCCGAGCCCTGCTATGTTTCCTATCAGGCCTGCACGATTTTGGCAGGTGGAGTACCGGTTGCCGTTCCGGCAAAAATCGAAAACGAATTCCGCATCACCCCGGCAGAGCTCGAAGAACATGTAACGAGCAAAACAAAAGCCCTGCTTATCGGCTATCCGAACAACCCTACCGGTGCCATTATGACCCGCAAGGACTTGGAAGCCATTGCCGATTTTGCCGAAAAACATGACCTCATCGTTATCTCCGATGAAATTTATGGCGATCTGACCTATGGCGATGAAGAACATGTGTGCTTCTCCTCCCTGCCCCGCATGAAGGACCGCACCATTCTCTTAAATGGCTTTTCCAAGGCATATGCCATGACCGGCTGGCGCATTGGCTATGCCCTGGGCAATCCCACGGTAATCGCCGCCATGACCAAAATTCATCAGTACACCATGCTCTGTGCACCCATCACGGCCCAAGTTGCAGCCGTAGAAGCCCTGCGCCATGGCGAAAAGTACATGAAGAAAATGGTCGCTGAATACGATAGACGCCGCCGTCTGATTTATGACGGCTTAACCAAGATGGGGCTGGAATGCTTCGAGCCGAAAGGCGCTTTCTACATCTTCCCCTCCATCAAATCCACAGGCTATACCTCCGACGAGTTTGCCGAGAAATTGCTCACCACCGAGCATGTAGCCCTCGTTCCCGGCAGTGCCTTCGGTGCCTGCGGTGAAGGTCATGTACGCTGCTCCTATGCAACGGCCATCGACAAGATTTCGGAAGCGCTCAATCGCATCGAAAACTTCCTCAAAAATCACCGCAAATAATTTTTTTAACTTTTATAAAAAAGTTGTTGACAAGCACGCATTAAATGCGTATAATATTTCTTGTGATTGCGGGATGTGGCACAGTTTGGTAGCGCGCTTCGTTCGGGACGAAGAGGCCGCAGGTTCGAATCCTGTCATCCCGACCATTGAGAGGTCAAGCCAGTAACTTCGGTTGCTGGCTTTTTTGTTATCCAAAATCCACTGTGAGCGAGTCACATAAAAGCCACCTTTCCCCTGCTATAATAAAGGCAACAAGAACACATTTTACCCAAACAGGAGGAAATTATAATGGCAACAACGATTATTACCAAGGATAATTTTCAAGCAGAAGTACTGAACCACAAAGGCACTGTACTCATCGACTTCTGGGCAGACTGGTGCGGTCCCTGCCGTATGCTCTCCCCTATCGTTGATGAAGTGGCAGCCGAAAACCCCAACATAAAAGTGGGCAAGATAAACGTCGATGAACAGCAGGAGCTTTCTTCCCATTTTGGCATCATGAGCATCCCCACCTTGTTGGTATTTAAGGACGGCAAAAAAATCAATGAATCTATTGGCCTTATCCCCAAGGAACAGATAGAAAAAATGCTTTGACGGATGCGGACATAATCAAGGCGAAGAAAGATGCCTTGTTCATCCTGACTATCTGAAACCAATTCAATTTCCTCATCCAATATTAGCAATGCTAAGGCTACAGCGAATTAATCCACCTGCCTTGAATTGCATAGGAAGGATTTTGTTAGGACGGTGGCGAATAAGCCATCGCGAGGAATTTGGACAATTTCTTTTTGAATTGGAGGTTATCGTATGACTTTTAATGCAAAAAAACTGTATACTATTTTTCTCACTATGATTTTATGTCTTGGAGTTTTCTCCCTTAGTCATTCTTATGCTGCAGAACGCAGTGAACGTGATTTCATTGGAGCTTCATATCAAGGCAAAGTTGTAAATTGCAATGAGTGGATAACCTTGCGTTATGCTCCTTCTGTTGAGTCAGCTAGCCTTGCTCAAATACCACTGGGCACTATAGTCACAGTTTATGATGGTCCTGCATACGGAATAAACGGATTTTATCCTGTATATTATAAGGGCATGAAAGGATACTGCCTGAAAGATTATTTGCAATATTATAGCGGCGGCGGCGCACCTAAAAGATAATTACAGAAAAATCCCCACTACTAGCATATAGATTCAGTCTCATGCAAACGAACGGTTTTTGATGAATTTCTCGCCTTAGGTTATAATTTATAAAATCTGAAAAAAGAAAAGGTAACGACTTTACTATATTTTGACGATTACGTAATAAATCCCCGAAGCTTATTCTTCGGGGATTTTAATGTCTCTAGGTTACAATTAATCTGGATATATCTTTGCTGTTTCTTTTTCCGGATAAACCTTTTCTTTATCTTGTTTTTCAGATGCTTTGAAATCCGGTGGGGTTCTTGTAACATAAACCGGAGGTACGTCAACTCCTCCACTCACCTTGTCCATTTCCATATCGTCCAGCTTATTCATGAAATTCTTATCCATTTATTTTCCTCCCCACGTCTTTGAGTGTTGTCCTCTTGCTTTCTGTTCTTTATATCCCCGAAGCAGGGAAAGTGTTATGATTTTTTAAAAAAATTATAAAAACAGGAGAAACGTGCGCCGCCGGGCGCATGTACAGAAGGGACTGTGGATAAAATACGTTCAAAATTTTATCACATCCCCTTACTTGTTGTCTCGTTTATCGCCTGTGCCGCTATCAGTCCGGGCATTTCCACCCGAGTACGTTTTGTGTTTTATCTATGTCTACATTAGCTGCCATAGAATTTACGTCCTTCGGTGTCGATGGGGCGATAGGAACAACTGGCTGCGGTTTCGGCATCATTGCTCCGTTTTCGTTTTGGACGTTTTTGGAGTGTAAAATCACGAGAATGAAGTAACTCCTTGACACTCCCCATGTGTAAACGCAGGGGATTCTTAATTCAACGACCGTAGCGAGTTGGCCTAAGTCAACTCGTCTTACACAATCTCCAAAAGCGTAGATTCCCGTGTGTCCCACGGTATTTGTGTATGCGAATGCTTGTTATCTTTACAGCGGTGAGGTCTTTAAATCACCGCAGGTTGATACACGCAACCTCAACCTGCTAAGAACTGGTTGCCCATGGCCTTGTTTTTCGATTCGTCCAGTTTCTATCGTAGCAGGGCTTCTCCTTTCTTTCGTATTCTTTAGGTTAAATCTATTATACTACGAAAGTTAGCAGTTGTCTGCCTTCAATTGCTTACGCAAATTTGGCAGACCCGCCTTATATCCCCATAGCTAAAGCTAGGGGTTTTACGGCGGTTTGGGTAAAGAATGCCAAAACAAATTTAATACTTTCAGCCATGATATTTTCCTTTTATTGTCGTGAAATATATATCCTTCTGACCAGCATTAGGCAATGAGGGCAGGAGTTGAGATATGCCGGTGGCATATCGACTAGCGGCGCGAGTTATCCCACTCCGCTCTCGCTGGACGCCGTAGTAGTCCCGACCGCAGGGAGGGCTGCCAAGTCCCCTGTCCCCCTATCCCGTGGCACATTATTCCCCGCCTGCCTTCATTGCCATCCCGCCTGCTTCTGATTTTGACCGACAAGGGCGCTGCCTGCGAATGCCGCTTTGTGCCTTGCGGGAGGTGCAAGGCACGTCCCGCCCGCCGAACCTGACGCAATATCCTTTTGAACCATGTTTAACAAAATCAAGATTGACTGGTCAAGTGAGCCGGTGTCTGTGGCGACGTGGACGCTGGCGTCCGTGGCGGTCAAAGGTCGTCATGGGTGCCAGCGTCCACCAAAGCAGGAACGCCGCAGGGCGGGGAAACGAAAAGCGGACGGCCTGACTGTCAAATTTGACTGGTCAGACCATCCGCTTGGCGTTTATCTTAATCGGTCATTTACCAATTCGCTTCCACATATTCCTGCGCCACATTCAGGTTAAGGTTAAAGCGTGTCATGATTTTATCAATGATTGTGGCTTTGTCCACATTGAGTTCCTTCAATGTAATAATCATGGCTATTATGCCCTTTTTTTCGCCTTCTTTCTGGCCTTCCTTACGACCTTCCTTACGACCTTCCTTACGGCCTTCTTTACGGCCTTCTTCCTCGGCATATCTTAGCTGTGCCGCCTGGTCACGGCGAAACTTTTCCGCTTTTTCATACGCCCGTTTGGCCACTTCGTCCTTGGTGAACACGTCTTCCACCTCCATTGCTTCTTGGATTGCCGTTTCGCTGGCGGCGATTTCTGCCAGCTCCTCGTCCGGTGTGCTGGGGGAGAAATAGGCAGCCCATTTCTCCATGCGGTTCATGTCTTTTACGTTCTTGCTCTTGAATTTCAGGAGTTCAAGGAAATGGATTTCCAATTTATCCGTCAGCTGACAGCCGGTCTTCACATCATAAATGCCAAAGCAGCTGTGCATATCCGGGTATTTTTTGTCCTCAAACAGGTTGAAGCCTAAAATATTGATGGCCACGGTGCGGTTTAACTGGTCGTATTCCTCGCCCCGCTTCAGGTCAGCGTAGTTCTTCGCCCAGTAGTAAACAGAACGCTCCCCCATTGCGGCTAAAGAATTGACCTGCATTTCAATATTGACCTTAGTGCCCGAAGCCGTGCGGCCTAAAATATCCAGCCGTGACTCCTTGCCCTCGTATTCGTCCGCATCCATTTCCCGGTCGATAAACTCAATGTCTTCGATAAGCTCCGTCCCTTGAAACTCGAAAAAAGCGTTGATAAGCGCCCGTGTTATCTGCGGGTGCTTAGCAAAAACTGCCTTAAATACTGCGTCATTTGTTCGATTGATACGAAAACCTGCCATAATTGTTCCTCCTGTTTCTTGTCTTTATTTTACTATGAAATCTTGGCGAGTCAAGTCCAAAGGACGCCGAATCGGTTAGATTTCGTGTAAGGGCTGATGAAAAGGTCTTGACCTTTTCATCTTGCTTATGCCTTTGCCCCGGAAAAGGCAAGGTTTTATGCCTGTAAAAATAGTCTCACCGGATTATCCGTGTCGAAAAGGCGAGCAGGAAATCATCATAAACGCAGGGCGACTGCCCTATGATATGCTCCCCTTATGAGAGACAGTAAAAAATATAACTGTCATCATAGGGGGAGTTTTCTATGCCCAAACACCAGAAAATAGCAATAGAAGAAAA
>CADAAS010000130.1 GCA_902785885.1 Pseudoselenomonas ruminantium
CATACATTTCCTTGTGGGTCATTTCGTGCAACGGCGAAAAGTATTACCACCTCCACCCCCACTGAGCTGTAACAACAAAAATAATCTCGCAATAACATCGATAAACTGCAATTTGTACCCAGCCACACAATTCTTCAAACGCAAAACCTCCGAATCTCCCCCAGCCGCCTATAAAGATTCTTCCCCGGACAGGTTGTATCATTCACATCCCGATGCCCCACAATCACGCCCTTTCCCAGCGGGTCAAGTCCATATTTTTTGCAAAGCCACCGACAAAGCTCCTTGACCGATTGCATCTGCGCATCCGTAGGCTTGCCGATATCAAAATTCCCCGCCAGGCAAATCCCCAAGGAATGCTTATTATGCCCCAGTGCATGCGCACCTATCGCCCTAGGACGCCGTCCCTGCTCAATCATGCCATCCTTGCGAATCAGATAATGATAGCCAATCCCCGCCCATTTCCGTTCTTCCTGATGGAATTTATGAATCTCCGCTGCTGTGGAATCCTTATCCACATCCGGAAATCCCGTATGATGAATGACCAAAGCATCCGTGACCGGACGCTCCTCATATTCCGTAAACTGAAAAAAGCGTTTATAAATCATCGGCTCATAATAAGCAGCCTCCACGATTTTCTGCCCATCTGCCACGCCAAGCAAACAGGCCGCCCCCAAACACAAAAACTCCCGCCTGTTCATCACCAGTCCCCCTTACCAAAATTCCAATCAGCTCTCCACCAATATTTTTATACCTCAAAATTTCGCCTCCCGCCCAAATAAATCCTGCCCACAAAATCCCAAGAACAAAAATCACCTGACCAAGAAGCAGAATACCAACTTGGCACAGATGATTACTTTTTTGACCAACTCACACCATCAAGGACAGGCTCCTAAGCGAAATCCCCCAAAAATCGGACACCATGACATATAAAGCACCTGCACCAAGAAACGTCTTTCCCAAACGTAACTTGGCGCAGGTGCTTGCTTTTTGACCGGAGCGCACCGCCGAAGGCTGGCTCCAAAAAGAAAAAATCTAGATAAACGGCTGAAAGCCGCGACGTGGTAACCGGAGCATCCCCCTAAGTCAACGGCACAATCGAGGGAGCCATTTGCGCGCAGGTCAAAAAGCAAGCACCTGCGCCAGGCCACAACCGTCCCTTAAGATTCCCCTCGTTATACACCTAATCGCTGCAGCCGATAATGCTGATACCCATTCAAGATAAGCAGCACCAACAGCGACATCCCCAGCATCACAATCGCCACCGCCGCAGCTGCCTGATAATCAAACTGCTCCAGCTTCGTCATAATGAGCAGTGGCGCAATCTCCGTTTCATAGGGCATATTCCCCGCGATAAAGACCACACTGCCATACTCGCCAATCCCCCGGGCAAAGGCCAGCGCAAAACCGCTGATCAGCGGTGTCACAAGTTCCGGGAAAATCACCTTGCGAAAGGTCAGGAATTTTCCCGCCCCCATAATGGCCGCCGCCTCCTCCAACGAACCGTCCAAATCCCGCAGTACCGGCTGGACACTGCGCACGACAAAGGGTATGCCCACAAAGATAAGCGCTATCGTAATCCCTACTGCCGAAAACGCCGAGGGAATGCCTGCAGCATAGAAGAACTGCCCGAGCCAACCATTTTCCACATAGAGCGTAGTCAGTGCGATGCCTGCCACTGCCGTCGGCAGGGCAAAGGGCAGGTCGATAAGCCCATCCATCAACCGTTTGCCGGGGAAATTATAGCGCACCAGCCCCCAGGCCAACAGCAGGCCGAACACGGCGTTAATCACAGCCGCCGCAAACGCACAGCCAAAGCTCAGCATATAGCCATGCACCATGCGGTAATCCGTCACCTGCCGGATAAAGCTTTCCCCGCTCATGCCGCTGGCATAGAGCACAAACGCGCCCAGCGGCAAGAAAATCAACAACGACAGATAGAAAAACACAATCCCCAAGGCGAACCCGCCGCCCGGAATAACCTGCCCTAGCCTCAGCATAACACTTCCCCCTTACGCTTACTTCTGATAAATCTGGTCAAAGGTGCCGCCATCGGCAAAATGTTCCTTTTGGGCTTTCGTCCAGCCACCAAAGGCATCATCAATCGTAAAGAGCTTGAGTTCCGGGAACTGGCCCTTGTACTTTTCAAAGACGGCCTTGTTGCGCGGACGATAGAAATTCTTGGCGGCAATTTCCTGCCCGTTTTCGGAATAGAGATAATTAATGTAGGCCTCGGCCACCTTGCGGGTGCCCTTCTTGTCCACGACCTTATCCACCACTGCTACGGACGGCTCGGCCAAAATGGACAGGGACGGTGCCACGATTTCATAATCCGGCGAATCCTTGAGCGTAATCAACGCTTCATTTTCCCAGGCAATCAGCACATCCCCCTGACCGCGCTGCACAAAGCTGGTCGTTGCGCCACGGGCACCGGAATCAAGCGCCACTACATTCTGGAACAATTTCTTGATAAAGCCCCTGACCTGCGTTTCGTCACCGCCAAATTTCTGGCGGGCATATTCCCAAGCCGCCAAGTAATTCCACCGGGCACCGCCGGAGGTCTTGGGGTTCGGCGTGACGATTTTCACATCATCCCGTACCAAATCGTCCCAGTCGTGGATGTTCTTGGGATTGCCCTTGCGCACGAGGAAGACAATGGTCGACGTATAGGGCGCGGAGTTATCGGGAAACTTCTTCAGCCAGTCCTTGTCGATAAGCCCGGCCTGCGCGATTTCATCCACGTCATACGCCAAGGCGAGCGTCACGACATCCGCCTCCAAGCCTTCAATGACCGAACGCGCCTGCTTGCCGGAGCCGCCGTTGGACTGACGGAATTCCACATCCTGACCGCTTTCCTTCTTCCATTCCCCCGTAAACACCTGATTAAATTCAGCATAGAGTTCGCGGGTCGGGTCATAGGACACATTCAAAAATTCCCCTGCCCCTTTGCTGTCAACATTATTTGCTGCCTGTTCACTGCCGCAGCCGGCAAAACTGATTGCCGCCAGTATTCCTAATGCCACACTTGCCGTTTTCCACCACTTCATTATGATTACCTCCCCAACATAAATATAAATAATTTCCTATATAAATAAGAGGCTCCACAAAATTCCCCGCAAGGAATCTGTGGAACCTCCAATTTTTTTGGTCAGTTCACTGAACCGTATTTACTTCGCACAAGCATTTAACACTTGTGTTCATTTGCGATGACCTTATGTTACACTATTACACCTATCATGTCAATAGGCAAGGCAAAATTTTACATCCGTTTCCTCAGCAGCCGTATCCTCTGCCACTGCCTGGTCGAGCACAAAATGGATGAATTCATCCACGGCGTCCTGACTTGGCACCTTGGCAGTGTACATCTGATTGCCCATCTGCGGCACCATCATTTCCGGCATGCGCTCACACATAACCAGCTGTGCGCCATAGCGCTCCATGATTTCGCCATGGGTATGCACATACTGATGGCAGTCACGGCGGCTGGCATAGACACAGTAGCAATGCTCACCGCTGTCCGGCAGTTTCCGATAGTTGTCCGTCACCATGTCCGCCCAAACCTGATACACATCGGTGGAGTGGGCAAAGTCAATCATATCCGGCGTATAGCCGCCCGCAGGGCGCATATTGACTTCGAGCCCTACAAAATCCCCGACATCCCCCAAGCCCGCCTTGGCCTTGGTCAGGCGGAAAAAATTCCAAATGGACAAAGCGGCTCTTGACGCCAAACGCCTTGACCGTAGCCCGGCCTACGCCCTTTAACTCCACCGGAGCATGGGCAGCCGTATAATAGGACAAGTCCAGCTGTTTGAGCACGATATCCATAACCGAAGGCGGCCATACCGTCATGGACTCCAACAGCGGCTTGGAATCGGCATCGATAATGGCATCATAAGAACAGATATCCCCGGTGATAAACTCCTCCATCACATAGGGCACAGGCAGATTTTTGGCAAAGAATTCCTGCAAATCCGCATCATTTTCGAGCTTAAAGGTATCGCAGGCACCAACGCCCACATCCGGCTTGACGATTACCGGGTAATCCACTACCGCGATAAACTTCCGCGCCGCTTCAATGTCCGTGATTTTATGCAGACGCGCCGTCGGCACACCCGCCTTGGCATAAAACTCCTTCATGGCGGACTTATTCTTGATGCTGGCAATATTTTCATACTGGTAACCCGTGGTCACATGAAAATCCGTGCGCAAACGGGCATCCTGCTCCAGCCAGAATTCGTTATTGGACTCAATCCAGTCAATCTTCCCGTGCTTAAAGGCAAAATACGCCACCGCGCGGTACATCTGGTCATAGTCCGACAAGTCCGGCACGAAATAGTATTCCGTCAGGGAATCCTTCAGCCGCTTGTCCAACGCATCATAAGGACAGTCACCAATCCCCAGCACATTCACGCCATTTTTATGCAGGCGGTCACAGAAATTCCAATAATGCTTGGGAAAATGCGGGGAAATAAATACAAAATTCATTTGCCATTAGCCTCCAATTCTTGTTTCACCCAGCATATAGGGCAAGAAGTACAAAATCTGCTTCTGCCACCAACACCAGTCGTGGTTCACATCATAACCCCAAAAATCCGTCCAGCCATGAATCCCCTTGGCATGGAAAATATCGCCCATAATGGCAGTCGTACGGCGGCCTTCGTCTTCCCAGGCGCCCTGACCGACACAGAGAATGATGGGCTTTTCGTTGTACTGCCGGATATACGGATGGTCAGGCGGCATCTGCGCCAAAAAATCCATCGGCGAGTTTTCATAGAGCGTTTCATTCAGCCAGCCATCAAAGAAGAACTTGGCATCGTAAACGCCCGACAGGGACAATATCCCCGCAAAAAGTTCCGGACGGCGCAGGAACAAGATTGCCGCATGCAGGCCGCCCAAACTGCAGCCGGTCACAATCGGCAATTTGCCCGTGCCATTTCTGTCCGCGATAAAGGGCAAGACCTCCGTCACGATATAGTTATAATACGCTTCCTGACGGCTGGCACGCCAGCCCTTATCTCCCCAGACATTTGACCAGGTTTCCGTATCCACCGTATCCACGCAAAAGAGCTGTATCCTTCCTTCATTTAGGTACCCAGACAGCGTATCAATCATGCCGAAGTTCTCGAAATTATCGCTCATGGCATCCTGCGTGGGAAACACCAGTACCGGCGTTCCCTTGTCCCCATAGATGCGGATGCTCATATCCCGCTGCAAGCGCTCACTGTACCAACTGATATGTTCTTTTACCATTTCATCATCCCCTTATCCCTTCTTAAGAAAAACTCCAGACTTTTCCCGTCTGGAGTTTACCCGCTATTTATCTTTGACTTGTCAAATACCATCGCCATCCATAAACCGCTGTTTTTCCAAACGGTCAAAATGGGTAACTGTACCCTGTTTTACAATGATGCTCAAGCGGCCATAATAAAGGCTGGCAAGCTCCCGCTCAATGGTGCGGCGCAAATTCCGCTCGGTATCCTCCGACCATTCCGCAGGCTTGGGAATGCCCTGCCATGGATGCACACGCATCTTTTCGGTACGCTCCACCTGAATCAGAACACCATTTTGGGCAATCAGCACCACTTCCCCGAAGTACAGGCCCCGTAAAACCGACATAATGTAGTTAAGTACATCAACAGGTACATCCTTCATACACATCTCTCCTAAATGACGATAGCATTATGTTACACTATTACACCCACCATGTCAATGGGTGTAATGGAAAATGTTAAATTTTTGCTAAAGTGTCATCCAGTTCAGAAAGATATTCTTTATCCTGCCCCAAAAAGTTCAAGGCGTAGTTAATGTGCAAATCGGCGGCAACCTCCACCGCTTCTTCTGCCGGTGCCAGTTTTTCGCTATGGAGCACTCTGGCTGAATCCGAACCCTCCCTGGCGGTTCCTACATGTGCATATACGCCGGGAACGTCCTTGATGTACTCGGCAAAATCATCGGCGGCAAAGCCAAAGACCGGTACTTCAGAAATCGTCACCTTATCCTCGCCCAAAAGTTTCCGGGCAATCTGCGCTGCTTCTTCCCGCGCTTGTTCATCGTTAATCAATGGGCTGGCATTGCAATCGTAGGTCACTGCCGCCTGCACACCGTACACTGCCGCTATATTTTCCGCCAGCTCGTGGATTTTCGCCTTGAGCTTTTCACGGTTTTCCTCTGAGAAGACCCGAAAACTGCCTTCGATAAGGGCACTATCAGCTACAATATTATAGGAAGTGCCTGCCTTAAAGACGCCAATGCCCACATTGACCGGTTCATCCGACGGCAAAAGCCTGCCCGAAAGCTTGCTGATTTCGCCCACCAGTACCGCTCCTGCCTGCAAGGCATCCCTGCCCAGATGCGGCTTGGAGGTATGCGCTTTCCTGCCCGTCAGATTTATGCGGAAAAAATCGCAGGAAGCCGCATCTTCCTTGCGCGAAAACACCACCGTCCCAACTGGCACATCGGGGGCAATATGAACGCCAAAAGCCCTATTGTAATTGTTTAAGAGTCCCTGCTCCCGGAAATACTGCGAACCATGCCCCATCTCCTCAGCCTGCTGAAAGACCAGCAGTACCGTACCGGCAAAGCAGTCTTGCAGCTCGGCAAGTTTCTTGGCCGCCGCCAGAAGCGCCGCCGTATGTACATCATGGCCGCAGGCGTGCATGACACCGGGATTTACGGATTTATAGGGTAAATCCGTCTGCTCCTCAATGGGCAGGGCATCAATATCCGCCCGCAGGAGAATCGTTTTGCCCTTATCGCTATGCCCCGTTATCCGGGCAAAGGTTCCGGTTTTCTCCACTTCCTGGTATTCTATGCCAAACTCGGTCAATTTTTCCCGAATAAACTTCGCCGTATTGTATTCCTGATTGCTCAGTTCCGGATGCTGATGCAGCCATCTGCGGCATTCCCGGGCAAATCCGCTGTCACAATGAAACATATCGCTCCCCCCGTTCTCAAATAAAATATTCAATCGTCCGTTCTGCCGTAAGTTTATTGCGGGTATCAAACAGCAG
>CADAAS010000131.1 GCA_902785885.1 Pseudoselenomonas ruminantium
CACAGTTTGATAAACGAAATATAACGATGATGATGGACTTCTATGAAATGACCATGGCCAATGGTTATTTTCAGGACCATGATAAAGATGTACAGGTAGCCTTTGACGTATTTTACCGCGCCAACCCGGATAAGGGCGGTTTTGCCATTTTCGCCGGGTTGGAGCAGGTCATTGAATACGTGGAAAATATGGAGTTCTCCAAGGAAGATGTGGATTATTTCCGTCAGCAGAATATGTTTTCGGAAGAATTCCTGCAGTATTTGGAAAACTTCCATTTCAGTGGGGATATTTATGCCATGCCCGAAGGCACGATTATGTATCCGAATGAGCCTTGCATTACGGTGGTGGCCCCGCTGATTGATGCCCAGCTGGTGGAGACGGCGATTTTGGCACAGGTCAACCATCAGTCCCTGATTGCGACCAAGGCGCGCCGCATTGTCAAGGCGGCTAATGGCCGGGCGGTGTCGGACTTCGGCGCCCGCCGTGCGCATAATATGGATGCGGCAACTTATGGTGCCCGTGCGGCTTATATTGGCGGCGTAGTCGGTACGGCAACCGTATCTGCCGGTCAGATGTTCAACATTCCCATCTCCGGTACGATGGCGCATAGCTGGGTGATGTTCTACGGTGATGAATTCACGGCGTTCAAGAAGTATGCGGAAACCTATCCGGATGCTACGGTATTGCTGGTGGATACTTATGATGTCATTCACTCGGGCATTCCCAACGCCATCCGTGTGGCGCATGAAATCTTGGAACCGATGGGCAAGCGCCTGCGCGGCATCCGGATTGACTCCGGCGACCTGGCCTACCTTTCCAAGAAAGTGCGCAAGATGCTCGATGCGGCAGGGCTTGAGGACTGCATGATTGTGGTGTCCAATAGCCTCGACGAGTTCACGGTGGCATCGCTTTTGAGCCAGGGGGCCTGTATTGACAGCTTCGGCATTGGCGAGCGCCTGATTACGGCTAAATCCGAGCCGGTGTTCGGTGCAGTTTATAAACTGGCCGCTGTGGGAGAAAATGGCGAATTTGCGCCGCGCATCAAGGTATCGGAAAATGTGGAGAAAATCACCAATCCGGGCCTCAAGGATTTGTATCGCGTCTATGATGCCGATGGCAAGGCCGTAGCCGATATGCTCGCCGTTTGCGGCGAGCCGGTGGATATGAGCCAGCCTTTCCGCTATGTTGACCCGCAGAAACCGTGGAAAAACCGCACCTTTGAAAACTGCACGCTGAAGAATCTGCGCAAGCTTTATGTGCGTCAGGGCAAGCGGGTAGAAGATATGCCGACGTTGGATGAAATCCGTAATTATGTAAAAACGCAGCTCGACAATGAAATCTGGGAAGAAGAACAGCGCTTTGAAAATCCGCACCGTCATTATCTGGATATGACGCCGGATTATTATGAGCTGAAGATGGAGCTGCTGTCCAAAACCCGTGAGGAGCATGCGTGATGATTACCGGAAGAACGCAGAATTTAGGGGTTATCGGCTGGCCCATAGCGCATTCGCTGTCGCCCGTTATCCAAAATGCGGCCATTAAAGAAGCGGGAGTGGATTACAACTATACTGCCCTGCCCGTGGCCCCGGAAAATCTGGCGGCAGCAGTGGCAGGGCTGAAAGCCCTGAATTACCGTGGTTGGAATGTGACAATTCCCCATAAAGCGGCCATTATGACGTTGTTGGATGAAGTGGATAAAGCAGCTGAGATTATCGGCGCGGTCAATACCGTAGTCAACGATAACGGCAGGCTGACAGGCTATAATACTGATTATTTGGGCTTTATGGGCGCGCTGAACAGCCGCAAGATTGAGCTTGCCGGCAAGACGGCGGTTTTGCTGGGCGCAGGCGGCGCAGCGAGGGCTGTTATCTGGGGCCTGCTGCAGGCAGGAACCGACGAAGTGGTGCTGGTCGTGCGCAATCCGGCGAAGGCACAGCCTTTGGCAGAAGAATTTTCGCGCTATGGCAAGATAACGGTATGCCATTGGGCGGAGGATTTATGCACAGAACAGTTGAAAAAATGCAGCCTGTTGGTCAATACCACGCCTTTAGGCATGACGCCGAAGGTGGAGGATTGTCCGCCAGTTGACTGGTCAATGGTCAACCCGGATGCCTTTGTCTACGATATCATCTATACGCCGGCCGAAACCCGTTTTTTGCGGGAAGCTCGTGAGCATGGCCATGCGGTAGTAAATGGCGAAGAAATGCTGGCCGGGCAAGGGGCGGAAGCCCTGAAGCTTTGGACAGGCTGTCAGCCGGACTTAGGCTGTATGCAAAAGGCTCTGCGTCAGGCATTAGCTTAAAGATAATAAATTTGCCTCGACAGGATTTTTAGCTGTCGAGGCGAATTTCATTTATAGACGTATGTTTAGAAGGGGAGGCGTGAATATGTCGGAAAAAATGTCTTATCTTGAACATGCTGCCGTGACGGTGGCCGATATCGAATGGAGCCAAAAATTCTTTGCCGAGGTTCTGGGCATGACGGAAACTCGTCGCAAGGAAAAAGATGGCCAATTGCAGCAGTTATGGTTAAAAGGCGGCCTGCAGCTGGTGGCTGCGCCCGATAACCCGGCTGCGGGCCGGGGACATCACTTGGGGATTGTGGTGCAGGATTTTGCCGCCACCTTGCAGGAAATGCTTGCCTATGAGGGGGTTCATGCCATGGAAGGCAAGCCGGAAAAATGGGTACAGCTACCGGATGGTCTAGTGCTGGAACTCTTTCAGGAAAAGCCGGGCGCCATTGAAAAGGTGCTGGCGGTGGATGTGAAGTGATGAAGTGGTCTATTCGCGGACGCATGATGCTGCTTTCGTTTGCCGGCGTTTTTGCTGTTTTGCTCGCTGTGGGCATCGTGGCTCTTTATGGCCTTTATGCCGCACAGAGCAGTATGCGGGAGCAGGAAGAAAGACTGAGCTCTTACATGACCGAATCCATGGAAGGCTATGCTGAAAAATATGCCAAAGAACGGTTAAGGGAAGTGGCGCAAAGCAAGGCCCTGCACTTGGACAGGGAACTCTATATAGTGGGGGAAGATGTGGAATTTATGGCCGATACACTCTCCCGCATCTTAAAAAATAAGGAGAATTATCGTCCACGCACCTTGCCGAATACGCGTGATGTGCCGAATATTGTTTCTGGACAGCCCTATATTCACTATAGCCCGGATTTTCATGATGGAAATGGTAAACTGCAGGCAGAAATTGCTCTGGCAGCAAATTTTGCTGATGGCCTGGAATCCATCAGCAAATCCTATGAAGGGTACCGTACCTCGTTCTTTGCCGGTTCAAAAAACGGTTATCTTATCTGTTTGGACTTGATTCCTCCGGATGCCGGGACGAATAGCATTTATCCATCGGAAGAAGTGCGGGAGGATTTTGTTTCGCATTATGACCCGCGGAAGCGTTACTGGTATGAAGCTGGAAAAAAGGCCAATAAGCCGGTTTTTACCGATGTGTCCAGAGGGGCAGATGGACATGTTTCCCTGAGCTGTGCAATGCCGTATTATGATGCAGATGGTTTTGCTGGTGTTGTGGGAATAAGCTATAGTGCAGAGGATATTTACCGCTCGATTTTAAGTACTGCAGTAGGCGAAAAAACCATTACCTTTGTTTTGGATGATATGGGAAATGTGATGTTTTCTTCGGAACGAGATGGTTTTTTGGCTGTAAGGCCGGAAGCGCAGGATTTGCGTAAGATAAATAATCCGTCCATTGCTGAAGCTGCCCGCCGTATGGCTGCCGGGGAAAACGGTGTTATGTCCGTAGATTATGAGGGGGATATCTATTATTTGGCCTTTGCACCGATGAAATCAACTGGCTGGAGTTTGGGAACGGTTATCGAAGATGATGAAGTATTGAATCCGGTAGCCGAAGTGGGCGCTGCTGTGAGCGATAAAATGGGCTATTTCCAAAATGTCATGCAGCGGGCCTTTTATGATTCATTTCTGCGGGCAGGGCTCATTTTGATTCCCATTCTGCTGCTGGTTTTTTATGGCAGCGGCAGAATGGCCAGCCGTATGTCCAGGCCAATCCGCCATTTAGCTGACGGTGCAAAAGAGATTTCGGCTGGTAATTTTGACAAGAAATTGGATATACATACCGGCGACGAAGTCGAGCATTTGGCGGTATGTTTCAATGACATGACCATGGCGCTGAAGGAGTATACTGAGAATCTGGCCAATGCTGCAGCCGAACGGGAACGTGTTCGCACAGAATTATCCGTAGCGGCACGGATTCAGGAAGATATGCTGCCTAATCTTTTCCCGGCTTTTCCGGAGCATAAGGAATTTGCCATTTATGCGACAATGGATGCGGCGATGAATGTAGGCGGCGACTTCTATGATTTTTATCTGCTCGATGAAAATCATCTGGTCATTACGATAGCAGATGTGTCCGGCAAAGGTGTGCCAGCCGCGCTCTTTATGGCAAAATCCCAATCCGTGCTAAAAAACAGCATTTTACGCGAAAAAATGCAGGACAGACTGTCAGCAGCTATCGAAAATGCCAATCGGCAGCTTTGCCGCAATAATGATTCTGCTATGTTCGTGACGGCTCTCGTCGGTATATTGGATATGCAAAGCGGACATTTTACCTATGTCAGCGGTGGACATTGTCCGCCACTGTTGGGAAGAAATGACCATTATGAATTCCTGCCCATAAAGAAATGCAGCATGCTGGGGGTGATGGAATTGCCCTATACCCAACAAAGTGTTGACCTCTTGCCGGGGGATACACTCTATCTCTATACCGATGGTGTTTCCGAGGCGATGGACGAACAGGGCAGACAGTTTACCGAAAGGCAGATTAAGGAAAAGCTGAATGGACTGCCCCATATGTCCATTGAAGATATTTTGGCCAAAATGCGGGAATTTGTTCGACAGCATGCTGGCACAGCGCCGCAATCGGACGATATCACCATGCTGGGCCTTAGATTCTATGGCTGTGCAAGCAGAAAAGACTAACGGTTATTCGCTGGTTGTTTTATCCCGGTCTGGTGGTGAAGGTGGAACGAGCAGGAGAAAACAGGCGAGAATATCGTCGACCTGTGAGGACTTGGCTACGCCGGTCTTGCACCAAAAGGCAAAGTGTTCGCAGTTGTTGAGCAGCAGGTCATAGCCCTGCTCGCCCAACTTGCTGCGGGCACGCCTAATGGTTTCCTGTGGAGAAAAAGGCGTTATTTCGCCATCGAATATCCGCTTGATAATCCAGTCAAAAAGATTGTTTTTGGCGGATGGACCGATGCCATTCAGAACGTATAACGTATCACTGTCGGACATAAACTCCGCTAAAGTGGTTTCGGTGATAATCCCGTCGCAAAGCAGGGGATTGCGTTCCTTGTAATAATGGATTACCTGCTGATTTCCCGCATATATGCCAAAATGGCGATATCCTCTGCGTTTGACGTAGACGATATCGCCTTTATTTGCCATCGTCATAAAGCTCGCTCCTTATTCATGTATTTTTATTTACTATTCGTGCAAGATAAGCGATATTCCTTGTATGGACAGCAAAAATTCACATGTAAGTTTTTGCTTATAATTGGAGAAATACTTTTGGGAAATTGTAAAAGATAGAAGGATTATTGATAGATATTGTAGAATAAACAGAGCATGGAAGTTATTAAATTAGATTTTGGAGGTTTTTAAAGATGGCAAGAAAAGCAAATTATGATGAAAAAATTAAGGCAATCGAGGAGAAAATTGAAAAGAAATCCAATGAGCTCAAATCCTTGAAAGCACAGCTGACGGAACTTAAATCCAAAAAGGCGCAGGATGACTATCAGGAACTCATGGATTACATGAAGGCCAATAATATGTCTGCAGGTGAAGTTCTGAGCAAACTCAAATAACCGCAAATGAGTGAAAAGGACTGTGAAAATAGGTATTGAACCTTTTTCATGGTCCTTTTGTGCATAGCAGGGGATATACTATACCATTTTGTTCGGAAAGGATGGGCAGGATGATTCGAAAAAGGATTTTATCGAGAAAACGGACTTGTGCGCTGACTGCTGCCGTATTGTCAGCATTGTCGATGTCCATGACTTGCGGGGCAAGTGAATCACCCTATCTGGCTACGGAATATTCATATTATCAGGGAAATCCCTTTATCGAATTTAAAATTTTGCGACAGGGTGAAGGCATAGGGCCATCCGGCACTAAAGAGGTAAAATGGCTGGTGGAACCGGCGTTATTTGATTTGTCATCTGCTCTCATTAAAGGTACAGTAGACAGTACAGCCTATTGGACAGATATGTTGGGGCCAAAAGCGAAAAACACAACTCCCTGGCGAATTTATATCAATACCTTTGGCAAGCAAAGTGCCGAGGGAATAAGCTATTCGCTGAATTCGGAGGGCAAGGCGAATGCCTACAATAGCCTGGTTAATCAGGGTTATTTTCTGTTTGATAAAATACAGAATGGAGAAGATATTAAAACGCTGACCTATGAGGAGGCCAAGGCAGATGTTCTGCCAAAGGGAGTGTATGTTTTTGGCCATGTCGATATTGGCCAATACTTAGGTGCAGCCCGGTCGGGAACGGTTGACGGCTGGTGGATTGATACGGATACCTTATTGACCAATAACGAGCAGGCTACGGATTTTGCGGGGACAATTCGCCACGAACTGGGGCATGCCTTGGGAATCGTCTTTGACCATTATAAGAAAAATGGACAGGAAATTATTGATGAAGATATCGCAGATAAGCGTTCATGGACCATGCATATAGTGGACCAGAATGGCAATCCTGCCCGGCCCGGGCTGCCCATCGTGACCTCCGCAAAAGCGACAGGACTGAATCGAAGTTTTGTGGTGGATGAGGAAGTCACGCCTGACGGCAAGGGATATCGTAAATGATTATTC
>CADAAS010000132.1 GCA_902785885.1 Pseudoselenomonas ruminantium
CATACGTTGGCGAAATCCCCTTTTCCTGCACATAGGCCAGCACTGCTTCCGCCAGCGGATGTTCGCTCATCTTCTCCAAGCCGGCGGCCAAAGCCAGCAAATCCGCTTCTGCGAGCGTCAACGGCAGTACATCCGTAACCACAGGCTTTCCTTCAGTAATCGTGCCGGTTTTATCCATAACCACGGTATCCACCGCTTGCGCGATTTCCAGGGCTTCGCCGGACTTAATGAGGATGCCGTTTTCCGCGCCCTTGCCGGTTCCGACCATAATGGCTACCGGCGTAGCCAGCCCCAGCGCACAGGGGCAGGAGATAACCAAAATGGCTATGGCAATGGAAAAAGCAAATTCCACGCCCTCGCCCATTGCCAGCCATGTGCCGCCTGCCAGCAGGGCAATGCCGATAACCACCGGTACAAATCCCCCAGCAATCTTATCGGCAAGCCTTGCTATCGGCGCCTTGCTGGCACTGGCTTCATCCACCAGCCGGATAATCTGGCTGATAGCCGTATCGGCGCCCACCTTTTCGGCACGGAAGTGGATTGCCCCCGCCTTGTTCAGCGTTGCCGAAGTCACCTTATCGCCAACCTGCTTAAAGGCCGGCAGGCTCTCGCCGGTAATCGCCGATTCATCTATGCTGGTCTGCCCGGAAATCACCACGCCATCAGCAGGGATGCGCTCACCGGGGCGCACGATAATCTCATCGCCTGCGCTAAGTTCCTCGACAGGGATAGAGATTTCCTCCCCCGCCCGCAGTACCCTTGCCTGCTTGGGTGCAAGTTCCATAAGTTTTTTCAGCGCGGCACCGGTCTTGCCCTTGGCCTTGGCTTCCATGTATTTGCCGACGGTAATCAAGGTGACAATCATCCCCGCGGACTCAAAATAGAGATTACGGCTGTATTCCGCCACCAAAGGCAAATCGCCATGCCCCAGCCCCCAACTCATGCGAAACAGGGCAAAGGCGCCAAAGACCGCCGCTGCCATCGAGCCCATGCCCACAAGACTGTCCATATTCGGCGCCCCGTGCAAGAGATTGCGAAAACCATTGACATAATACTTCCGATTCAGGTACATGATTGGCAGAAGCAGCAAGAACTGGGCAAAGGTAAACGTAACGGCATTTTCCGTCCCGCCAAAAAGCATCTGCATAACGTCCGGCACCGGCAAGCCTAAGCAGGCATAAATCATATTATGCATGGCAATATACATGAGCGGCAGCAGAAATGCTGCCGATAAAATCAGCCGCTTTCGCATATTCTCTGCTTCTTTTGCCAGCGAGTCCTCACCAGGCTCCGCCGCTTTCGCAAACCTCTCCCCTTGCAGACTAGCGCTATAGCCAGCCTGTTCCACCGCCGCAATGATTTGGGCAGGCGTCAGCTTGCCTTCATCATAGGAAAGCTGCATCGAGTTCGTCAGCAGATTGACGCTGACCTTTTCCGTGCCCGCAAGCGCCGTTACGGCTTTTTCCACGCGGGCCGAACACGCCGAACAGGTCATGCCGGTAACAGCAAACCGTTCTTTTTTTAGCGCCATATCATCACCTCACTTTGCTTATCTTGTCCAAAGAGTCAACGCACCATCTTTGATAAGAGCGTGACCAATTCATCCACCACGGCGTCATCACCTTCACGAATGTCGTAGACTACACAGCTTTTGATATGCTCGGACAAGAGTTCCTTGTTAAATGCTCCTAACGCTGCCTGAATGGCACTGACCTGCGTCATGATATCCACACAGTAACGGTCATCCTCCACCATCCGGCGGATGCCCCGCACCTGACCTTCAATGCGGTTGAGCCGGGATATCAGCTTCTTGTATTCCTTGCCATCCTTATCGCGATGCTTGTGCTTGACTGCACCACAGCAGCAGCCTTCAGCAGGTGTTTCCATAAAAGCCTCCATACACAATAAAATATACCCCCTACAGGTATAAATCATATACCTGTAGGGGGTATTTGTCAAGAACGTTCCGTCATAACTCAAACTATTCGCTATATTTTTTTGCATTCCTTCTCCCCCAATTTATTTCAAGGCCTGCCTGGGAAATCAGAAGCGTTGTTCACGACAAAAGCCCTGACAGGTTCAACGCCTGTCAAGGCTTTTTTATGGCTGCAACGGCCCATAATAATAAGAAGCTGTTGCCCCACCATCTACCAAAAATGTTGCCCCCGTGATAAACTGCGCCCGTTCGCTCATCAAAAGCTCTGCCACATCAGCTACTTCATCAGCAGTGCCGGGGCGGCCTGCCGGGCATTTGGCAAACATATTCTTATAAAAATCACCACGCGGGCCATTGAATTCATCAATCGCCAAAGGCGTAACGATAATTCCAGGCGCAATATCATTTATCCTTGCACCACGTTCGCCCCAGCGGACAGCTTCATACATCGTACGCTTTTCATTACAGCGTTTGGCCAATTGATAGGCATGCAGGGTATCCTTTATCTTTTCCGGCTGTAAAAAATCAAGTTCCAACAGTTCCTCTGTCGGTGTCATCGCCAGTGCCCTGTCCTGCTCCGGCGTGAGTGCCGGCAGGCGATGACCGGACTGGCTGGAAATAATTACCCCTGTGCCGCCTTTGGCGATAACCTTGCCGACTTCTTCCATCAAGACCGCCGTTCCATAAAGGTCAACCTGCAAAATCACTTCAATCGGTGCCTGTGATGGCGAAACGCCTGCCCCGCAGACCAATGCTTTCACCTTGCCGTATTCCGATGCTTTCTGCACCATAGCCTGAATGGACGTTCGCGAGGACATATCCATCACAAACGGCTCCACATCAAAGCCCGCCTGGTTCATAATTTGAGCCACTGCCAGTGCATTCTTTTCGTTTTTATCCCCGAGAATAATCTTTTTTCCATAGCCCATGCGGCGGGCAATCGCCATGGAAATCTGCCCGGCACCGGTGACAATCATAACCTCTTTGCTCATTTTCTCTGCACCCCTTCTTATGCAAGGTTTTTCTTTGCCCAGGCAGCCACTTTTGCTTCAGATCCTGCGGCGGCTCCTCCCTGTATAGCCAGCCCTTCACCGACCACGGCTCCCTGACAATACTTCTTTAATGCCGCAGGAGCACCAGCAATGCCACTGCCCTCATGCGTCATCACAGGAAACACTTTTTTACCGCTGAAATCCAGTGCTTCCAGCTGGGTGAATACCGCCACAGGATAAGTTCCCCACCAGCACGGACCGGCCACAACAATATTGTCATATTCTGCCACCGAGTCCAGCAGCTTCACCAGTTCCGGGCGGTCATTGTTGCGCAATTCCTCTTTGGCTTCAATCGTACACTGCGTATAGTCAATCGCATAGGGCTTTTTCGTTTCTACCTCGAATAAATCCGCGCCTACCGCCTTTTGGATAAACTCAGCCACAATCTCTGTATTGCCTTTGGGTAAATCCACAATACTGCCGTTTAGATAATTCTGCCCCTTGCGGGAATAATAGATTACCAATGTCTTGCCCATTTTCTTTGCCCCTCTCCGTAAACTTAATCTAATTTCTTAACGACCTTTGCCGGTACACCAACAGCCATACAATTATCGGGAACATCTTTCGTAACCACGGCACCGGTGCCGACAATCGCATTTTCCCCAATGGTTACACCGGGCAAAATGCTGACTCTGGCGCCAATCCAGGCATTTTTCTTAATATGGATTTCCTTGGTCATGACCGTACGGATATTTTTCGGTTCATGATTGACGGTAAACAGCCCTACTTCCGGTCCCAACATAACCCCATCTTCAATCGTAATGGTGCCCAGAGACATCATGGTCAGATTATAAACGGTACTCGTGACAAAGCACCAGTACCGTCTGTATAATAGCTTATTGCCTCACGCGGCTTTTTAAGCGAGCCTTTCGCGGCCATAAGTTATTCACCAATACAATGCTTGACGTCACTTAATCATTGGCGTGAACATCAAATGCCCCTAACAGCATTTCCTTGACGCCGGGACGGTCGGGGTCATGAACCCCCTGATTTGTATCCAGCGCACGCAAAGCATCCATTTCCGCCTCCGTCAAGGCAAAGTCAAAAATTTCCTTAATCTGTGCCCAGTTTTTTCAGCGAAATATCAATGCCCTTCTGTGCTTCTGCATATTTGTAATCCTGCAGCCACAACTTGCTGGTTATCCATACGTCATCCCTTTTTATACCGCTATCCTTTACTGCCTGCCCCACTTCAGCCTCATTGAAATATGCTGCTGCCGTATCAATATGACGGATCCCCAATTCTAACGCTTTCTTTACCGCCTTGTAGGTACTGCCATCGGCTGGAATTTGAAAGGTTCCAAAGCCAACTGCTGGTATTTTATTGCCATCATTCAATGTAAAAAATTCCATCTATTCAACCTCCGCACATATCCAAAGCTCCTATCCTGATATACGGCACATATTTCCTTATTTATCAAGGCCCTTTTCCTTTAACCATTTTAAAGCCAGTTCCATAATCTCACGATTATTCTTTTCCTGCATAAGAAAATGCGAATTTCCCTTGATACCGATATCCGGCAGATGTACCAAAGTCGCATCACCACCGTGACGATTTATAGCCGCGACAAACTGTTGTGCCATCGCATACTCAGTTCCCCACTTATCCTCACCAACATTTTCCGAACCGATTTTTATATAATCTCCATAATACAGCACGATGGGAATTCTGGTGAGTTTCAGAAAATCCTCCATGGGAACCCCCATTGCCGAAGCAGAGAGCGCCTTAAAACGTGCGGCAGTTAATGTGGGCATTTCAGATTCCGGGAACACAAAGGGCGTTCCTCCCGGCTCATAGGCAATAATAGCCTTCACTTTATCTGTACGAATAGCTGTACGCCAGCCAATTGTTCCGCCCATAGAATGAGAAACCAACACCGCCCCATCCTTCTGGCGATTAAAAAGTTTAGCCAGTACATCAGCATTGAGGTCGTTGTCCAAGGGGCCAGAACCAATCGTCCAGCTCTGCTGGAAAGCCTGATAATTTTCTTCGCCTTCCGGGAACTGGGCATTAGGAACCGGGTTGCCTTTCTCATCATAATGGCCAATACGCGAAAGCACATATAGTGTTTTATCTCCATACATGGGATTACTTGCCCAAGGTGTGTCCGGCGTTACTGCCTCCGTGGAAAGATTGGCTTCGCCACTACGGGGCTGGTCTACCAGATATACGGAATAACCGGCTCGCAAAAACATCGTATTGAACCCTTCCCGTCCATCCGGGCCGGATTCCCATGTACGTTTTGACTGAGCACCACCATGCTGAAAAATCAACGGCAGTTTTTTGGCTTTGACGGGCTTTTGATACTCCACATAAGCAAAATCGCCATAAGCTCTCTGCCCATCTTCTGCAACAAAATTCTCCTGCGTGAATTTTCCTGCATGCTGTTTATAACTGCCGCCCACCGTAAATGAACCTTGCTCCTCGATGGTAATTGGCGTAGCAGATACAAAACCAATATTAAGTGACAACAGCACACTTGCCGTAAGAATGCTGTGATATATCTTTTGTTTCAAGTGCATTTTCGCTCCCTCCAACCTGTTATAATACGCCCATATTTCTAAATTCATTCAGCCATGTCTTTACCTGCGGGCGAACACGCTCTGTTTCCTGCTGGACACGTTTACCGGACAAACCCAGCCCCGGCAATTTTACCTGTGCACCCTTGGCGTAACGCGGAATAACTCTGTCCTCCAAACCTGTCATAACATCGCCTGCCGAAGTACAGAAGGGGATGACCGTCTTGCCCTGCCAATCGTAGCTTTCCATAAAGGTATAGACCGGCATGGGTAAATCACTCCACCAAATGGGATAACCAAGAAATACGATGTCATAATCTTGAAAATTCGGTATTTTGGTGGCTAACTGAGGCCGCGCATCCTGCTCTTTCTCAGCTTTGGCTTCTTCGGTACATGCCCGATAATCCGCAGCGTATTCCTTCATGGTCTTAATTTCAAACACATCTGCATCAGGAATTTCTTCAGCAATCATATCTGCTAAAATGTGCGTATTCCCTTTTTCGATATAGCCCACTTCATAGTTATCACCCTTGCGTGAGAAAAACGCCACGAGAATTTTCTTTCCTTTTGCTCCTTCGGCAAGAGCCCCTGCATTTTCCGCCGCTACTGCCGGTGAGGCGGCTTTATCGCTGAAAATACCACAGCCAGAAAACAACAGCCCCAAGGTTCCCATGCCGGTCAGCCGAATAAAATCTCTGCGTTTCATGGGTATCCACCTCTTACAAATCCTGCTTTTTTGTGATGACAAAATGCTGCTCACGTTCCTTAATGAGCCACTTGCCATCCTGTTTTACGAGCTTATCTGTATAACGGATGTAATTGTCCGACACCACAGTATGGCCGTTTTCCTCCATCACAAGTGCCGCGCGGCAGTAATGCACGTCCACAGCCGTATCGCCATCCACGGTAATGACCTGCTGGCCATTTTGATGGTGCGATGCCTTGATGCCGCCGGTAAAGGCACTGAACTGTTTTTCCAAGGTATCGCGTCCATGAATATTCATCGTGAGCTTATCGCCCATATAGACCATGACATGAACATCTTCGGTAAAATAAACCATCTGCGCCGGCACATTGCACTCCAGATTGGCAAAACCATCAATAACCTCGCGAATCGCTTCTTTTGCTTCTAAAATCTCCAGTGACATTTGACATTCCCCTTTCAGCGTATCTGCATTTCCTTTTGTTGATTTCATTATAGCGATGTTATATCAGAATATCCAATTGTAAGTTTAGATTATCAATTTAATTATTCTATTAAGTTCGTTATTAAAAAAAAAACAGGGCAGCCTCGTTGAGTTGCTGCCCTGTTTTTTCAATGTAACGCCAATCTCCTAAGA
>CADAAS010000133.1 GCA_902785885.1 Pseudoselenomonas ruminantium
GGCTATACCAGTGCCTATGAGATGTTTGCCAACCAGCTAGGGGTTATCTTTGGCTTGCCGGAGTTTCCCATCATGCCCTGCGTGGATGTGGTCAGCGGTTTTAAGACCGGCGCCAAAGTGTCTGCTGCCGCACCGCTGCAGGTGATGCCGCGTATAAAAGTTCCCGTCCTGTTTATTCATGGGGATGCCGACACTTTGGTTCCACCAGCGATGATGGAGGAATTGTTTGCCGCCTGCAACGCCAAAAAAGAAAAATTCGTAGTGGTAGGCGCAGGTCATGGGGATGCAATGAAAGAAGCCGGGGAGGAATATTGGCAACGCATTTTTGTTTTCTTAGCAGCGGAGATGAAGTAAAAATACACAAGATTCAAAAAACAATTTGCAGGAATCCGGCAATTTGCATAGAACTAAAGCAAATATAAAGTGTTATACAGACTTAGCATCTATGTTCGGAAGGGGAAATTTTTCCGGTTTCTGCTGCCAACAGGGCTGGGCAATGTAATTGGCGGTACGGGTATATTTACCATTCTTATTTATAATCAGATTAAGGGTGATTTGTCATATCAGGCAAAGTGAAGGATAAAAGGTGTAAAAACAAGGGAGGACATGAACATGCAAAAGAAAAAGATTATGACGGCGGCAGCTATTGCGGCTTTTGGTTTCGGCTGCGGCTGGGGAGTGGCGCAGGCGGAGGTTAGCCCTGCTGTACAGGGAGCCGCACAACAGGCTGTGCAGCCGGCCGGCCCCGGTCAGGATTCCAGCGAGGATAAGAAGCTGGCATCCCAGCGTTTTGTCAGCTCAGAACTCATTCAGGCAAAACTGGATTATCAGCTTTGCCTGCCACGTTGGTATGATGCCGGTAAGAGTTATCCCCTGATTGTGGTCGTCAATGATGTGCACGGGGAAACAGATGGCAGGGCTTTATTGAAGCAGCCGGATGGTGTCAGTGCCTGGGTGGATGAACTGGAGCGCAAACAGCAGTATGCCATCGTTCTGACCGTGCAGTCGACCGTGGATTTTGAGCAGCGTGTCGGTCGCCTGTCCAATACCGAAGGCATGGAGATTATGCGCTCACTGCTGAAGGATGTGCGCCAGAACTATGCTGTCAATAAAGATGCCATTTACGGTATCGGTGAGAACAAAGGTGCCTGGGTAATTCAGCTGATCAACGAACAGCTGCCCAGTTATTTCAAGGCCATATATCTGGACGAGAATACCGCTGATGGCAAGGCTGACAACAAAGCTATCCATGACTGGCTGATGAAGGAAATGGCAGCACAGGCAAAATAACAAGCAAATGGCAGGAGCTGTTGCATATGCTTTCGCACGTATGCAGCAGCTCTTTATTTTTACAGGACATGACATAGGCAGCTATGGAAAAACTGGAACAACGGCGTTATAATATTAGCAGAGTTTTGCAGAGGGGCTATGGTCTTGCTGAGGATGGCTTCTCTTTTTTTATGCTAAGGAGTGTTTATGAAACTACGAGGTTTTGAAGTGGTAAGCGAGTGGCAGGATAAGGATATTCACTTGCCTTTGCGGCAGACCGGTGCCAGCGCCGGTTATGATATCGAGGCAGCGGCGGATTGTGTACTGCCTGCCGGCGGCATGGTGTTGGTGCCTACGGGGCTCAAGGCCTATATGCAGGCAGGCGAGGTGCTGACGCTGAATATCCGCTCCAGCATGGCGGTTAAGCATCAGCTGATGCTCGCCAACAGTGTGGGCATTATTGATGCGGATTATTACAACAATCCTGGCAACGAGGGGCATATTATGGTGGCTTTGGTCAATATGGGCAAGGATGAGTTTGTTATCCATAAGGGCGAGCGGGTCGCGCAGGGCATTTTCCTGGGCTATCTGACGGCGGATAATGACCAGGACGGAGCTGGGGCAGAGCGTCAGGGAGGCTTTGGCTCCACGGGCAAAGGAGAATAAGATGGCTGAGGAAATGGATTTATTTGCAGCGGCCGCGCAAAACCAAAGCAGTACCGGCAGTGGCAGTGCCACGCGGTTTGCGCCTTTGGCACAGCGCATGCGGCCTCGTAATTTCAATGAATTCGTGGGACAGCAGGAGGCCGTGGGCGGAGGCCGTTTCCTGCGGCAGATGATGGAAAAAGACCAGATATCCTCCATGATTTTCTATGGTCCGCCCGGCACCGGCAAGACTACGCTGGCGCAGATGATTGCCAGCATGACCGGCAGTGAATTCAAGAAACTCAACGCGGTAGCGGCTGGCATTGGCGATATCCGGCAGATTGTCAAGGAAGCGGATGATGCGCGGAAATTTTACCAAAAGCGCACGATTGTGTTTATCGATGAAATTCACCGCTTTAACAAAAGTCAGCAGGATGTGCTTCTGCCCTATGTGGAGGACGGGCGGCTGATACTGATTGGCGCGACGACGGAAAATCCGTTTTTTGAGGTCAATCATGCTTTGCTCTCGCGGGTGCGGATTGTGCGGCTTTATCAGCTGACCGACGGACAGCTTGTGAAAATTCTGCGGAAGGCGCTCACCGATAAGGAAAGAGGGCTGGGCGGCCGGCCGATAACCATAAGTGATGAAGTAATCCTCGCCATGGCGCAGATGGCGGGCGGTGATGCCCGCATGGCGCTGAACATCCTGGAGGGAACGGCGTCCATGTTGCCGCTTGCCGGCGGTGAGATTACGCTGGACATGGTGCAGGAGATTCTTGGACAAAGGGTACAGCGCTACGATAAGACGGGCGATAACCATTACGATACGGTGTCGGCCTTTATCAAGAGCATGCGGGGCAGCGACCCGGATGCGGCGCTGCATTATCTGGCGCGCATGCTCGCGGCAGGGGAAGATGTGAAATTTATCGCGCGGCGCGTGGTGATATGCGCGTCCGAAGATGTGGGCAATGCCGACCCTATGGCGCTTGTCGTGGCCATGAATGCGGCCAATGCCGTACAGTTCGTGGGCATGCCGGAGGCGCGGATTATCTTAGGGCAGGCCGTGACCTATATTGCGTCTGCGCCCAAGAGCAACGCCGCCTATATGGGCATTGATGCTGCCCTGCAGGACGTGCGCAGCAAGAATTGCGGCGCAGTGCCTGCTCATTTGCGGGATGCACACTACAAAGGCGCGGCAAAACTGGGGCATGGCACGGAGTATATCTATCCGCATGACTATCCGGGGCATTTTACCGAGCAGGCCTACTTGCCCAAGGAAATACAAAATGCCCATTACTATCAGCCAAGCGACAACGGTCAGGAAAAGCGCATGGGGGATTATCTGCGCAAGTGCTGGCCGGATAGATTTTAAGGGGAGTGTAAGAAATGAAAATGGATGAACTGGGGAAAAAACTTTATGACGTATTAGGAGGTCGGGAAAACATCCTGCAGGCCTATAACTGCATGACAAGACTCAGGGTACAGCTAAAGGAAAAAGACGAGGCACTGCTGAATGCGGTTAAGCAGGTGCCGGGGGTTATGGGAATCCACGACACCGAGGAAGAACTGCAAATCATCTTAGGCCCCGGAACGGCCACGCAGGTGACTACGGTGGTCAATGAACTGCTGGAAAATACAAAGGCCAAGCCAAAGATTGGTGACGGCAAGGAACTCCATCAACAGATTCGGGAGAAAAATGCCACGCCGGGCAAGTTGCTGCTCAAAAAGATTGCCGGCATCTTTATCCCTTTGATTCCCGCTTTTATCGCCTGCGGCTTGCTCACGGGGATACTCGGCGTATCGGCTAAAATCTGGCCAGGGATTACGGCCTCGCCGACATGGCAGCTATTGGCTGTTGCGGGTAATGCCGTATTCTGGGGCATGAATCTTTTCGTGGGTTATAATGCGGCTAAGGTTTTCGGCGGCACGCCGATTTTAGGCGGGGCCCTCGCGGCTCTAATCAGCCATCCGGGGCTGGCGAATGTAGTGTTTGACGGAAGCAAGCTCGTTCCCGGTCGCGGCGGCGTCATTGCTGTGATTTTGGTGGCTTTTTTGGCAGCATGGCTGGAAAAGCGCTTGCACAAACTGATTCCTACGGTTTTTGATTTGTTCCTGACCCCGCTGCTGACATTCCTCTTGTCAGGCGTTGCGGCAATTTTTGTCCTGCAGCCGTTGGGCGGCGCAATCTCCTCGGCGATTGGTGCGGCGGCTACGGGTGCCGTAGGTTCTGGCGGTGCAGCTGTGGGCTTTGTTTTGGGCGGCATGTGGCTGCCAATGGTCATGATGGGCATTCATCAGGCCCTGACGCCGATTCATGCCGATTTGATTTCCCAGTTTGGCGTGACGATTCTCCTGCCGATTTTGGCCATGGCTGGTGCCGGCCAGGTCGGTGCGGCTATTGCGGTCTATGTAAAGAGCAAGAATAAATTCTTGAAGAAAACCGTGGCCTCGGCTCTGCCGGTAGGTCTGATGGGCGTGGGCGAGCCGTTGATTTACGGCGTTACCCTGCCTTTGGGGCGTCCCTTTATCGGGGCTTGCATTGGCGGTGCTTTTGGCGGCGCGGTGCAGGCACATTTTATGGTCGGGGCATCAGCCATGGGGATTTCCGGCCTGCCACTGGCGGGGACAACCAATAATATCCCCATTTACCTGCTGGGCGTAGTAGTCGCCTATGTCGCAGGCTTTATTGCCACGTATTTGCTGGGCTTTGATGACCCGGTGGAAGAAAGGGAGTCGTAATTTTTCCATGTTGGACTTACAAAAGATAAGTACCGAGCGCCGCAATCCTGCAAGCGCCCATATTGATGAACTGTCCACGGTAGAAATGCTGCGGATTATCAATGAGGAAGATAAAAAGGTCGCCTTGGCGGTCGAAAAAATTCTGCCGGAGATTGCTCAGGCGGTGGATGTTATCACCGACAGGCTGGCTAAGGGCGGGCGGCTCTTTTACTTGGGAGCCGGCACTTCCGGGCGGCTGGGAATTTTGGACGCTTCGGAATGCCCGCCGACCTATGGCGTGGACTTTGAACTCGTGCAGGGCGTTATCGCCGGCGGCACGCCTGCCATCTTCAAGGCACAGGAAGGCGCCGAGGATAATGGCAAACTTGCCTGTCAGGATTTGGTAGACAGAGGATTTAGCGCCGCTGATGTACTGGTGGGCATTGCCGCTTCCGGCCGTACGCCCTATGTGATTGGCGGCCTGCAATATGCCCATAAGCTTGGTGCGGCAACGATTGCACTGGCGTGCTCAGTAAATGCCGCGATTGCCGAATGGGCAGACATTGCCTTGCTGCCGGTGACGGGAGCAGAGGTGGTGACGGGCTCTACCCGCATGAAAGCCGGGACGGCGCAAAAACTCGTGCTCAATATGCTCTCCACAGGCACGATGATTAAGCTCGGCAAGGTCTACGGCAATCTGATGGTGGATGTCAAAACCTCCAATAAGAAGCTGGAGGAGCGGGCGAAGAATATTGTTATGGAAGCCACGGGCTGCAGCCGGGAAGAAAGCATAGCGGCACTCGCAGAGGCGAAAGGCAATGCAAAACTGGCGATTTTTCTGCATTTGACCGGGACTGATTATGAAGCAGGGCAGGCGGCGCTGGCCGCGGCCGATGGTCATTTGGCGCAGGCGTTAAAACAGAGGGGAGTGTCCTAATGGAAAACGGAATATCCCTTTATCCGGGGCTGGATAATACGCTCGAAGAAAATTTGCAGCTGTTGTCGGTGGCGGCAGCGTGTGGAATTCGCCGGGTATTTACCTCCCTGCATATTCCCGAAACGAATACGGATGTACTAAAGCGGGAACTAGCCGAAATTTTGGCTGCGGCACGCAAGTATGACATGGAGATTATTTCGGATATCTCGCCGCAGACGCTTTCGATGCTGGATATGCCGGAATTTGACCTAGCTGCGTTTCAAAAACTCGGCATTGCCACCCTGCGCCTGGATTATGGCTATACCGCAGGGCAGATAGCTGAGCTCAGCCATAACGATTTAGGCATATCTCTGCAATTAAACGCCAGCACCATTACGGAAAAAATACTGGCTGATTTGCAGGCGGCAGGCACGAATTTTTCCCATGTGGATGCCCTTCATAATTTTTATCCGCGCCGGGGGACAGGCATCAGCGAGGATATCCTGCGGCGCAAGACGAAAATGCTGCATCAGGCAGGGATTAAAGTCGGCGCCTTTGTACCCAGCCAAGGAAAACAGCGGGGACCCCTGTTTGAGGGGCTGCCGACCATGGAAACGCACCGCCTGTGGCATACGGACAGGGCGGCAAGGCATATGGCCGCATTGGGGATTGATTCCGTATTTTTAAGCGACAGCCTGCCATTGCCGGATGAACTGCAAATAGTGGGGCAATTGCCTGGTGATGAGGTGGTTCTGCGCGCGCAGCTCTTTACAGATGATGCGGTTCAGCAGGAACTGCTGCGCCATACGTTTACGACCCGCGAAGACGAAGCCCGCGATGCTATCCGCGCCCAGGAGAGCCGGGGCTTGCTAAAGGACACCGTAGAGCCGGAGAACAACAAGGAACGGCGGCGTGGCGCCATCACCATTGACAACAAGGAGTACCTGCGCTATATGGGGGAACTCGAAATCATCAAAAAATCCCAGCCTGCCGATAAGCGGGTCAACGTGGTGGGCAGGGTCAGTGAATGCGAACTCTTCATGCTCAAATACATCACGCCAGGGAGAAAATTTTCGTTTCAATTTGAATAAGGATGTAGTAAGTCGAAAGGGACATGTTATTTGACAGCCCCTAATAATAAAGGCGGACTGCTGACTCGAAATAGTCTGCCTTTGCTCCGAATTTTCTAGGATTATATCCTTTTTTCCAGCAGGAAGTCTCTGATATTCTGAT
>CADAAS010000134.1 GCA_902785885.1 Pseudoselenomonas ruminantium
GAGATTCATCTCCTCCGCCCGCTGCCGCATTTGGGGTGTCAGCCGGTTATCCATATCCTCGGCCATCATCTTGAGTATTCCCTCCACCGTTGGGTCATCATGGAGCTCATAAGTATAGGGAAAAAAAAAGCCTTCGCAGGCATAACGAATATCCTTGTCCCGCTTGATATAGCTATAGGGAGCAAAATCCTTTGCCTTGCGCAGGAATTCGTCTTCATCGACCAGCCCTTCATCACTGAGGCGCTTGGCGATTTCCTTGATGCCAAAACCTTCGGGAATGGTAAACTTAACCTGGGTAGTTTCCCCATTCACCAGCTTATTGATGATTTCTTCTGGCGGCGTATTGGGCTTGAACGCATAGGTGCCGGACTTGAACTTATCCGCCGCATCGCTTTTCTTCACCTGCAGCCAAAAAGCCTTTTTGTTGGTGATAATCCCATGCTTGACGAGTTCGTCACCGATGTCACTAGCGCTCATGCCATTTTTGACCGAAAGGAAGATGGCCTGATTGGGGTCAAGGTTCTTCGGCGCCGCTTCATCGGCGGTGTTAAACGCGAGTACCACCGCCAGCGCAATGACCACCACAAAGGAAACGCCTATAGCCGTCCAATGTTTCCAGGTCAGCGAATGGAAAAAATCCGTTCCCTTCTTCATCCCATCGTGGATATTTCCGAGCTCCACATCTTCACCATTCAGCCATTTTCCCAGCTTATCCCTAAGCTCCCCAATTTTGGATAGCAAATCCCCCACACCAACATCTCCTGTCCTGTTTTTTCGGCAAAACGAAAAACTGCCATTCTGCAAAGAATGGCAGCTTATTACCTATTTTACTCCTGTTCCGATTCCTCAACCAGAGCATCGTAGGCTTTCTGTACCGCCTCGAATTCCTCATCGGTGGGCTCAACGTACTCGTCTTCGCCGTCAGCACCCTTGACGATTTTGGCGATGATGACATCTTCTTCCTCATCCTCGCAACCACAGCCGCAACCGCAATGGTCATGACCATCTTCGTCGTTATGGATGCCAATCAGCAGCGCATATTTTTCGTCGCCTACGGGGATAATCATTTCTTCCTCGTAATAGTATTCGTTGCCGTCCTGATCGGTCATTACTACAACAACGCCGTCTTCCTGCATATCTTCTTTATTTGCCATGTTTTTCACCTCTGTAAATTAATTGACAATTTATTTTATCCCATCTCAATGAAGGCTGTCAAGCCAGCCTTGCAGGATAAACACTGCCGCCATCTTATCAATGACCTTGCGCCGTTTCTTGCGGGACACATCCGCCTCAATCAGCGAACGCGTGGCTGCCACAGTAGAAAGCCGTTCATCCCAGAAATGCACAGGCAAATCCGGATGGCGCTTGGACACCTCTGCCATAAAGTCTTTGACAATCTGGCAGCGTTCCCCTTCCGTGCCATTCATATTTTTCGGATAGCCGGATACCAGCTCGTCCACTTCATACTGCGCAATCAGTTCGTCCAGCCGGTTGAGGTCAGCGTCAAGCTCACCACGGCGGATGGTTTCCACGCCCTGGGCAGTGAGCCCGAGCAGGTCACTTACCGCAATCCCAACCGTGCGGTCACCAATGTCCAACGACATGTATCTTTTCATTTCTTCAGTTTCTCCAAATAGGAACGCACCAGTTCCTCTAGCAATTCATCTCGTTCCAGCTTGCGGATAAGGCTTCGCGCTTCCTTGTAGCTGGTCACATAGGCCGGGTCCCCGGACAGCAGGTAGCCTACCAGCTGGTTGACGGGATTATAGCCCTTTTCTTCCATAGCGGCACTGGCCTGACGAATAATCGTCTCGGCTTTGTTTTCCTCGCCGCCCATTTTAAACATCATAGTTTCTTCACTAACCATGAGAATCCCCCCTGAACTGTTTACTATGATATATCATACCACATTTCAGCGATAATTCCTACTAATTTAGGAGGGGAATACCGTCCAAAGTACCAAAAGGGCACCTAAAATCAGCTTGCCGCCAATGGCGACCAGCGACAAAAGGTTCCAACCGGATTTGATATCATCAATGCTCTCGGCCAGGATAGCAGAAACATCAGCACCCTCTGCACGCAGCCCCTTATAGCGGTATATATTATGAGCTACATCCCCGGTCAACGCCGCAATGGAAAGATAGAACACCACTAATTGCCAAGGCCGGAATTCCACATACTGATAGGCGAGAAAAAGACCGACACAGTCAAAAATTAACAGCAAGGCACCAATCATAAGAAACATGCGGCTGATGAACTCACCGGAAAACATTTTGCCCATGGCTTCCAATTCATCCCGCTGCTCCTTCTGTTCTTCATCATCTTCGCCAGCACCAAGACGATCCATAACCATCTTTAGGGACGCAATGGAAGTAAGCAGCCAAAAAATTGCATAACACTGCACCATCAACGTCATTTTTCCTCATACTCCAAATCGTTTTCTTCACAATAATCACGGGCCACATTCAGGAAATATTCCTGCTGGAATTTTTCCCAAGCCGATTTTAACAGCAGGCGCTTAACTTGCTGGCGGAATTTCAGCTGCGCCCCCGTCTGTTGCAAGATGTCTAACAGACGGGTCTTGACCTCTTCGCGCTGGACAGCGGCAAAGGAAGCCATCAGATTTCGTTCCTCGCTGTCTACTGCGTTGGGCAGGGGAATATAGTGTTCCCAATCGTCCTCGATATCAAAGGCGTGGTTCATGGCCTCTTCTTCCCCCAGTTCATCCCGCATGATGATGACCTTGCCACTGGCAATATCGATATAGCCCTGATGCATGTCCGACTGGGACAGCGCCTTGGCCAATTCTTGTAAATTAACTTTCATGAATTCAAACTTACCTCCCGCTTGCAATGTATATCTATTGTCCATCATTTACGATAAAAAAGCAAGCGCGTATTTGATTGAAAATGAATAATCTGCTTTACTGATGCTCATATACGGCAATCACATTGCCGGCAGTATCGTGAAATCTTATGGGCTGCAGCGTCAGTTTTCCATTCTTTATTCGCAAGCCATCCGTATACACGGTAAAGCCAGCAAACTCAATAGCAACATCCTTAAAGTGCAAATCCCGGAACCCCTGCTCAAAATTGCCGGAAATACGCTTAAACGGCCAAATCTGATAGTGGCCTTCTCCGGAACAAAGGCTGCCATAGGAGGTCGTTTCCCGGCCGCTGCCCTTGGATTCCAGGTGTATATCCAAATCCACCTTACAGGACAGATTGCTGTTTGGCAGGGCTTTCGTCGTATCCAAATCCTTCCCCTTGCCATCGATAAAATAATAGCGGGTATCCAGATCATATTCGCCATTCGCAGCAAGCTGTCCATCATAGACACTGGCCAATACATCATTGAAAATCAATTTCTCTCCATCATAGTGTATTTTGCCACTGACACCTTTAAAATCCAACGCGGGAATATGCAGTTCCTCCATATATAGAGTACCTTCCCCATGGACATCACTAAGCGGACCGGTCAAATGCGTTTCAAAAATCAGCTTGTCATGGAGATTAATTCCCATACCCATGGAAGACAAATCGACATCCAAAAAACTGATATGCAAATCTGCCATAGGTACTTCTGCGGCATTAAAATCAACCTTGCCCTTGAGCTTGACACCATTGCCAATCATCGTTCCACCAAAATGGCCAGTAGAAACGTCCAATATCATATCATCATCCGTGTTGATATCCGCCAATAGGTTTGCTTTAGACAGTAAATAGTGACGATCCTTGTGAAAAACTTCCAAGCGGCAATTCTCAAACTTCAGCTTCATGCGGATTTTTTTCTCCTCACGGTCAAAATTACTCCACTGTTTTGCCATTCGTTCAGCCTGCCGCTTGCGGCGCCGTTCACCGATTCGCTTTCGCTCTTCTGCCGATTTGCCTACCAGGCTGACTTTTTCCTGCCAATCTTCATCCTTTTCCTTAACTTTATGCATATCCGGGGATGTCCGCACAAAATCCACACTCATATCATCAGCCAAATGGATGGCTACCGCAGCATCGCGGATGACCAATTCCTGCATGGTCGTCGATTTGATCCGCCCCGTAATGATATCCCAGGGGCGAACATCAAAGGAACCTTCCGGGACATAAAGAATAAGCCTTCCATCGGGGTCATGCCATTGTAATTGGCTGAATTCCACATGCCCATTGATATGCGCAATGATTTTTTCAGCAATAATTTCGCCTTTCAGCATGTCCTGCTCCATCATTGCCTGATTAAAGATAGCTGCCGCTCCCCGGCTGAAAAATTCCAACACTAGAAAAGCTGTAATAATAATTGCCAAAAACAAACCGGATAATAGTTTTTTCCAATGTGTACGCAGCCATGTCCGCATAGGCTCCCCTCCCTGCAAACCTTCCCCCAAGATATCCATTAATCTTCCTGATTCTGGTACTTCATCAATAATCTGTCAGCCAACAGTTTTGCCTGCGGCCAAACAGCATTTATTTTTTCTCCCATCAATTTCTTGCCGGAAGCGTCCGGATGCAAGCCATCCAAGCCATAAACAGTTGGCAAGAGCCCATCAGGGCTTGTAATCGCCGCTGCAGTATCAATATGCACCTGTGTACGAATAAAGCCATTAACCACAGCAAAGCGCTGCTGCCAGTCCGGTGCGGTGTCCTCCTTGAATATGTGCTGGATATTATCCGGATTTATTGCAGGCAGCGTCAATAAAATCGGTGCAATATTATTTTCCAGGCACATACGCTGTATATCCTTCAGACAACCAATAACCACTTGCGGGTCTTCTCCTGCCCGCAAGCTGTTGCTGCCCGTCATAATCAACAGATAATGCGGCCGGAATGGCAATACATCCTTTTCAAAGCGGTCACGGGTCATTTGTGCCGTATCACCACTTTGGGAAAGATTTATGGCTGGGAAATTCAGATAAGTTAGATAGCTGAATTCAAAATCTGCCGGACCAAAGGAAAAATGGCCACCACCATGACTGATACTATCGCCTAGAACGCCTGCTTCCCATTTATCCAAGGGCGATACTCTGTAATACTGAGGCTCTGACCATGTTCCCATCACATTTCCGTCCCCATCAAAGGACAGCACCCGCCAAAAAAATCCATTGGGCAATGGGCGCGGCGATGGATCATACAGCTCCGACATATCTGCAAACAATGTGGCAAAAGGCTGTGCCTGTTCATTTAGCTGCGGATTCTCATGATACAAAGCAATTTCATAGCGTTTGGCTCCGGCCTGCTGCACCCAATGATAGACAGGATACAATAACACCGTACCATTCTTGCCCGAATAATCCGTTACGGGTACCGGTGCATTCATCGGCGCAATATCTGGGCTGGTCCAAAGCTCTGCCAGCTTGCTGAACGGCGTCAGCGGCTGGCCATCAAAATCCATGGAGCGCACGCGCCAATAAATAGGACGCTTGCCCAACAAATTCTGGGCAAAATCCCTTAAAGGCGGGTTATAACGATTTTGATATACCCTGCGCGTACGATAAATAGCCGCTGTGGATTCACTTTCTGCATCCAAAAAGAATGGTACCGACGAAAAAAATTCCACCTCATAAAATACAGCATTTATATCCTTGGCCCACTCTAAAACCGGTGAATAAGATACTGGACTATGCTGGCTCGTCTTCATTAGCTTGGATTCTGCCTCGGGCACTTCCTTTGCACGCAATTGTGCCTGATAAAAAAGTATGCCGCCCATAGCACCGCCAACGATACAAATGGTCAGGGCAATAAAGATAATATATGTGCGTCTTTGACGCCACCAGGTCATAACTCTGTGTCTCCTTGATTTCGATTTTTTAACTCTTGATACGCCTTTACTTGCTGGCTCCGCACCCAATCACCAATTGCTGCTCCAGTTAAAGCATTCGGTGCCTGACTGCCATTTACCTGCTGCATTCGGGCAAGAATTGCCGGAGCCTGTTCCAAATAAAAGGGCAGGCCATGATGGTCAGCCCGGATAACGGCTTGAAATTCTGCCATCGTCAGCGGCGAGGAATTTACCTTCAGCAGCAATTCCGCAACCTTGCCCGCCTTGGTGAGCCTGGGGGCCCGCATATGCTGCTCAATAACGAGCAGTCCTCCCTGCAGCCATTTTTTCGGCAGGGTCATGCGCTGGTTCCACTTCCGCAGTATATCCTGCCCGCGAACCTCATGGCCATAATGATGCGGGAGCATTTCTGCCGGCGTTTCCCCCTTGCCCAAATCGTGGACAAGACCGCAAAAACGAGCCAGCAGGGAATCCGTCCCTGCCGCCACCGTATCCACAACCAACATGGTATGTTCAAAAGCATCCCCTTCCGGATGAAAGGCTTCCGGCTGAACCTTGCCGATTAACTTTGCCAGTTCCGGGAAAGTCACTTCCAAAAGGCCTGTTTCCTGCAGGGCACGGAAGAAAAGTGACGGCCTTTCCGTCATCAAGGCCCGCTTGAGTTCCTGCATAAGCCGTTCCGCCGGTTCCCCTGCCAGTTCCTCCCGGCAAGCGTTCATTGCCTTTTTGGTTTCCTCAGCCAGGGTGAAGTTAAACTCTGCAGCCTGCCGGGCAGCTCGAAGTGCCCGCACCGGGTCTTCCGCAAAATGATGGGACACGGGGCGGATTATCCCCTGCTCCACATCTTTTCTTCCCCCATAGAAGTCAAAAATCTCTCCTGAGGGCAGTTCCATCGCCATGCTGTTGATGGTGGTATCCCGGCGGTATAAATCTTCTTCGAGTGTTACATCACGGCCATACTCCACCACAAAACCGCGATAACCGGCCCCCTGTTTTTCTTCCTT
>CADAAS010000135.1 GCA_902785885.1 Pseudoselenomonas ruminantium
ACTCTTTTGAAGGAGAAGCTCATAGTACATGTACTGATGCCGTTGGCGGTGGGAATGCTGGTAGCCGTGTTTAACTACTGGTTGAACCATTAAGGCGGTAGATGACGTACAAAAACCCCGAGGATGGCAGTCCTCGGGGTTTTCTCGTCTTTTAAAGTCGAAGCTCATAGTGTTTAATTCGTGCTTTTATTATAGCATTGCATATGGGATAAATCAATCTCTTTTGGTAATGCTGCTTATTTATTTTTGCTCTTGCGGAATTCGTCGAGAATCATGCGCTTGGCGATTTTGCCTGTCGAGGTACGGGGAAGTTTTTCCATGAGGTGGAACTCGCGGGGGATTTTGTAGAGGGCGAGGTTGGCCTGCAGGAATTTTTTGAGTTCGCGCACGTTGATGTCCTTGCCGTCATGGGTGCTGTAGAAGCAGGCACCGGCCTGGCCGCGGAGTTTGTCCTCGATGCCGATAACGGCGGCTTCGAAGATGCCGGGGAACTGGTAGACGAGTTCTTCGACTTCGCGGGGGTAGATGTTTTCGCCCATGCTGATGATCATGTCCTTGATGCGGTCGACGATGTAGATATAGCCTTCTTCGTCCGCACGGGCCACGTCACCGGTATGGAACCAGCCGCCGCGCATGGCGTCCTGGGTCACATCCGGCAGGTTCCAATAACCGAGCATGATGTTTTCGCCCTTGACGATGAGTTCGCCGGCTTCGCCCTGCGGAACTTCCTTGCCTTCGCCGTCAATGAGTTTCCAGGTGATACCCGGCACAATCTTGCCGCAGGAACCGACAATCGGTTTTTCCGGCGGATTCATCGTGACAACCGGGCTGGTTTCGGATAGGCCGTAGCCTTCGCAGATATCCACGCCGAATTTTTTGATGAAGTCCTGCTGAATCTGCAGGGGCAGGGTAGTGCCGCCGCTGACTACCAGGCGCAGGGTCTTCATATCTTCGGTGCTGGCCAGCTTGGTGAGCAGGCTGCAGATGGACGGTACGATGTAGAGGTCGGTGACCTTTTCCTCGCGAATAACGGCGATGGTTTCCTTCGGTGTGAAGGAGTCGAGGATGACCACTTCAGCACCGCAGAAGAAGGAATAGAGCACGGAGCAGGTCCAGCCAAAGGCATGGTACATGGGCAGGACGCAGAGTACGTTGTGTTCCGGCTTGCAGCCCATGCCGTTATCCCGCATCTGTTCGCAGTTGGCTACGAGGTTACGATGGGAGAGCACTGCCCCCTTGGGGTTGCCCGTGGTACCGGACGTATAGATGGTCGCGCAGGGCTTGTGCTCGTCAAAGTCAGCCCGCAGAGCCGGAGCTTCGGCAATTTTTTTGTTGGCCTTGCCCATGGTCTTGATATCGTATTGGGTGACCTTCAAATCACAGCGCAGGGCAGCGAGTGCGTCCACCAGATTCAAGGGCTGGTACGTCAGCAAAACGCGAATGCCGGAGTCCTTGATGATGTAGGCGATTTCGCGGTTGCTGAGCTGGAAGTTGATGGGCACGGCAATGGCACCTAAAGAAGTGGCGCCCATATAGGCAAAGACGAAGTCGGCGCTGTTGCGGGAGAAGATACCCACGCGGTCGCCTTCGCGCACACCGGCATCATAGAGACGGTTACGGCAGTTTTTTACAGCCTCCTGGGCTTCTTTATAGGTAAAGCGGCGCTCATGGTCCACAATGGCCATAGCCTCAGGTTTTCCCTGCATAATTAAGTCATGAACAAACATGATGATACCTCTTTCTTTTTTCTTAACTAAATTAATTAGCTCATACAAGATAAATTTTATACCAGGTCATAAAAAAAGTAAAGAGAATTATTGATTAGCCAGTCGGTAAATCGCAATGGCGGTCTGCTTGTCGATGGGATGGAAATTGGCGACGACCTTAGTGCCGCCGGCGGTGCAGGAGTCGGCCAATGCTTCTAAAACGTCGTTGCTTTGTACGCCAATGCCCAGTTCGGTGAAGTTTACGGGCATGCCGATTTCCTTGAAGTAAGCGATGGTCGCTTCAATGCCGGCCTTGGCGCGTTCTTCCTCAGTGCCTTCCGTAATGCCCCAAATTTTGGCGGCAAACTGGGCAAAGCGGGGGATATCGTCCCGATAGACATAATTTGCCCAGGCTCCCCAGACAGCGGTCAGGCTGGCGCCGTGGGTGACGTCGAAGCGGCCGGAAAGTTCATGCCCCAGTTTGTGGCAGGCAAAGTCCTTGCAGCGGCCCAGTTCGGTAAGATTGCAGTGGGAAACGCTGCCGGCCCACATGATTTCGCTCATGGCATCGTAGTCCGTCTGGTCCTTGATGGCGCGGCGGGTGGCGTCGATTACCGTTACCATCAGGGCTTCGGCAATCCTGTCCGTCAGGGCGTTTTCCTCCTTGACACTGGTGAAATAGCGCTCCAGTGTATGCATGAGAATATCGGAGGTGCCGCAGATAAGCTGTTTCTTCGGAATGGTATAGGTAAGTTCCGGGTTCATAAAGGCCAGCGCTGGACGGTTAAAGGGCGTGTTAAGTCCGGCCTTCTTGCCCGTTTCCTCATTGGTGATAACCGCCGAATCGCTGGTTTCGCTGCCCGCAGCCGAGAGCGTCAGCACAGCGCCTACCGGCAGGCTTTGCGTGAGTTTGGCCGTGCCGTTCCAAAAGGACCAGACGTCGATTTCGGGATTGGCCGTGCCATGTGCTACGGCTTTGGCTGAGTCGATAACACTGCCGCCGCCAATGGCCAGAATGAAGTCCGCTTTGAAGCTTATCGCTTCTTGGATGGCTTCTCGCACCCAGCTTAAACGTGGATTCGGTTTTACGCCGCCTTTGGCCTGTGTAAACAAGCCTGCATCCTGCAGGGATTTTTCGATTTTCCCCAACAGGCCGTTTTTGACCACACTGCCGCCGCCGTAGACGATAAATACCCGGTGGGCATTATAGGCTATGAGTTTTTCGGCGGCCTTATCCTCCGCACCGCGCCCAAAGACGATTTCCGTGGGAACCTTGAACGTAAATGCTTGCATTTTTCTGCCTCCTTAAATTGTTTGCTATCGTATTGTATATTAGCTATTTTAAGGCAAAATCCTGCTTTTTGCAAAAGAAAGCGGACGCCTGGGGAAAGCGTCCGCGAAAGGAAATGGGGATTACTTGTCGAGACCCTCAAAGAATTTTTCCATGGGAATGGGCTGGGCAAAGAGGAAGCCCTGTGCGACATGGCAGCCGGCAGCCTGTGTCAGCCGGCTTTGGGCTTCGGTTTCGATGCCTTCGACCAAAACCGTCATATTGAGCCGCTTGCCCAATTCAATGACCTGCTTGAAGATGGTCAGGGAGCGCTCGGAAGTTTCGGCAGACAGGAGCATGCTGCGGTCGATTTTCATAATGTCCATCGGCAAGGTGCGCAGCATGGCAATCGAGGAATAACCGGTACAGAAGTCGTCCATCGAGAGGGCAAAGCCGATGCTTTTCAGCCGTCTGGTTATCTGCAGGGCATTTTCCTTTTCCGCCTTGGCATTAAAATCAATGAACGCCGTCTCAGTAAGTTCCAGTTCCACGAGCTTGCGGGGGAGCTTATAGCGGTCAGCAATGGCCTGCATACTGGAGAGATACCCTCGTTCGGACATATGAAGGCCGGACTGGTTTACGGAAATGGGAACCACGGGCAGTTTTTTCTGTAACCGTTTCTGCAGAACGGCGCAGATTTTTTCCAATACATAGTAGTCAAGCTTCAGGATGAAACCGTTGCGCTCGAAGATATGGATAAAGTGATTCGGCGTGAGGAAGCCCATTTCGGGGCTCTGCCAGCGAATCAAAGCCTCGGCACCGCAGATGGCGCAGAGGTTCATATCGTATTTGGCCTGCAGATAGATTTCAAATTCCTCATTTTCCAGAGCTTTTTCCATATAGAGCTCAATCTGCTGATGCTTGAGCATTTCGTCATGCATGAAGGTGTTAAAGAGCCCGATGGATTGGTTCTGGCTGATGATTTCATTGCGGGCCATCATGGCGTTGTCCATCAGGATTTCAGCATCAATCTCGCCGTGCCGCGGCACCGGGCAGATGCCGATATGGTAGGTAAAACTGGTGGGGACGCCATTGATGTCGATGATGTGGGCAGCCTTTTCAATGCGTTCGGCAGCCTGTTTCAGGGTATAGCCCTTAGGCTTTTGGCAGAGCAGATAGGCATGGGTGATTTCTGCCGACAGACCATGGAGCAAAATCCAGGATAATTTGCCATGAAGCTCATTGATGATGTTTTTGACCGCCTCGGCAAAGACCTTGACGCCATAGAGTTCCTTCAAAAAGGCAATGCGCTGTGCTGAGATGACCAGCACAAAGAGTTCGCCGGCTTCCTGTGCCGCCTTGTTCGCGGCAATGACCCGTGGCAGTTGCTGGTTGAACCAGTGCAGGTTATAGATATCAAGCCCTTTTACCATATTGGCCTGCCGCCATAATTCGTTATCGTGCTCCCGGTGCATTCGCAGCACATAGAGCAGGGCGAAAATAATGACCAACAGGGTCCCGCCCAGCAGGCATAGCGCGGCTACGGGATTGCGGTAAATGAGTGCCTGCAAGGTATCTTTTGCCCGTACGTTGTAAACTTCATTGTTGATGATACTGGTGATATCCTGCGGCGGGATATGGGCGATTTCCTTGTTCAATATGCGAATGAGAATCGGGTCGGTGTGATTGCTGACCGCCATGGATACGCTGTGGGTAAAGACAACATTGCCGTTGGTGTAGAGATTGTAATAATTCCCCTGATAGATGTCACTTTGCGCTGTGATGGACTTGACAAAGGTCATATCAGCTTCGCCGTCATTGACGGCAGCCATGCAGTCCGCCACATCATCATAATAACGCAACTGCTCTGCCGGGTAGGCCCGCTCGACATGCATCTGACTGTAGAAATGTGCACGGGCGCAGGCAATAATAGGCTTTTCGGGCAGGGGCTTATCCTTACGTTGAACGGATATATAGTTCAATTTAAGGTAGGGGATGGTCAAATCGGCATTATGCGCCCGAGCCCAGTTGTAGTCGGTGTAAAAATCCATGACCATATCGATTTCTCCATTGGTCAGGGCATCCATCATACTTTGATGTGTGGTTTCCGGGGCAATGGCCAGGGTAATGCCCAAATCATCTTCAATTCGTTTGATGACATGGGAAATAATGCCCTGCGGCTGTCCGTTTTGCAGATAAGTATAGGGAGGTTGATTGGGCGATACCATGATACGGATAACCGGATTAGCAGCAAGATAGTTTTTCTCTTCGGCGGTTAGCAGCAGTTTTGTACCATTGATATGGTACTTTTCCTGCAAATCGCTTTGATAAAAGCTGTTGACCTCATTAATGCTGGCGACAGCTGTTCGCAGGCGTTCGACAAGCTCTGGACGGTTTTCGTCAGCCAGCAGCCAGCCGATGCCTTTACCAAGTGCTACGGATATGGTGCCTGGCGGCTGGTCAGCTGGAGCTGGTTCAGTATAGCCGGTAATAAAATCGCCGTCGGGAATCATGATGAGGTCAATGCTGCCGGCTTTCAGGCGCAGCAGATTTTCCTCCATGGTACCATTGGTATAGCTGTTTTTCATGCTCATATAGGTACTGATGGTTTCGGAATATTCATAAGCGGCACCGTGATAGAGCAGACGGCTGTCCTGCCAGATATCGCCTTCTTTATCCGTGAAGCCGATGCGCAGCGTAGGCCGCAAAAAATCCGCACAAAGCCCTGCGGCGGCAAGCTGCGTCCAAGCCAGTGCCGCAATGATGAGCAACCGTATCAAAAAACTCATGGAACACCCTCCTCCTTGGGGAATTCTGAGCGATTATTCTTACAAATATTATTCGTGATGGAACGGGAGAATCCTGCAAGAAAAAAGATAGCTTGACTTTTTAGCGCATTATCCCTAAAATAAAAATTATTAATCCCGACAATTTTACTAAGGATTAAAATGAGCGAAGTTTTTACAGTGGTTCCCACTGTTGTTTTAGAAGGAGAGTTTAGTAATGGCAGAGCAGCTTTTGGAAATCAAGGACCTCCATGCCGGTGTAGAGGATAAGGAAATCCTGAAGGGCCTTTCCCTGTCCGTGGGCAAGGGGGAAGTGCATGTTATCTTAGGGCCGAATGGTTCCGGCAAGTCTACGCTGATGAACATCATCATGGGCCATCCCAAGTATACGGTGACTGGCGGTTCCATGACGTTTGAAGGCGAGGACATGACGGAGATGAAGACCTTCGAGCGCAGCCGCAAAGGTCTGTTCCTGTCCTTCCAGACCCCGGAGGAAATCCCCGGCATCACCGTGGAAAATATGCTGCGCACGGCCAAGCAGGCCATCACGGGGGAAAAGGTAAAACTCCTGCCCTTCCGCAAGGAACTCAAGGCCACTATGCAGGAACTCAAGATGGACCCGGAATACGCCCAGCGCTATTTGAATGTTGGTTTCTCCGGCGGCGAGAAGAAGCGTACGGAAATCCTGCAGCTATTGATGCTCAATCCGAAGCTGGCATTGCTCGATGAAACGGATTCTGGCCTGGATGTCGATGCCGTGCAGATTGTGTCCGAAGGTGTGGCTAAGTTCCATAA
>CADAAS010000136.1 GCA_902785885.1 Pseudoselenomonas ruminantium
TGGCTGTAGGCATTGACCCCACTATACAACAACGTTATCAGGAAATCTGCCGGGAGTGCAAGGAAGATCGGGGGAGATTGAAACAAATCACCCAGATGCTCAATACCTTGGGCAAGATTGATGTAAGCCGCCTGCCGCAGCAGCGCATTGACCAGATAAATGCGTTGACCCGTTCGCAATTTCCTTTGGCGGGAAAAATCAAGCGGGCAGAAAAAGAGATACAGGCTTTGGAAGAAGCGATGGGCCGTATGAAGGATGGCAAGATTCGCGTGATGGATACTGTTTACCCCGGGGTACGCATAACCATCAATTCGGTGATTATGAACGTGCAAAGCAGTATTCGCCGTTGTTTATTGAGTGTCAAGGATGAGCGTATCAATATTGGTACTTATTGAATTTGTTTTTGTGAGGGCATCGTAAAAGATGCCCTTCGTTTGTATTAGCAAAGCAGGAAAGAAGGGAAATATATGGAAGTCAACTCCATGAGCATGCAGATGATTGTTCCCCGGGCTGCTGATGCTGGACAGGTGCAGCACAATCTTAACCAGGCCAATGCATTACAGGCTGATTATCAGGCTTTGGAACAGAAAAATGATGACAAATTAAAGCAAAAACAGGTGCGAGGCAAGGAAAATCCTGAGGATGGGCGCATCAAGGATGAACCAGAACGGCAGAAAAACCGAGGACGTGGAAAAAATAGCAAGCGCAGAATGGTTGGAGAAACAACCGAAGACGTGATGGAACAGCCCGTGATGAAAATGGCAACGGACCCGTCACGAGGGCAGCTATTAGACATCAGCCTGTAAATATCGTATAATCTATATGATTATATCTTGAGGAGGATTTTTGTTAAGCTTATGTTTCCAGAATTATTTGGTTTTCTAATTATAGCTGGTGCCTTGCTGGTCATGGTGGTGCGCGTAATTTCCAAACGGCAGCAGGGCGTAGACACAGAGGAACTGCGGACATCTACGGAACAGATGAAGGCAGAGCTGACGCGTTCTGCTGATGCCGTGATTGCCCGTATGGGCAATCATATACAGCATTTGGAGAACCTGCTCAGACAGGCTGATGAACGCAATGTAAGGTTGGAAGCCGGAATTAACGAGTACAAGCGGTTGGCTGGAGAGATGGAGGAACGTTCTGCAGCCTTGAATCGGGAACTTGCCGAAGCCCGCAAAATGGTTGCCGAACTTGCAGCCTACCAATCCGTGCCATTAGCGCCACCGCAGCCGGTTGTGCCGATGACTGCATCGGCACCTATGCAGCGGGTGGATGTACAGGATTTTGCTGCAGTGCTGCATAATTCCATGAATCGGGAAGAACCCGCTATTAATGCTCAGCAGGCAACAGGGCTGGCCGTGGCGATGACCAGGCGGCCGGAGGAAATACCGGAAGTCCACGACCCAGCTCCGCAGGAAATACCGGAAGATGTAGAAGAAAACGCCGAACCGCCGAAAAAGAGCGAGCCGGAGAAAGTGATTTCACCTAATGCGGCAAAGGCAAAGGCCTTGCTGCGCAGTGGTTATTCCATAGAAGATACGGCCCGGGAAACTGGCATGGGACGCGGTGCTATTGAGCTATTAAAAGAAATGAATAAGCGTGACTTGCAATAAAATAAGTCGTGAAGATATGAAGCGGATATCTTCACGACTTATTTTGCTTATTGGTTGCTTAGCGGATAAACATGAATGCCTTGTTCATGTAATTTGCCCAATGTGCTGTTATCGGCCAAATCATCGGTATACAGGGCGCTGACCTGATTGTAGGACAAGAGCTTTACCGTACCATGCAGGCTGAATTTAGCGGATTCTGTCAGGACAATGGTCTGCTCGGCACGTTCGGCCATGCAACGGGCGGCTTCGGCCCGCATGAGGTCATTGGACATAAAACCGAGTTCGTTGAGTCCGTCTGTCCCCACAAAGAATTTGCCCACATAAAAATCCTGTACACAGTTTCTGACCATGGGGCCAACCATTACCTGGGACTCTTTCTGATATTCCCCGCCTAATAGTATTACGCGAACATTGGGGTATTTACGAATGTAATCCGCGATAAAGGCTGAGTTGGTGATTATGGTGACATCCCGGCGGTTGGCGGCGATTTCCTCTGCGAGCAGGGCACAGCAGCTGCCTGACTCAATCATGACGGTTTCACCATTGTGTACACTTTCGGCCGCACGGCGGGCAATGCGCAGCTTTGCCTCGTAATTAAAGGAAAGATGGTTCCCCACATCATCGCTCGTGGTCAGGCGGGCAAAGCCATGCTCACGGCGCAGAAGCCCCTTTTTGGCCAAAATATTTAAATCCTTGCGGATAGTAACTTCCGAAACATCCAAAGCTTTGGCCAAATCAGCTACGGCAATACGATTGTGCTGATTCACGAGGCTCAAAAGCTTGCTATGACGAATGTGCATAAAATCATCTCCTGACTATTAGTCTATAGGATAATTATAGCAAAAAAACTGGAACAATACATTACAAAAGTGAAAAATCTTACGAATGAAATTCGCATAGGCAAACAAAAAAACCTGCCCGTAAGGGCAGGTTTTTTTCTATCTCATTCTGAGAACCAAAAAACTTTCGGTGAAAGTTTTTTACTTAGCGAGTGCGTTCACTTTGCGAGCCAGACGGGACTTTTTGCGAGCTGCGCAGTTCTTGTGGAACACGTGGTTGGCAGCAGCCATGTCAATGGTCTTGCAAGCAGCTGTGAGGAGGGATTTCGCTTCATCAACGTTTCCAGCCTCAACAGCGTCGAGAACACGACGGGAAGCAGTGCGTACACGGGACTTCTCAGCAGCGTTCTTCGCACGGCGCTTAGCGTCAGATTTTACACTAAGAATAGATGCTTTAATATTCGGCAAGTAGTTCACCCCCCTCAAATGATTCGTTACCTTGCTATTTTAGCATGACATTTTCCAAAAAGCAATAGGTTTTATTTTTTTTCTATGGCAAAATCTGCATAACTACGTTATAATAACCATTATATGGATAGAAAGTGAAAGGAAAATGACAATGCAGAACAAGCACATTCGCAATTTCTCGATTATCGCGCATATCGACCATGGCAAATCGACCATTGCGGACCGGTTGATTGAATATACGGGAACGCTTTCGCAGCGGGAGATGGAAGCGCAGGTCCTCGACAGCATGGACTTGGAGCGTGAGCGCGGCATTACGATCAAGGCGCAGACTGTACGCCTTGACTACAAGGGCAAGGATGGGGAGATGTACCAGTTAAACCTCATCGACACTCCGGGCCATGTGGACTTTACCTATGAGGTTTCCCGCAGCCTTGCCGCTTGTGAAGGGGCGCTGCTGGTCGTAGATGCGGCACAGGGCGTTGAAGCGCAGACGCTGGCTAACGTCTATATGGCACTTGAAAATGATTTGGAAATCGTGCCAGTCATCAATAAGATTGACCTGCCCAGCGCTGACCCTGACCGCGTAAAGGAAGAAATCGAAAATACCATCGGCCTTGATGCCACGGATGCGGTGCTGGCTTCGGCGAAAACCGGCATTGGCATTGAGGAAATCCTCGATGCCATCGTGGAGCGCATTCCGGCCCCGGAAGGGGACGAGGAGGCGCCGCTGCAGGCACTTATCTTTGACTCCTTCTTCGATTCCTACAAGGGCGTTATCGCCCATGTGCGCGTAAAGCAGGGCAAAATCAAGAAGGGCATGCGCCTCAAGATGATGGCTACGGGCAAGGCTTTTGAGGTCACGGATGTGGGCTGCTTTAAGCCGCAGCCGGTGGATGTCGGCGAGCTCAATATGGGCGAAGTTGGCTTTGTGGCTGGTTCCTTAAAGGACGTTCGCGATGTGCGGGTGGGCGATACCATTACCTTTGCGGACCGGCCTGCGGCAGAACCGCTGCCGGGCTACCGCGGCGTTACGCCGATGGTCTACTGTGGCCTGTATCCGGTGGAAAGCGCCGATTATGACAACTTGAAGGATGCGCTCGAAAAGATGCAGATTAATGATGCGGCCTTGGTCTTTGAGCCGGAAACTTCCGTGGCCTTGGGCTTTGGCTTTCGCTGCGGCTTCTTGGGCCTGCTGCATATGGACGTTATTCAGGAGCGTTTGGAGCGTGAGTATCACTTAAAGCTCATCACCACGGCACCCTCGGTTATCTACCATGTATTCAAGACGGATGGCACGGTCTTGAATGTCAGCAATCCTGCAGAATTGCCGCCGCAGACGGAGATTGAGCATATTGAGGAACCATTTGTCAAGGCGACCGTGATTGTGCCCAATGATTTTGTTGGCGCGGTCATGGAGATTTCGCAGGACAAGCGGGGCGTGTTCAAGAATATGGACTACCTCGATACCAATCGCGTGATGATTACCTATCATATTCCGCTCAATGAAATCATCTTTGACTACTTCGACCGCCTGAAGTCGGCGACCAAGGGCTATGCTTCGCTGGATTATGAACTGGCGGATTATCAGGAGTCGAAGCTCGTGAAGGTGGATATCCTCTTGAACGGCGACCCGGTGGATGCGCTCTCGACGATTGTGCATAAAGATAGGGCGCAGGGCCGTGGCCGCCAGCTGGCGGCCAAGCTCAAGGAGATTATCCCGCAGCAGATGTTTGAGATTCCCATTCAGGCGGCGATTGGTTCCAAGGTCATCGCGCGTGAAAACGTGCGGGCACGGCGCAAGGATGTCCTCGCCAAGTGCTACGGCGGCGATATTTCCCGTAAGCGCAAGCTGCTCGAAAAGCAGAAGGAAGGCAAGAAGCGCATGAAGGCGGTCGGTTCGGTGGAAGTGCCGCAGGAAGCCTTTATGGCGATACTCAAGATAGACTAAAGGAAGATTTTATGCAATGGGGAGTTTATATCCATATCCCCTTTTGCCGGCAGAAGTGCTTTTATTGTGATTTTCCCTCCTATGCGGGGAAGGAAAAGCTCATGGAAAGCTATACCGAGGCCCTGTGTCAGCAGATTGAGATACAGGGCCTTTCTTTTCGGCAAAAATGGGGAAAGCCTGCCACCGCCTATATGGGCGGCGGGACGCCTACGGCATTGCCGCCGCAGTGCATGGCGCAGGCCTTGCAGGCCGTAAAAGATTATATCGGGCAGGAGATTGCCGAATTTACGGTGGAGTGCAATCCCGGAACCGTGGATGCCGCGTATTTGCAGCTGCTTCGCGCTGGCGGCGTCAACCGGCTGAGCTTTGGCGTGCAGAGTTTTCAGGATGAACTCCTGCGCCGTATTGGCAGGATTCATTCCGGTGCGGAGGCCGTGCAGGCGGTGCAGATGGCCCGGCAGGCAGGCTTTTCAAATATCAGCGTGGATTTGATGTACGGCCTGCCAGGGCAAAGCCTGGCGGATTTGCAGGCGAGTGTTCGGCAGGCAGGTGAATTATCGGTTGAGCATATTTCCATCTATGGGCTGCAGGTGGAGGAAGGTACAGCCTTTGCCCGCATGGAAGAAATGGGCAAATTAAATCTGCCGTCGGAGGAACAGGCAGAGGATATGTACGATTATATGACCACGACCCTGCCGGAGTGGGGCTATCGGCGCTATGAGGTGTCCAATTTTGCCAAGGAGGGCTTTGAGAGCCGCCATAACCGCAGCTATTGGCATGATGTGCCTTATCTCGGGTTGGGCGCAGCGGCGCATTCGTATTTGGAGGGAAAGCGCTATGCGGCAACGGCTGACATTGCAGGATATATCGCGGGGATAACGGCGGGACGGGAAGTCCGGGTGCTCGAGGAAGAACCGACCCGTGAGCATGCCATGGAGGAATTTGCCTTTTTGGCCCTGCGGACGGCAGAAGGTCTTTCGCGGCAGGCGTTTGCGGATAAGTTCCATGTGGAATTGGACAGCGTCTATGGCAAGGTGATGGCAAAACTTAGCGGGCAAGGGCTGCTCTTGGTGGACAAAGCGGGCTGCCGCTTGAGCGAGCAGGGCTTTAAATATGGGAATGTAGCTTTTGCAGAATTTATTTTGGATTAAAGGGCTACTTGTAGTATAATGTAAGGTAATTGTTTTTATGTTAAGAAATGAATGATGGAGGCGCGGTCAAGGTGAAAAGGGAAGATTTTACCAAGGTTATGGGTGTCCTAGTGGTTTTGTTGATATTGGGAGGCGCAGCAGGCGCATTTTGGCTGGCAAAGGGGAGGGCTGTAGAACCTGTGGCACAGGAGCAGGAGCAGGAACCGGGCGTGGAATCTGCGGCCTATACGCTGGCAAAAGGGGATTACAGCAATCTGACCTATGACAATATCAGCATTGATCGTCCTGTTTACGACCGTTATACATTGAAACAGCGGCTCGAAAAGGGGCTGCCTACGATGCTGCCTGCCTTGCCCCATTATACGGCAGAGAAGGTTGCTTACTTGACCTTTGATGATGGTCCGGATGCTGTTAATACGCCCGCCATCTTGGATGTGCTCAAGGCAAGGGGAGTCCATGCGACGTTCTATGTGCTGGGCGACATGGTGGAGAAGAATCCGGAGGTGTTGAAGCGCATCTTTGCCGAAGGGCATGCCATTGGCAATCACAGCTATGACCACGATTACGACCGGCTCTTCGGCATGCGCCCGTTTATTATCCGCGCACCTGGCGGCACGGTGGGGATGTTTAGCGCCGACTTTTATGAACATCTGAACCTTTTGGGCTATGTGGAGCATGACTGGAACGTGCTTACCGAGGATGCAACGCCGGAGCACCCTTCGGCAGCGAAGCAGATTTACTATATTGACAGGCGGACGGCAGGCCATTTGAAGGATAATATGGCCCTTATCCTCATGCACTGCAATGGTGGCAAGGAGGAAACGGTGCGGGCGCTTCCGGGAATCATCGACAATCTTCGGGCCAAGGGCTATCGCTTTGGCGTGGTGACGCCGATTACGCCCCAGCCGTGGTAAGTTCGTATTGGCTTTAGGTATCTCGTGATGAAAATGAGCAGGCATTCCGTGAATGTTAAGCGGATGATTACATTTTTTTCCGTGCTGGTCGTTTTGGAAGCCGGGGGCATGGCCTCGGCGGCGCTATGGCAGCAGCAAGAAAATGACGGCATCGCGGCGCAGGCTGTGGAAAATCGGGCAGTCCAAAACGTGCAGC
>CADAAS010000137.1 GCA_902785885.1 Pseudoselenomonas ruminantium
GGCTCCTGGTTCTTCACTAGGTGGTGCTCGCCCCAAAGCAACCGTTGCTGACGAAAAGGGCAATTTGTGGATTGCCAAATTCCCATCCAAGCACGACACAGAAAATGCCGGTGCATGGGAAATGGTAGCCCACGACTTGGCCGAAATGTGTAACTTAAACGTAGCAGAGGCTCAGGCTTTGTCCCTGACCAAAGAAGGCACCACTTTTTTGGTCAAACGGTTTGACCGCATAGGAAAAACTCGAATCCACATGGCCTCTGCTATGACCATGCTGGGCAAAACCGATAGTGATAAAGATGCCTCTTATCTTGATATTGCCGACTGGCTGACAGCACATAGTGCAAATGCTCCTATTGACCTGAAGGAACTTTGGTGTCGCATCGTGTTCAACATCGCAATTTCAAATACAGACGACCATCTGCGAAATCATGGCTTCCTTCTGCACAAGGATGGCTGGCATCTTTCCCCACTATTCGATGTAAATCCTAATCCCTATGGAAACAATTTATCCTTGGGCATTACCGAAGAAGATAGCACCCTCGATATGGAGCTCGCTCTGGAAATGGCAGAATTCTACCAAATCAAACCAGCAGCTGCCAAGAACATTATCGCCAACACTAAGCGCGTCGTAGCTGAGAACTGGCATATCCTGGCAAAAAAATATGGTCTTTCCCGTACAGCTATAGAGCGAATGAGCTCTGCTTTTGAAGGGAACAGCCTATGAAGATTACGTTTTGCAATCTCCAGACAGTATGAATTCTTGCCGCTATTATTGTTGTTGCTGTCGAAAGTATTCCTTAAAGGCATAAAAATGATGCTGGGATGTTTTCACAGGGACACCATGGCAAAAATCCAATCAATATGAGGCGCTGAGATGACCACAGCAGCCCCCATTGTTCCCTCATATCTTCTACGGGCATCATTGAACCGATTTTCCGGCTCCTTCATTGCTGCCGTATGAGGTAACGGGCTATCATCAAATTCTGTTTTATGTTTCATACTTACCTCCCATGAATAGCCAAACAGCGACAGATTTACTGCCGCTGCTTATGTTCTGATGGACTATTAGCAACACCCAACGCCAGCGCAAGACCACAAATACCCTGCAAGAGCCGTCTACCTGCACCGCCACCCTCACCGCAAGCAATCGCAATACCAGTGATAACTACGATGATGGTACAAACGCCAGTAGCCACAGGCCCCGTTACAGATTCCTGAATAGTTTCCAGTGGCCCTTCCCATGGCATACCTGCATAACAACGGGAAGCCGCAACCATAAAGCCAGTAGTCATGCTGGGAATTAACACATTGGTTAAGTTGTTCTTTCTTTTTACAACGCGCTGTATGATGTTCATAATCTTCTCCTTTCGTAACTAGAATCATCATTACAGGCTATATTGTAATACGAGGTCGAATCATTTTCAATAGAGAAAGTATAATTTTTATATTATCTATAATAAAAATGATTTTATGTATTATCATATTAAGATTTGATTATTGAAAAACATATTCTATAAGTATTAAAATTTTATTGAAAGACATCATAAAAAAATAGACATGGATTCAAGAATAACTTATAATAAGTATTGCAGAGGAGCTAGATACTCTGTATCACAGGAGGAGAGTACAATGGAAGCAAAAAAAGGTATTCCCAAATCACACCTGTCCGAAATAATGGGCGATAGAAAGATAAAGATAGCAGATGTATTAAGATGTACCAATATTGGACGCAACACTTGCGCCAGAGTCTACCAAGAAAAAGACATGGAGAAGATGACGTTAGGTACCTTTATAAATTTATGTGATGGTTTAGGCGTTAGTTTGAATGAGTTGCTGGAATATCATCCTGAGAAAAGATATAATCCTGAAACTCATGAATGTGAAGAATATTGACTAAGAAAGGGGCTGTTACGTGTCTTTAGGGGATAACATCAGAGCATGCCACAACTGCGGCACCAAGAAATACCAGCTGCCAATACTTGACGAAGCACCTGATGGCGATAAAGTCATCATGTGCGTGGATTACACTGCGCCATTGCTGCCTCCAAGCGAGCGCAATAACACCGAGGAGGTTTTCCATGAAAATAGCAGCAAGCGATTTTGACGGCACCCTCTACCATGAGGGTAAAGGCATCAGCGAAAAGACTCTCTCTGCCATCAAAAAATGGCAGGCAGCAGGACACAAGTTCGGACTGGTCACGGGACGGAATATGCATCTGGTAAGAATCGGGCTCAAAGGATACGATATCAAACTGGACTTCTGTGTGGGCCTTAACGGGGCAGTGATCTTCGATGAAGCAGAAAAAGAAATCTTCAGCAGGGAAATGCCCCAAGAGGCAGTCAGGGGCCTTTGGGCGCACGAGATTGCCAGCGAAAGCCCCTACGTCATGACCCTGCGGGGCTATGACAGCTTCGGCAAGTGGAATGACCGCAGCTGCATCGATCCCGTCATCCATGCCAACACCCCAGAAGTCACTCCCGAGGAGGCCCAGGCACTCCCCCATATCCTGCAGATGTGCTTCGTGGCCGCTTCCCCCGAGCGGGCTTCCCAGCTTGCCGCCGACATCAGCAGCCGTTTCGCCGGGCAGCTCTCCGCTGAGGCCAACCTCGCCTTTGTGGACGTCTGCGCCGCAGGCAACAACAAAGGCACGGGACTGGAACACTTGCAAGATGTCATGGGCTGGCAGGACTATCCTCTCTACGTCATCGGCGATGACCTCAATGACCTGTCCATGATAGAAAAATTCCACGGCTTTGCTATGGCCAGCGGCCATCCGCTGGTCCTGGAGAAGGCCCGTGGCGCCTTTGCCTCCGTGGGGGAAATGCTGGAAGTCAACCTTTAAAAACAGTCAGGAGGGATACGTATGCGCGTCATCATCACCGATTCCTACGAACGCATGGGGCTGGAGGCCGCCAATATCGTGGCGGGGCAGATTTACCTGAAGCCCGACAGCGTGCTGGGGCTGGCCACAGGCAGCACGCCCCTATCTCTCTACCGGCGGCTGATTGCCGTGCATGAGACCGTAGGACTGGACTTTTCCAGCGTAACTACCTTCAATCTGGACGAGTATATCGGCATGAAGCCAGATTCTCCCCACAGCTACCACTACTTCATGCATGAGCATTTCTTTGACCACATAAATATCGCCCCTGAGAACATCCACCTCCCCAGCGGCACAGCCGAGGATATGGCAGCAGAGGGACGACGCTACGAGGATATGATTGCCAGGGCAGGCGGCATAGATTTGCAGGTGCTGGGCATCGGCAGGAACGCCCATATCGGCTTCAACGAGCCGGACGTGAAATTCGAGGCCACCACCCATAAGGTGGCGCTTGACGAGGAGACCATCAAGGCCAACGCCCGCTTCTTCGACCGGGAAGAAGACGTGCCCCGCTACGCCATCAGCATGGGCATCAAGACCATCATGCTGGCCCGCCGGGTCATTCTGCTGGCCAGCGGAGCAGCCAAGGCCGAAGCCGTACGCAAAACCCTCTGCGGCAGCGTCACCCCCGAAGCCCCCGCCTCCATCCTGCAGCTCCATCAGGATGTCACCATCATCCTGGATAAAGAAGCGGCAGCGCTCCTGCCGAAGGAAATCTACGGCGTGCGAATTGACAATTACAGCTAAAATTAAGAAAAAGCCACGGTCATGCAGAAGACATACCTGGCTCTCGGACATCAGGTATAGAAGGAAAATCCCTCCCGTTTGGCGAAGTATGGGGCAAACGTGCCACTAAGCGTCAAGAACAGGAGGGATTTTTTATGTCCATACTTGAAGATATGCTGAAAGCCAATGAGGCTTTCTGTGCCAATCCGCCGGCTTGCCTTCCAGGAGGTACATGAAGTTGATGTCCCGACGGCAGGCAGTCTCAATCCTGCGGGATCTGAAAATATGGTTCATTCCGGCATAAACAAGGACAGCCAGCATCTGCCTGGGCGACGCCAGATTTCGATCTATCCTATGATAGGTCTTCTCCAGTAACTTTATATCCATACCTCCAATGCAATGGCGAAGCAGGCGGACGGGGTCATCCTTGCTAACCTGAAATTCAAGAGTCAAGGGGAGAAACAGTTGATAATTCTCTCCTAAAGACTTATAATCTTTCTGTGAATTTGGTTTTAGCATACCTAAATTCTACACCTAATCCCGGGGGGTGAATATCCCGGGATTATCTTTTTGCATAAAAATGAGGCTGCTGCACGTTCAAAATGCGAAAGCATTTTATCTCAGCGCCTCATATTTGATTGACAAAGCAGGGCTATTGGCCATCGATTAACATTGTACCCCTGGCCTCACAAGAACATACTGTGTTCTTTTACCAGCCTTCTGCATTACCAAAACTCCTGTATTGCACATATCTGTCAATATAGAATATGCTTTGCTTGCCCCCACGGACAGTGCCTCCTCAACATCCCTGCGGGTAACCATCCCCTTGCTGGCTGCCAACTTCATCACGATTTCTTTTTCTGCCTCTGGCTGGTATGGCGTTACTATTTCTGGCTCTTCAGCACTGTTTAGATTAAACAGTGTAGTCTTGAACGCCCCTGGTGCTGACTCGAAAACAGCCTGACGTTGACTATTTTTATACAGAGCTTTAATACGTTTTATACCAGTACCATAGCTTTCCACCAGTTTCAGCCTGTAAAATACATTTGCCAGACAGGCATTGCGTGACTGAGATACCCCCATCAGCACAGCCTCCATGGAAAGCCCCGATACCAATCCACCAAGGGACACGAATTCTATTCTGTCATCATATATGTTTACCAACGTACTGCCATTGAAACTGTAATCACGATGGATAATGGCATTGAGCAATGCTTCCCTGACGGCCGCTATAGGATAGTCTCTCTGCTCCTTGCGTCGCAGGCCTTCAATAGTTGATTTGACTGCTATATTTTTATCCAGAAAAGCATACCCTTCTTCCAGCTGTGACAGCAACGAGCCACTAAACTCCTGATGATTGCGGAATATGACATCATCTGTGCCTTGGAATACGGCCACTTTTAGCGTATGTTCACACTGGTCAGAAAGTAGCAGGGCAAGATTAGTGAAAAGACCATCTTCACCAATCATGTTCAAGGTACGCATCTGCACGGCCCCGCATTCCATTTCCCTCACGGCCATTTCTTTCTGAAAAGCCTCGAAGGTAAGCTCTTGGTTAAGGCTGCGACATGTTTCATAGGATTTGCCATATGACTCCACAATCATATCTCTTATCCCTGCTTCACTGAGGGGTTGCGATGAGGTTCCCCGGCGTACATACACTCCAGTCGGCTTCAAGCCCTTGTCCTTCAAATAATACGGTCTGGCAGAACCTATTGCCACTTCCACTGCAATCACGACCTTATTCTCTTGTTCAAAAGCTCGAATCTGCACAAAAGGCATAATGTCTGGTGCGATACCATCTTTCAGGCTTCCTGCCAGTCGCAACATGGTATCATCCGAATCATCTACACCTGACACAGAACCATCATCATTTATACCTATATAAAGGGTTCCGCCTTCTGTATTGGCAAAAGCTACAATATCCTTGCGTAACTCTTGAACATATACTCGCTTGTACTCAATATCTACGTTTTCTCTATTGGCCATAGCATTGTCCCTCTCTTTTCTCTTTCTTTCTCATTATAAAAAAGAAAGAAAGAGAAAGCAAGAGAATAAAGAAAATCTATCTTCTCCCTTCTCGAAATAAAAAAGAAAAACTGGCATGGTAGCAAGTTTCAGATTTCTAAAAAAGCGCGCCCTCCATCGAGTTCATGTTCTGCTAGCTTTATAATCTTCCATCTTTCTCTCTAGATAACGGATATTACTATCAGTATAAAACGGGTCAGAAGATATAGTTATTTCAGCTTTCTTTGCTCTTACAGCTCGTATTAAAGTGCTCTTACTTATGCCTACCGCAGCAGCAGCTTCTTTATAGGATTTCCCACCATTGAGTACCATATCAACGGCAGCATCCTTTCTGGCCTTGTCTATTGGGGGCCTACCTTCTCTAAACCCCGCCTTGGTTCTAGCAATGGCTTTCCCTGCCTGCGTCCGTTCCACAATCATATCCCTTTCAAACTCTGCAAAGGCCAGTAATATGTGAAGCATGAGCCGACCTTGTGGCCGCTCATCCACCTCTCCCATGTTGAGGATATTGACGCGGATACCCTTATGAGTAAGTTCCTTGATAAGATTTGCACCTTCCATGGCAGACCTAGCCAACCTGTCAAGTTTTGTAACAATTAAGGTGTCACCGTCTTTGAGCCGTGTCAGCAAAGCGTCTAATTGTGGCCGTTCCGTAGTTGTCCCGGTATATTGTTCCTCTATAACTTCCTCACAGCCGCTATCCAAAAGCTGCTGTCGTTGTTCTGCAAGACTGTTCCCCTTTACCTGCCCTCGAGTAGAAACCCGAGCATATCCATAAAACATCCGCTTCCCCCTTATATAATCAGTATTTACAATAATTTTTCGGTGTTTTGGCAGAAAATTTTTCCTAGAGTTGGCCGTTTTTTACTCCCAGAGTTGGCAAAACCTATCTTTATGACTATAAGTTTTGATATATCATCATAGCCTGATTTTACATTGCTCCTCTGTCAGTGTCAATACTTTTAAGTTATGACTATAAGTCAAGCTACTGAAAATGGTGACTCTCCTAATTTTTCAGTTATATAAATATTTAGTTTCATAACGTTTCCATTAAATTCCGTATGATCTAAACACCATGCCATGATTTTATCTGATTTGATTTGACCTGATAGTCTATAGCCTACTAATTCTAAAAGCTCTTGTGCTTGTTGGCCGGATAACTTAAGTGCTATACATAGTTGCATTATGGTATTCTTTTTGGGAATATATTTTGTCCTTCCCATATTTCTTATCTTAGAAAATACTGCTCTGGAAATACAAGCTTTTTTATATAGTTCGGTTTCTGTCATTTTTTTCTTATCACATAGTTGACAAATAGCCTCATAAAATATCCCTATATTATCGTCTAAGGATAATAATTCATCTTTATTATTATCCTTAGATTCCTGTTCATGGACCATGTTTTTTCTTTCATAATGAGTTCCTGCTTTTTCAGAAAAAATTCCAACAGCGCCGGCTACTAGAGGTAAAAATGGTATAAAACCGCCTCCGCAGCAGCCAATACTCCCACCGGCACTCCCACCATTCCTTCTAACTTTTCGTTTACTCATTATATTAGGATCGTATATTGTAGCACGATTACTAGGATATCTTTTTATCTGGTATTCATTTATAATTTTATCAAAATCTTCAGATATGTTTGGGGCCATATAAGTATCACTCCTCCTACAATAGAATTATGGATTGGAAACGGATAGCTACCGTTCCTATCCACCTTGTTGTCTAAGCTGGTAAAATAGTGAGGTAATGGTTAG